>NZ_JBFTJJ010000009.1:0-197166 GCF_056395365.1 Variovorax sp. 10L421
GCGGCGCCGCATCTGCTGGCCATCGAGCCGGGCCTGCGCGACCGCACGCTGGTGGTGAACGGCGTGTCGAAGACCTATGCGATGACGGGCTGGCGCATCGGCTATGCAGCCGGCCCCGCGGACATCATCGCGGCGCTGGACATGCTGCAATCGCAGTCGACCAGCGGCGCATCGTCGGTGAGCCAGGTCGCCGCCGTGGCCGCCCTGAACAGCGACGCGGCCTTTCTTCCCGACTGGGTTGCCACCTACAGAGTCCGTCCTGAATAATCCGATTTCAAGCGTTCTCGAGTTGAGTGCGGCCCATTGGCGAGGAGAACATCGCTAGCAGCGCAGGCAATGTGAGCGCGAATCGGGCGGCAAGAAGCCGCAGCTTCGCCAGGATCAGGCGCAGGTTGTGCCCCGCCCCGCACATCACCGCATGCAGCGCGTCGCCCAACGCGCCCTTGAGCGGATTGCGGCCAAGTCGGCCGTCCATCTTCATGTGCCCGATGGCTGGCTCGATGGCACTGCGCCGATGGATCATCGCCTTCAAGGTCCGCGTGATGCCTCGCTTCTGGCCCGAGCGCAGGATGCGCACCCCTTGGATCTCCACGCCCCGATAGCCCTTGTCCACGATCACGGTGGTCGGCTTGCGCTCGGCCAGGATGGCGACCTGCTCCAGGGTCTTTTCCAACGTGTGCCCGTCGTATGGATTGCCCGGCATGCTGCGCATGCCCACGACCAAGCCTTCCTTCAAGGTCGTCGCAATGGTGACCTTCACGCCAAACTCATACGGGGTTCGGGCCTTGCCCTTGCTGATGCACTCGACTTCCGGGGCGTGCAGCGCATAAAGCTTGTTCTTGTCCTTCGTGCGCTGGGTGAGGATGCGACCCGTGCGCACCAGCAGATCGCTGACCTTGGTTCGTGCCTGCTCGGGCAGCGTGGCGATTTGGCGCGCCAGTTCGCGCTGTACGCGACCCACGCGCGTGCGCAAGGTCCGTACGGCTTTCCTCATCCGCTTGCACTGCTTGGCGTGGGCGTAGCGGCCGATCTGCGCGGCCAGCCTTGGGGCCGTGCGATTGCAGTTCTGGCGCAGGGCAATGCCGTGTTCGCCGGCGAGCTTCACCAGGTGCTGACGGCTCTTCTCCAGCAAACGGCTGTCGGTCGGGTGCGCGATCACCTTTGGCATGACGGTCGTGTCGACGATGACGCGATCCACGCTGGAGGCCTTCACGATGCCGCCGCGCCGGGCCGCCTCGATGGTGGCCATCAACAAGGTCTCCACGCCTTCCTCGCCGATGCGCTTCCTCCAGCGCGTGAGGCTGCTCGGATCGATGGGCGCTTCGGTCTGCAGGTAGATCTTTGCGCAGAAGTACTGCCAATACGGGTTCTCGACCCAGGTGTTGACGACGGCCGCGTCAGAGGCTTCGAAGGTGTGCTGCAGGTACAGCAGGCCGGCGACCAGGCGAGGAGGCAGTGCGGGTCGGCCGCGGCCGGAGCTGAAGTGGGCGCCAAAGGTGCGCTCGATCTCGGCCCAGTCGATCAAGCCGGCCAAGCGCACCAGCGCGTGACGCATGTTGATCAACTCGGTGAGCCGGGAGACGAACAACTCGTCAGTCTCGGGCGCTGCGGGCTTGGGTCCCATTGTTTAAACCTCGTCGGAATTTGCAAGGAAACTGCGTTCTACAACGATCGACCCTGCAAGTCGTGCGCCAAGGAAACCCTGAAATCTCAAAAAAAATCAACGGGTTGCGGATTGTTCAGGGCGGACTACAGACAGCGCCGCGACACCGCGACCCGATTGCTCAACGACATTCCGGGCATTCGCGCCCGTGCACCGGGCGGCGCGTTCTAACCGGATAATGAGAAGGTGATTCACACTCAACCCACTTCTGGATACCTGCCAAGAGATCCTTGAAGTGCGCGCTTTCCGGCGTCACGTGGGAACTTCAGGTGCTGCGGATGGGGCGCTGTTTCGAACGTATTCAGCAAGCTCGGCGTGGGTTGGGAACCACGCTCCGCGGTCCCTCGCATAACGAATCAGCTCTTCAAGGATCCATATGCGCGACCTCGCCGTGATCACGTGCGGATGCAAAGTCAGTTGGAACAGACCACCACAGTCGAGTGCGTACTTCAATTCACGAATGAAGATGTCGAAGACGCCGTCCGGGGGGGTGTAGGGCCTCAGCGACCCATGGCGTTGCATTAGGAAATAGGCCGCGTCGTCACGCACCCATTCGACGGGGATCTCTACGACACCCGTAGGTTTTCCGTCGAGAAGGAGTTCGTAGCAATCCTCATCCGCCATCAAGGAGGAGTCATACTCCAGCCCCATCTCTATGCAGATTGGAAGGGTGACTGGACTGAAGTCCCACGAAGGGGTGCGCATTCCCTTCGCCCTCACGCCAGTGATTGATTCGATTGCATCGGCCGAGCGCAGCATGAGGTCACGCTCTACTGCTCCTGAGACGCTGGTATTGAGCTCGTGTATCCACCCGTGCAGCGCAATCTCGTGGCCATTGGCGTGCAGCCGTCGCTGCTCCTCAGGATAGAGCAAGGCAGCTACGGCGGGCACGAAGAACGTGGCATGGATGCCAAACCGCTCCAGAATCTTCTCAATGCGCGGGATGCCCACTCGGTTGCCGGCTTGCCCCCAACTCATTCTCCCAATTGACCTGCCGCCATCCCGCAGTTCGTTGGTTTCGTGATCGCTGTCGAAAGAAAGTGCGACGGCGCAAGGCGCTCCATTTGGCCAGGTGCGAGGGGCGAGGGGCTTGCCCGCGCGCACACTGTTAACGCGGGCGCGCCACGTGGCCTCTGGCCACTCCCAAGGTTGGAGGTCTGAGGTTGGCTGGTTCATGCTGTTTGGTTGCTCTGCGTGGTTCGTATGAAGTCAACGGCCGCCGTCGACCTGAAGCATTTGCCCATTGATCATTTTGGCTTGCTGGCTTGCCAGAAAGAGAGCCGCATGGGCGATGTCTTCGGGTTCCGAAAAGCGCCTGAGCGCAACGCTCTCCAGAACACGTTCTTGCGTGTCCGCCCCCATCGCGTCCCACTGGCGCTGTGTTGCCGTTGTCCTCACGAATCCTGGAGCCACCGCATTCACGCGAATACCATGCGGCCCGAGTTCATGCGCGAGTTGGCGAATGAGACCCAACTCGCCATGCTTAGCTGCGCAATAGGCTTGCACTCCGGTCAGAGACGCCTGCTGCGCGGCGCCCGACGCAATCACCACAATTGCGCCAACTCTGCGTAGCTTCTGACCTGGCGCAACGGATCGGCACAGCGCAAACGCACTGCCAAGATTGATTTCGACAACGCGGTCCCACTCCTCGTCCTTGACGCGCTCGATGGGCCGATGAATCTGTCCGGCCACCCCACCTGCGTTGTGCACCAGGACGTCGATTGCCCTACCCTCCCGGTTCTCGATCGTTTGAATCCAGGCCGCTGCTGCTTTTCGATTGCTCAGGTCGACGTCGCTGAAGAAAATCTCTCGGGCGAGCTGGACCGACGCCTTCAGGTCGCAGCCATAAACCTTCGCTCCTGCGGCAAGAAAGGCGGCTGAGATGGCGCGACCGATGTCCGATACACACCCACTCACAGCAACGAGTTGATTGTCGAATCGGATGTTCATTGGGGAATCAGTTCTTCAAGATTTTGATCGGACTGAACGCGCTCGCCGTTCTCGATCTGCGTCACCATGGCCACGAGCTTGTGCAGGAAAGGACACGGCAATTCATGCCGCGCTCCTGCCTCGATCACTTCTCCGAGAAGTACCCCCACCTCGGTACGCCGCCTGCGAATCGCTAGGTCCCGCCAGACGCCTGAATGCGTTTTGGCGTTTGCACGATTGAAGTCGACCATGGCCTGGACACTCGCCGCCGCCTCTTCTGCCGTGGCCAGACTGCTAAAGGCGCTGGGGTTGAAACCGTCGAAGCCGGAAAGCAATACACCCTCGGCTTCCGCGACCGCCACGACCTCCCCAGCCACACTGCGCCAAACCTCCAGCAGTTCGGGGCGGGCCAAGCACTCTGCGATCCCCTTCTCTCCGAGTGCCTGAGCCATCAGTAGCGAGCCATAGGCGAGCTTGCCCCACAAGTAGGACCAAACGTCCGCCGACACCCTTACGTTCGGGTCGAAAAGCCTCAGTTCGCTCTCTAATTGGAGTAACCGAGGTGTGATCGATCCATCGAGTTCTCCGATGACGAATGCGGCGTGGTTAGCAAAGTGGATTTCTCCAGGCCCGGTCCAGTCGGCGCCAAAGTTGACGAACGCTCCGACGGTACGGCTCTTCCCCACAATGCGGGAAATTTCTTTCTCGCAAAGGCCGTTTTGCAGAGAAAGCACATAGCCGTCTTCGGCGAGATGCGGCTTCAGCGCCTCGCAAGCTGTTGTTGTGTCTTGCGCCTTTACCGCCAGAAAGATGCGATTCCATTTCCCTTCCAGTTCAGAAGGTGTGAACGCTGGCGCAACGACAGCGAACGCGCCCTTCGGCCCGGAAATCTTCAAGCCGTGTCCGGAATCGCAGATGGCTGCAACGTGATCGTCAATCACGTCGACGAAGGTCACCCGATTTCCATGTTTGCTCAGGCATGCACCGACTGTGCCGCCAATGGCACCAGCACCCCAAACCAAAATGTCCTTTTCATTCATTGATCAATGCCTTAGCTCAGCTTGTCATGTGCGGTTTCGCGGTTTCTGGAGATGGCAATGCCAGACACCAAAGCGGCGGCGATCACATACCAGGTCGGGGAGATGGGCTGCCCAGTCGTCGCGATCAGCCACGTGGCGATATATGGCGCGAAGCCGCCGAACAGCGCCGTGGCCAGCGCGTAACCGATGGACAGCGACGCGGTACGGATTCGGGTAGGAAACAGTTCGCAAAGCGCAGCGGGCGCCGCACCACTGAACGCGGCGAGGAACAAGTTCAGGGTTATTTGGACAGTCAGCGCGACCACCAATGTCTTGTGTTGAAGGACCACCCAGAACAGAGGGTAGACCAACACGGCCAAGGCGACACAGCAGCCCAGGAGCAGCGGTTTTCGGCCGATGCGATCGGAGATATAGCCAAAAATTGGGCTCGCAATCACCATGAACAGCAAGGCAATGGAGTTCGAGGTGAGGGCCTGGGACTGCGTCAATCCTGCGTGCTTGACGAGGAAAGTCGGCATGTACGACAGCATGATGTAGAAGCTCACCGTCCACACCACGGTGAAGCCAAACGCCAACCCCATCTGCCTCATCGCGACCGACGCGGGTGTCGGTGGCGTGTTCATTGCGGTTTGTGCCTCGCGATAGACCGTCGGCTCGACCAGGTTACGGCGCATGTAGATCCCAACTGGCAAAAGCACGATGCCAGCCAGAAAAGGAACTCGCCATGCCCACGCGTCAACCTCGGCCGGCGTGTAGGCGAAGTTCAACGCCGTCACGACGAGGCTGGAAAGAAGCAGTGAAGCAGAGATCGAGGCTTGGCCCAGCGCGCCGTAGAAACCCCTGCGACCCGGCGGGGCGGACTCTACGATGAACGCTGTCGCGCTTCCCCATTCACCTCCTGCGGCCAAGCCCTGAACGATGCGCAGCGCTACCAGCGCAATCGGGGCGGCAACACCGATGCTTTGGTAGTCCGGCAACAGGCCGATGCCGACAGTTCCGATGGCCATTCCAAAGATCGTGATCTGCAATGCGATCTTGCGACCACGCAGATCGGCCAAGCGCCCAATCAGTGCAGCGCCGACAGGGCGCGCGAGAAATCCAACGCCGAATGTGGCAAACGTCGCAAGAAGCGCGGCCACGTCATCGCCATGAAAAAACCGCTTGGCAATCGTCGTTGCCAGAAAGGCATAGATGATGAAGTCGTAATACTCGAGGGCGTTACCAATCATGGCAGCTATCAGTTGCCGGCGTCTGCTGGATCCAGCGACATGCTCGACGGCGGTGCCATGCAGTGTGGAAGCCTGTGCGGAACTCATGGGGACTCCAGTGAGAGAAGTTTGGATGGACACGTCTGACGTTGCCTGCCGGCCAATTTTCGGAACGACATTCATATATAGGAACGACGTACAAATATTATTGCCAACGAGCGAAATCGAAGCGGGGGGTTTACCCTTATTACTGGTAAGTCTTGGATGGGGCTGGCGGCACTTGATGCAAGACGACAATCTGAGCCCAGGGCCTACGGATTTGCCCTTTCATGGAGGTTTTCTTCAGATGACAGAAATAGTCCGCTCTGCGGCACGTGTGCTCGATCTTCTCGAGTACTTCGCGGGAATCGAAGGCGACGCCACGCTCGCGGCGGTAACTGAGGCGATGGAAATGCCCAAGACGACCGTCCTTGCGCTCTTGAAGACCCTCTGCGCGCGCGGGTACCTGCTTCGCGATGGCCGCGGGCTTTACTCGCTCAATGAAATCTTTGCGTCCCAAGGATTCGGGTGGGCAAGCAGCAGGCTTGTTCGCCTTCTCTCAGCCGCCGATCCGATCCTGCAGAAGTTCGCGGAACAGGTGGGGGAGACAGCGCTTCTAGGCGCACTGACTCCGGACGGTCAGGTCAAGGTGCTCGTTCAGACATTGACGACCCAACCCATACGCTACCAAACCGATGTGGGCCGCACTGTGCCGGTTTATTGCACTGCGATGGGACGCATTCTCCTGTCCGAGAGTCTGATTGATGAGCGCAATGCGCTACTTGCAAAGCATCCGATTGGCTCGTTTACGACGAGCACACTAACGGATCCAGCCAAGATTCATGAGCAGATGGACATAGCGCGCGATCAAGGGTACTGCGTTGTTGTGGATGAGTACGACAACGGCGGCACAGGCATCGCGGCAGCACTGCGCGACGGCCACGGAAAGATCTTCGCAGCATTGAACTTCGCCTGCGTCTCGGCGCGCTTTGCCAGCAAGCAGGACACGTTGAAGTTATTGCTGAAAAAGGCCGTGCTTGAATTAGAAGCCTCTGTAAAGAAGCCAAGCGAAACTGCCCCGATCGGCCACTCCGACAGTTGACCCTGCCAAGCCATGAGTCCGTGGGACAAGCGGTGTTGCGAAGGAGTGCGCACGTCTCACACGTTGAATGGTTTCGTAGTCGCGTTCCCACGGAAGAAAGATGGCATCGCCAGAGAGTTTTTCCTGGCTGGCTTCTTTCGAGCAGGATGTCGCGCAGGAGCGCGGCACTGTCAATCTGCGACCGCCCACCAGCGCATCGCGTCGATTTGTCAAGGCAGTGCTATCCGAAGGGGTCATCGACCAAGCCGAGAGCTATGAACTCAAAGAACTGGTGGACTACCGCAACATCATTTTGCACACGATTCATGATTTGACCGGGGATGTGGGAGCCCACTCCGACCTGACGAAGCGTGACCCCGAGACGTTCAAGCTCATCCCTTCCTACGATGTATTCAGTCACAAAGGTTGACGTGAGCCGACAAGTTGGATTCTCCTTGCCAACTATTCCTGCCGGCGAGTTGATCTATTCACATCTTTTCAAGATCCTCCTATACCGTTTCCGAGTGATCTGGCAATCTCCCAAGACACCCCCGCGCCGCGCACCGTCGCAGCGATCTGCTGCCCCAATCGCTGCTCGACCACCGGCCGCCAGGGCACCAGGCTGAACCCCATGCCGTCGTCTAGCATCGCGTAGCGCCCGCTGGCGAACGTGACACTGCGCCGGTAGACGCCGGCCACGCGCTGCCCGTCAGCTACAGGGCGATGCTCCAGCCCGGTTTCAGAAGCAATGTCCTTGGCGGCCTGCGCCAGTTCCCGGTTGCGCAGCGTCGTCAGCAGGTTGCGTGCCAGGATCACGCGCTGCCCGCGCCGCTCGGCCAGCCCCTGTTCGGCGAGGAATTCGGCGCGCTGCTGCATCGCCTGCTTCGCCTCGCCGCCAAAGCCCAAGTCACTCAGTCCCCGGCCACCGCCGATCAGTTGCTGGTCGAGCCAGGTGGCACCGATCACGCGCGCCTGCCGTTCAATGGGAAGGTGCGATTTCAGCTCCACGGCCACGCCGCCCTGGCGCTGCGCGTCGTACTGGCGACCGCGTTCGAACAGGTCGTCAGGCACCTTCCATAGCCCGTCGGCTACGCGCTCCACGATGCCCGCTCGGCGCAGGGCTTCCAAGCGTCGGACATGCGCCGCCACTACCTCCTGCGGAACGCGGCCCGGTACGGCCTGCCCCTGCGCGATAGCCAGGTGATGGTCGGTGCGGTACAGGCCATCGCTCGCCAGCGCGGCGATGTTGCGGTCAGCCGCGCACACGTCGGCCGCCCCCTTCACCTCCACCACCGCGCCGGTCGGGTAGTTCGCCAGTTCGTTGCGGGCGTTGAGCGCGACGTAGTGGGCTTTGCCGTCCACGCCGTCGATGACCAGATAGCCCCGGTCGCGCAGCTCGTCGGCCAGCCCCTTCTCGGCCACGCGGCCGAGGATGGTGCGCCCGTCGTCTCCCGGCTGGAACACTGCCAGATCTCGCGCCTCGCCGCGCATGGCCCGCTGCATGGTGCGGATGATGTCGCTGCGCTCGCCCACGGCGTGCAGGGTCTTTTCCGCATCGGCATGGACGGCCCAGGCGCCCGGCTGCGTCTCGTTGGCCAGGCCCAGGCGCTGCAAGCGTTGCAGGCGGCCGATCAGCAGCAGGCGCTGGCGTTGCAATCTCGGTTCGTTGAGCCATTCGACATGCACCAGGCCATCGTCACCGACCTCGCGCTTGAGCGTGCGATCGAGGCTCGTCCACCGCTCCTGATCCACCTCGCGCCGCAAGGTCTGCCGGATCTCCAGCTCGGTGCGCGGCCCCAACCATTCGGTCGCCAGCTCGGCGGCACGTTGGCGGAAGCCATCGGCGATGTAGTCGCCCGCGATGATGAGGTCTTTGCCCGTGTCGTCGCGCCCGCGCACGACGATGTGCGTGTGCGGGTTGTCGGTGTTCCAGTGGTTGACAGCCACCCAATCGAGGCCCGTGCCCAGGTCGGCCCCAATGCGGTCCATGAGGTGCCGCGTGTAGGTGCGCAGGTCTTCCAGCTCCGCGCCGTCCTCGGGCGCAAGGATGAAGCGGAAATGGTGCCTGTCGTCGGCGCAGCGTTCCTTGAAGGCGTCGAGGTCGGCGGCATCGGTCTGCGGCCCGTAGGCTTGGCCTAGCTCGCCGTCGCGGCCCACGCCGTCGCGCTCGATGTAGCGGAGGTGCTTGGCGAGCGACTGCGAGCTGGCCCGTTGCTGAATGACCAGCAACGTCTTGATGGTCACGCGCCGCGACATGCGCGTCAGCTTCGCCCCCGCGAAGCGCGCTGCCGTGTGGCCGCGCCCCAGGCGCGAGCCGGGGCGCTGGCCGGTGCCACGCGCTGACGTCAAGCAACGCACCGCGGACTTGCCGCTACTGGCCTTGCCCGCCTGCTTCAGCACCTTGGACACGAAGCTCTGCCGCCGGTTCTTCGGCGCACAGGGGCGGATGCGGAAATCGTCGTCGCGGCGGTCGCTCATGGCTGTCCTCCCGTAAAGCTGCGGCGTGCCCCGGCGTGCAAAGCACGCGGGCAGCCCTGTCTTGGCGCGAGCCTTGCGCCCCAAGCGGCACGGCGGCGAAGCCGCGCCGTGCCGCGCCACCCCCACGTGCAGACTGGCTTTGCGGGCGGACAGGTGCCGCCCCCTTTTGTCTTGCCCTCCGTCTCCACCTCGCGCATCCGCTCCCGGCTCCGACCCACCGCCAGCCGCGCACGGGGTGCGCAACGCTGCCCCAGGGGCAGCGGCGGTGCAGCAGGCGCTGCACGCTGGCGCGGGGCTCCCTGCACGTCGGAATGCGGTCGAAGCACGGCTTCACCCACCGTTCGGCGGTACATCCCGTGCACGGTTGGATGCAGCAGCGGGGCAGAACCTGTGCAGGCGCGGTGCACGCGTGAATGCGGGGCCGGCGACAGTTCGGACGCAGACGCGACACGACCGCGGCGCACGTCTGGACGGTGTGCCGAACACCCGCTCATGGCGCGCCCCAAGTCCACAGCGGCCGCGCGATGCCGACCACTGCGGATGCTGCAATGGGCCCGAAGTAGCGACTGTCGAACGACGCCGGATGCGTGTCGCTGAGCAGGAACAACTCGCCCTCGGCGAGGGGCCGGCATGGCGACCAAGCCGACAACGGGCGGCGCACGCCGTCATGTGTCCGAGCCGTTGCCACGGCCGCGCCATCGATGCGAACCACATGATCCCGAACACATACCAACTGCGGCGCCACGGCGCCAATGCGTTTGAGGATAGGCACGCCCGTCGGAAGATAGCCGCGCTGCGCCGCGAATTCGGCCACGCCGGCGGGAAGCCAGGCCAGCACGATGCTGTCGACGCGCAGCGAAGCTGCGCTGTCGATGCGACAAACGCGGTACCAGCCACGCGCCACGCTGTCGCTGGCGTTGTAGACGATGCGCACAGGCATCGGCACCACGGCCGGCGCGCACAGCGCCGCCAGGCCCAGACCCATGCAGGCCAGCAACAGGGTTCGGCACAGGGCCGGCGCCATGATCGGCTTCATCGCAGCGCCCCACACGCGAGATGCGCCGCATGCCGTTCGGCCGTATACGCCGGCAGCGGCTGGCGCGCAGCCAGCCGGTTGCCGGCCATGCGCCAGTAGGTCTCCGCCACCGCGCACGGATCGATACCGATCTGTTCGATGGCATCGATGGCGGTGAGCACGGCCTTGACGCCAGGCTCGCCATCGGCGCGCAGCAAGATGCGCGCGCCAGGCGAGACGCCGGCAATCCGCTGGATGTCGCGCTGTGCTTCGTCGATCGGCGTCGGCGCCTGCAGCACCATGAGCTGCCAGAGCGCCGTGCCGTAGTCGTTGCCAAGCCACTTGATGCGGCAGCAGACCATCCCAGGTGCGAGCACCGCGACGCGCCGCCAGCGGTCCAGCACGATCTCGCGCACGGGATGTCCGAAGCCAAGGTAGACATTCACACGGTGCTCGACGAAGGCGAGCGAGACGCGCATGTGGGTTGACACATGGGTGGATCTTGGCGACAGCGCCGCTTGCGGCCAAGGCTGCGCGGAAGCGATATTCGGCGCGCTCATGCCCTGCCCTCCGCAAACTCCCGCTCCAGCAGTTCGCGCAACATGTCAGCCACCGTGATGCCGCGCTGGAACGCGATCACCTTGATGCGCCCGCGCAGCGCGGGCGTCACGTCGATGGTGAGCCGCGCGGTGAAGACCCCCGCCTTCGCCGACGTGGCGGTGCTGTCTTCGCGATGCACCCAGGCCGTGGCCGGATCGGCCGCTGGCCTACGCCCGATGGGCGCGCGGTGCTGCGTCTTCGATGTCGCGGGCGCCGTCATCCCAGCACCTCCCGCACGGCTTTCGCGAACGCAGCTATCTCGCGCGCTGCCGCGCACTGCGGCGCCACTTCGCTCACCAGCCGTCCAGCGGCCACGCTGTCAGCAAACACGATGCGCTGCGAGACCTCGGCGTTCAAGGCGGGGAACGGTTGATCGGCCAGCGCCTGCCGCGCCTCGCGCCCGATCACGGTCCCGACCACGCGCCGATTGATCACGAAGGCCGCGCGCAGTTGGGGCCTGAAGACCCGGGCCTCGGCAATGAGACCGACCATCTCCTGCGTCGCCCACACGTCGTAGGCACTCGGCTGCACCGGGATCAGCACCAGGTCCGCGGCCAGCAGCGCGGAGCGCGCAAGGGCCGCGACCCTGGGCGGCCCGTCGATCACGACGTAATCCGCCTCCAGCGCGATCTGCGGCACCTCCCGGTGCAGGGTATCCCTCGCCAGCCCGAAGACACCATAGAGGCGCTCCTGGCCGCTTTGCAGCCTTCTTTGTGCCCAGTCCAGAGCCGAGCCCTGCGGATCGGCATCGAGCAGCGTGACGCGCCTTCCCTGCATCGCCAGCTCGCCCGCCAAGTGCGTGGCGAGCGTGGTCTTGCCCGCGCCGCCTTTCTGGTTGAGCAGCGCGATGACTTTGCCGACCAGGCCGGATTGCCTTTCTGGAAAGCGGCTTTCTGCCGCGTCGGACGAGGCGATGCCCGTTTTTTGAGCAGCGGCGCTGACCTCTCTTCTTTTATTCATCAAGTTAGTCCCAGTTATGTATAAAAGTTAAGGACGACCCAAACCGTTGCTGGGCGCGGCCTGCGCGAGGTTTTGCGCCAGTGATCTCCCGATAGCGGCGCCGGTGATCTCCCGACTCCCGCGCCGGCGATCTCCCGAGTCCATCCACACACCATCCACAGGTTCTTCAACATCCCCAGTGGACAAGTCGGGCGGTAGAGACGCGTCAGCATCGGGGCGGAAGGCCAGCCATTCAGTGCGGCCGGACCACTCGATGGCGAGCCGGTAGCCCGGCAAGGACTGGCGCAGGACCAGCCCGCGCAGGTGCAGCGCGAAGTCGCGGTAGCGCTGCAGGCTTCCCGACTTCAGGTACAGGTGCCGCAGGTCGAAGCGCCATCCGTTGCGCTGCCGCCCGCCGTGCTTGCGCACGAGCCGGTACAGCCAGCGCTCGATGCCTCCGGTGAGACGGAAGTACGTGGGATCGAGCGTGAGCACCAGGGCGTCGTCCATCACGCCGGAATAGAACCAGTCTGGCAGGATCAGCTCGATGCCATCGGACCGTCCGTCAGGGCGCACGTGCTCCTGCCACTCGTTGATCCACGAGAAGCGGTGCATGCGCTTGCCGGCCTGGCGGATAGAGGTCAGGACCGTGGTGGACTGCAGCCGGTCCAGCGAGGCGCGCAGCGCCAGGTACTCGGTCTGGCCCGTACCACGCTGGGCGAAGCGCAGGATCTCGTAGGGCGTGGCCGCCATCAGGCGGGACGTGGGCCGGCCTTCATCCCGCGCCTGCACGATCTGGCTCGCGGCCCAGATCAGCACGTCGGCGTCCCAGATGGTCGCGATGCCATGCTCGGGCACACCTTCGACGGTGAGCGAGATGCCGCCGGCGTCGAAGCGGATGGGCACCGTGCGCCGGGACTTGGCCAGGCTGAAGAACGGGTAGGCCATCAGGTCCTGGGCATCGCGCAAGGCCATGTCCTCGCCCGGCAGCGCGCGGAACAGCGGGAGCTGCTCGCGTTCGCTGGGGCGCTTGGACATGGCGGACCGTTCCGGTTCAGAGAGCCATTCAGCGGACAGAGTCGCGCACCACGTAGCCAGGATCGGAGGTCATGCCGAAGGTGTTGCTGTCGGCCCAGGCGCGCAGGTCCGTCGCGGCATAGACCACGCGTGCGCCGAACTTGCGAAAGCGCGGCCCGCCACCGAGAACGCGCTGCTTCTCCAGCGTGCGCGGCGACAGGCGCAGGAAGGCGGCCGCCTCATCGGTAGTCAGGAATTCAGGATTTGMGACTGCGGCAGGTGCCGCTGCCGAAGGAGCGGGCTGCGGCGCAGTCGCTGCTGCCGTGCGCGAATAGATCGAATGTCCAACTGCCATGAAGGCCTCCATCTGGATGGATGGGCCGCAAACCATTCGCGGTCCGATGGAGGCAGTCTCGGGAAATCAACGGCGCGTGAGCAGGGACATATTCAGCGCATGGGTTCGTCTCCGGGGGCGCTGACGTGTGCCTGGCGTACCCCCGCCAAGCCCAGGTAGCCACGCCGCATCAAACCCTCGGCCCGTGAAACGAGGTGGCGCACCTGCGCCCGCAGCACGCCGTCGGCGTGCCATTGCGCGCGCACCGCTTCCAGGCCGAAGAGCGCAATGGCGAGGTCGCGGTGCGAGGCATGGGCCTGCATGGCATCGAGCGCCTGCAGGGCGCGCAGGTGCAGCAGGCCAGCGCGCGAGACGGGCCGCGCCGGAGAACTCGGCAGCGGATCGCCATCGAGCAGCGCGGCCAGGTCCTGGAACTCGCCGAGCTGGCCGCGCAGGTGCAGGGTCAACAGGACGGTGCAAACATAGGCAGATCCATCTTCCAAACCCGCGTCCAGCAGGATGCGCGCATGGCGCGTGCCGATCGCCGTAGTCAAGACCGCATCGCCGGAGCCCTCCAGGCGCTTGCGGCCAGGGATGCGCCAGAGGTCGAAGGCCGCGGTGGTGGGTGAACGGGCTGGTGCATGGTGCGCGTGCAGGGCACGCACATGCAGCAGACCGCCGGTATCGCTGAGCCACAGCGGATGAGCCTCGCGCGCATCAAGGCGCGGGTCATCGGCAACATCGCAAGCCCCAGCGGTGTACCGCTGCGCGGTTGCGCCGAAGTCGGCCGCCTTGCCAGGCCATGCGGTAGCCGGGATGGCGGCGCAGGTACTCCCAGGCCAGCGCGGGACCGTCCAGGTCCAGCGTGTAGAGGTAGGCGGCGCCAGCGCTCCAGGGCGCGGCGGACACATCGGTATCGGAAGGCGTCGTCATGGCGCGTGCTCCGTTCAGTAGAACGGACACGCTGCCATGGATCGGACTGGCGCGGGTGGCTTTTCGAGCGATGGGGGGTCGCGCTCTGCGCTGCAAACGCGGGGAGCGCGGCCCGCGCTCAGAACAGCGTGATGACGGAGACCCGGCTCTCGGATGGAAAGTATTTCAGCCCACATTGCACGCGCGAACGGCCGAGGTCCTCGACGACCACGTTGAACTTCAACGTGTCGTCCTCCCTGGAGCGCCCCATGCTGTAGATGTAGCCTCCGCGAAACTGCGCCTTGATCCTCTCGGCCAGTTCATCGGCCGAGAACTCGGCGAGACCCGCATGCGTCAGCGCGGAGCCATGCGCCTGTCGAAGGTAGCCCAGCTTTCGTTCATCGAGATCCAGAACACAGTCATCGATGTGCACGGGGTTCGGCGTCAGTGCATTCAGCGACATGGCGACATCTTCCTCATCATCGAGCACCGGCCGCTCGATCTTGTACGACAGGAACATCTGGTACAGCGAGCTCTCGACGCTTTTGACCGTCAGTCCGAACTTCTTGAAGTGCCAAGGCAGATAGCCTTCGTTGTGGTCAGGGCCGAGACCATCTTCGTGGGTGTCGATCACGATGCTCCGGTGCTGGATGAAGGCACGGATCAGCATCGTGGAGATCATCGCTTTCATGAGCGATGTGTAGGTCAGTCCAGCGCACCGATGTACGCCGGATGATTGGCGAAGGTTTGCTCGAACGCCTGTTTGCCCGCGCTCGTCAGATTGTTCACGTAGTAGAAGGCCACCGTGCCCGCGCGCCAGGCGTTCGGAAACCGGACTCCCATGTCGGTCTCGCCGTAGCTCGCCTCGAAGGCTTCGGCAAACGACGAGCCATCTCCCGTCCAGTCACCGTACAGAACGCTCCGGGTGCCGGTGCGCTCGAGCCTGGGCAGCAGCATGTCCATCACCTCATGGCCCCAGAAGTTCGTGCTGAACCTGGTCCAGTCAAAGAAGAAGGCCGTTTCGATCTTCTTCGTGAGGGGAACCAGCGCGTTCTTTAGTTCCTTGTAGTCGATGCCCTTCGCATCGAGCCCGGCGCGCAGTGCGAGGTAGGAGCCCTGAATGGCGCGATGCATTTGGTCGCCGTTGAGCTGGAAGTGGCTCTTGAGCCATTCCAGCTGGAAATTGCTCCGGGCCTCCAGCGTGTGAATGATGTCGAATTCGTGTGCCATGCCGGCGATCAGCATAGCGAAAGCACAGATCAGTCGGTGACCATCCCGTCGCGCTGCGCGTCGGCCACGTAGACCGACAAGGTCTTGCGCGCTTTGTACTGAGGTTCGACCGCCACAGGCAGGCCTTTCGGCCCCTTGATGCCTGCCAGCATGGACAGGCTCACCGTCCCCAGTTCCGGAAACCCGGTGCCGACGTCGATGAGTCCATAGGCCGTGTCTCCATCTGCATCGAGCGCGGTAAGAACCCAGGATGCACCGGCATCGGGCGTGTAGAGCTTGAGCACTGGGTAGAAGTCGATGTCTTCGCCCCGGGCGCGGGCTGCTCCGTTGGCGAGCATCTCGCGGCGCTGTTCGTCTGTGAGGAAGGGCATGAGGTCTCCGGTGTTCAGGCTGCACACCCGCCTGTTCATCGCGGGGAATTCTAGGCTGCTGCGCGTTGGCGCGCAAAGGATTGAGTTATCTTTAACGTGGTTTTAATAGCCATGTCCTACGACGCTTGGTGCCATGCAACCCAAGCGTGGAATCCAGCGAGGAAGGCCTGCCGGCGCGACGACCTTCGAAGCCGCGCCGGCGCAGGCCTTTGGCGCCGCCGTGCGCGCGATCCGCACCGAGGATGGCATCGCCCAGGAAACCCTCGCCCATCTCGCCGGCATTGAACGCTCCCACATGGGCAAGATCGAACGCGGCGAGCACATGCCCACGCTCGCTTTGGTTTTCAAGATCGCACGGGCGCTGCAGCGCAGCGCGGGCGAACTGGTACTGGAGGCGGAAGCGCGGCTTCCGAAAGAAGACCAACGAGGCTAACCACTGGCACATACCGGCAAGAAGCGGACGATTTCAATCGCGTCCGGAAGCCGCCAAGCCGCCCCCGGATCCGTGTCTGTTTTGTCGTCAAGATCGGGGGCAACTGATAATGCCAACGAAAAATGACATCCCCCAATCCAGAGCTAGAACAAGCGTGCAAAGACTACGGCCGATACATCCGGGCGATCTTTGAGCCAGCGATGGTCCGGCTGAAAGCCAATATCAACGCCGGGCATGTGGAGTTGCACCAAGTGTTCGGTGCCAACCTGTTTGTTGCACATGCAGTCGATTACATCCAGGCGATCCGCAATGCCGATGGGATCAAGGAAAGCAGAACAGATTTGGTTCGGAAGTTCGATCAAACGTTCAGCGTGAATGGCGCACGCTTCAGCAACCGAAAATTCGAACTCATCGACGCTATCAATAACGCACTCAAGCATATTCGGCTCGATCCAAAGCGGTATCGCCAGCTTGAGCAGCAGTACGGTCCCGTCTCATTTCAGAGCTTAGTTGAGGAGAAGGGCCGTGTCTTGTGCATCCTCGATGGCTACCGGTTTGACTACGCTCGCGTCGTGCTGCGCCCGGCATACCAAGCTCTGGCAGATTGGGATCTCGACGCCGTTGAGGATGTATTGGAGTTCGCCCGCGGCGAGGTGGCTTCGAGTGATTGGACCCACGAAGATGCTCTCATGGCATCAGATGATCCAGCCGATGCCCCCGATCAGATGATCGCTTACTGCAATCCGACTTGTGACGACTGCGGCGAGGGGGAGCCTGACTGCTACTGCGCCGAGTTTGTCTATGAGGGTGAACAGGGACGGTTCGAGTCCAGATTCCAAGCTGACTTCAATTTCGACGAAGTCATGTCACGGATATCGGGCGCCTATCGCAGGGACCGTGACTAGCGCCTCTGGCTCGACGTTCATGCGTTGGGGTCCAAGGTGTCCCAGCGCATGGTGTGCCGGTGAATGGTGCCGCCGCGAATGGGGATGAGCGACTTGCCTGGCTTCATCGCGAAGATCCGTTTTGTCACGGAAGGCCGGACAAGATCCAACCTGAAACTTCTGCCTCGGGCGAACCATCGCCGCGGCGGCGGAAAACTGCTCCGGATCGTTGCGAAACACAAAGGAAGAACATGTCATTCGAAGACAACGGATTTTTGGATCGCGGATCTTGGCCCGCGATCAATGCGAATGCCAAGGACGCTGCCGGCCCATTGATGCGGTGGGTCGAGGAACTGTGCGCATTTGCCTGGCGTCATCAGTTCGACCTGGCCAGCCAGCCCGGGGACACAGTCGCCGAGATGCGCATGTGTCTGTACGCCAAGGTTGTGAGCACCGCGCAGGGCGCGGTCATCCTGCTGCACCTGGGCATGGCTCAGCAAGGCGAGGCGCTGGCTCGGGTCGCACTGGAGGCCATGTTTGCCCTGGGCGCAATTACCAAGGACAACGATGCGGCCAAAAGCCTTGCTGCGGGCTATCACGACTCGCGCATCAAGCGCATCAACAGGGTCCTCGGATCTACCTCGGAGACCCTGAAAGGTTCACTGTCCGAAGTGCGCGCACGCGAAGTGATTGCTGAAAGCCGGGCGGCCATGAAAGAGCTCGATGTGGCATCCAGGAATGTCGAGCAACTCGCCAGGACAGCGGGACTGCACGATCTATACGTGGTGCTGTACTCGAGCCTGAGCGATTCGGTGCATTCGACGGTTCAGGACATGGAGAACCACATCGTCCATCACAACGGCGAAGCGACAGCATTCAGGAACGAACCCGACTTCGAGCGTATCGGCTCTGTCGCTACCATCGTCGCTCAAACGGTGATCGCTGCGCTCGCCATCACAGCACAAGATGTCTCGTCCGAGGCCGTAGCAACGTTCGTCGTGAGCGCACGAGAGAAGCTCCATGAACTGGGCGATTTCAGCCTCGGCAGAACAGGGGCTTCCGACGATCAGTAAAACCGCCGGGACCGGCCACCCTGTCACGGGATTGGGCCAAGTCCTCGCATCTTCCAGCGTCTGAACGGCACCAGAGGCGATTCGGCGCCGAAAGCAACAGGTGCAGCTACGCGACGATGCGTCCGGCCATCCGGGCTTCGCGCGCATAGGCGCCGATGGACTTGTCGGCCTTGAAGTACAGATCCCGCTCCACGACCAGACGCAGCGGTCCGCGCAGCGCCTCCAGCTCAGCCAAGCTCACCCAGCCCAACTCCGGAAAGCCCAGCCCCAGGTCACACAGGCCGTGCAAGCGGTCGTCATCATCGGGATCGACCCCGCACAGCAGCCAGGTCGCCCCTGCGTCTGGCGTGAAGAGCTTGACCACCGGATGCGGATCGAAGTCCGGGTTCTCGATGGACTGCCGGCCGTTGGCCAGCAGTTGCGCACGTTGTTCGTCGGTGATGAGCCTGGTCATGATGTTCTCCTTGAACGGAATCCGGGCGAAATTGCCCGAGACCGCAGGAGGCACGGCGCAGTGCAGCCGTCCAGGTTCAACGACGGCCGCAGGCCGCCAGCGCACGCCGTGCGCGCCGACCTTGACGGCAAGAACACCGTGCGACGATGGAGGTCACAGCAAGCCAGCCCCTTCCCCCAACGTACCGCGCGACACAGGAAAACTGGCGCCATCGCGCCAAAGGCGATAGCGCCAGCAGCGGGGCCTCGCCCCGCCGTGGGCATCAGCCCTTGAGCCGCCGCATCTCCTCGGCCAGCATCCACAGCGCCCGGTTGAGCTTCACGTTCTGGTCGATGCCCTGCACGGGCCGGGTGCGCATCCGGCGACCCGTGGCACCGCGGCCAGATAGCCCACCGTTGACCAGTGATTCTTGGGTCCGGTTAAACGTGGACCACAGATCAGAACGCATGTCGTCCGGGCGCCGGGGTTCCAGCACCTGAGCCTCCGTGATCGGCGCCGGCTTCACCGGATTGGGCTCGTACTTCAGCGCCAGTGCGGCCCGCGCAAAGATCGCCTGCTCAGCCGCATCCAGGGTGATGGCCCGCATGCCATCCCGGCGTTCGCGCACCAGATCGAAACCATCGAGTACCTCGTAGGCACCTTCGATGACACGGTCCACGATCTGGCCCTTGTGATGGACGCGGACATCCGAGAACGTATCGCCGAACACCAGGCCATTGCTGCAGACGTATCGGTACAGACCTGAAATCAATTGATAGCTGCTCGTCCCGTCATGCGAGTTCAGCAGCACGATCTCGTTGGCCTCGGCATCGTTCACCTGGGTCGCATGGCGCATGCGCACCATGTGCTTGGTGAAATCGCGCCGGTCGTCCTGCCGAACCCGCGTCTGGCAGACCATGAACGGCTCGAAGCCCTCCTTGCGCAGCGCGGTCAGCACCTCGCCGGTCGGGATGTACGTGTAGCGGTCGGACCGGCTCGCGTGTTTGTCGACAGCGAAGATCGAAGGCGCGACCGCGCGGATCTGGTCGTCGGTCAGAGGCGAGCTGCTGCGCAGCGACGGGGAATGATGGGCGAAACGGGAAGCGAGTTTCATGATGAATCTCCAAAAGGAAGCCGGGCGGGATTGCCCGAGCCCCTTCGGGGCACGGCGCAGCGCAGCAGTCAAGGTTCGAAGACGGCCGCCCCGGCCGCCAGCGCACGCAGTGCGCGCAGACCTTGACGGCCAGACCGCCGTGGCACGATGGGCTCACCAGCAAGCCAGCCCCACACCCTCCCCTTTCCTGCTTCGGTTATCCGCAAGCGAAGCGCGCAGCGCCGCAGGCGCGAAGGCGTCAGCGATCAGCGCCCGGATGGGTCGAGACGCCCGGCGGCTCGATGCGCAGCACAAGAGCGCGGTCCGGCATCGCCGGAGACGCACGGAATCGCCAAACCTCCAAGCCGCTTCCCATCAAACTCGACGAAGAACAAAACCTTCCTGCACTTCTCTACGACGATCCGTAAAAGCACGAAGGAACAGAATCGGCTTTGCGACGAATGCGCGAAGTCCGGCAGACGCACATGACACGGCCCACAAGGCCAACCACCCATCGAGACCGCAAAGAGGTCGGTGCCGAACACGGCAAAGCGCCCCGCCGAAGCGGGGCGCCGGGGCGGCGATCAGTCGCCCTTGCTGCGCGACCAGATCAGGTTGTGCACGCCGTCCTCGCCTTCGACCAGGCGGGCGTAGATCGTCGCCGGGAACGACGGATCGTCCAGCGTCACCGAGAGGTACGGACGCTCGGCGCGGCTGACCTTTTTCCAGCCTGCGCCGATATCGAATCCACCCGCCGCGACGATGCGGTAGTCCGGTGCGTTCTCGCTGCCCTTGTCGCTGGGCACGATCTTGACTTTCACGTTCAACGTGAGGGTGCGAACCGTGCCGGTGAAGCTGTCGTTCTGTGCGGTGAAAGTGCCGATGTGAGCCATGATTGAAAAGTCCTTCGAGTTTGAACCTGGTTCCGCGCCCATCGCGGCCTTGGCGTGAACCGGACGGCGCGGTGCCGGGCGCGCCGCACCCCACAGCGAAGCGCAGGGGCCGCAGCAGCGCGAAGGACCGGCAGGCCCAGGAAACTTGCCTCGCGAGGAATCCGCGCAGCGGAGGGGAAATTTTCTGGGCAGGCCGGTTGCGGCGAACAAGCCCGAGGCGCACCGAACGCAGAGAGCGTGCGCCGTGCCCGCGCCAGGATTCACGGCAAATACAAGGCCGAGGGAGCGGACCTGTCCTCGCAAAGGACGGGTCGCATGGCCCAGGAACGCCCACCACATGACAGCGCTCCGGCATGGATTCGGCTCCGCCGAATGCCTAGCCGGCTGACCACGAGACAGGCAAAACGCAGCGCCGCACTGACGCGACAGGACAGGGGGAGATAGCAGCTCGAAAGTCAGCATGCATCCGGCCTGTCGGTGAACCGCCGTCGTTCACGGTGATCCCCTCCCGCCAGGATCGAGGACGGCAAGCCAACGCGCAATTGAGCGCGGCAACACCGGACGAACGACCGCGCACCGCCCACAGGCGGGGCGCCATGTCAGAAGTCGCGGGCAGCGCCCGCTGGAATCCAGAAGTTCCAACGCGCGCGGCACACCTGCCGCGCGCGTCTCGCCGATGCAATCGGCCGCAGCGTGAGATAGAGAAAAACCCCGGCCGAAGCCGGGGCGGATGCTCACGCCGTGACGTGCACTTCTTCGAGGTCGTCAACCTCCGAAGCATTCGCTTCGGCATCAGCCCCCGCGTCCTGTGCTGCCGGTACCTCGACGGCAGGCTCCGGCTTCCTGAACATCACCGGCAGCCAACCCGATCCCGCCGCCAGCCGCTCGGCCTCGCTGGCGATCTGCGCCTTCTTGAGCTTGGCGAGCCGGTTCACTTCTCCCGGTGCGAACACCTGCACCGCATCCAGCGCCTTGGCCTTGGATACATGGTCGAAGTAGCCCGCAGCACTGGGCGTCCACCAGTCGTGCATGTCGAGGTTCACGGCCTGCGCCAGCTGGGCAGCGGGAACCTCGCTCTCCTGCGATGCGATGGCCGAGATGGTGAAGCCCACGCACACCGCCAGCAGCGCCAGCAGTTCGCTCTGCGGCATTGCCAGCAGTTCAGTGAACAGGGCCTCCGGGTCACTGGGCAGGCGTGCCGCCCAGGCCTCCCGCACCTCGCGCATGCCCGCCGCCGCCGGAGCCTCGTCCACGTCCGGCGCGTACTGCGTCAGGCGATCCTGCGGAAAAGCCGTGATGTTGACGGGCGTGCCGCCATACCCGTCGAGGATGACCCGGTGTGCCAGTTGATGCACCACAGCCACCAGCGCCACCTGGGGATGCCGGGCCACTTCCGCCTGCAATGCGGCCGTGCGGTGCGCGCTCAGCCGCTTCGCCAGCTTCTCCGAGATACCCTGCTTCGCCGTTTCGGCATTCTCTGCTTCCCCATCGATGTCGCCACTGCCGCCGCTGGTGACGTTCCCCGCCTCCTGCCGCTCCTGCGCACGCAGCGCCTTGGCCTGTTCCTCGCGCAGCAAGCCGCGATGCACCACGACGCCGCCCATGTGATCGACCGACACCACGGCCCCGGCTACCGGCATGACACCGGGAGCGTAGGCCATCAAGGTCTGCTCGATGGCTTCGAGTTCGTTGCCCAGCCGGTTGAGTTCTTCCTGCAGGGCCTGCACGCCATCGTCGGACAGGTCGGCATCCTCGTCATCGAGCTTGTCCTGAAGCTTGTTCTGCTCGGCTTCCAGCTTGGCAATGCGCTTGGCCTCCGCCTTGCCGGGTTCCCGGCGCGTGCGGCGCGCCCGCTGGAAGCCGTGCAGTTCCGCCGCCGTGGCACGTGGTGCGACCTCCACCCAGCCCCAGCCCTCGACGTGCACGGATTCGGCGACAGCCGCCAGCTTGTCCCGCGCCAGCGCATCCAGCAACCGGGCATCAGTCAGGAATACCCCGTTCTGCTCGTCCGAGAACAGATCGCGCCGGACACCCCCGCCCGCTGCCTCGTAGGCCTCCACCCCGACGAAACGCGCCACCGCATCGCGGCTGGCGTCGATCTCTTCGCTCGTCAGGTGATCGCGCAGCGATTCCGGGCTGCGCTGCCATTGCGGGACGTCGTAGAACGCGGCCTCCTGCGCCGCATGGTCGTCGGTGATGGCCAGCGCCATCAACTGCTCCAGCGAAACCGCATCGGCCTGATAGTCGGCAAGCAGCCGGGGCGAGACGTTGGCGAGTCTCAGACGGCGCCGGACCACGAGCGGCGTGACCCCGAAGTCCGCCGCAATGTCTTCCAGCGAACGGCCTTCGGCAGCAAGGGCCTTCCAGGCGAACAGTTCATCCACCGGGGACATGGATTCCCGGTGGACGTTCTCGGTCAGGCTGACGGTGCGCGCCGATGCATCGGGTACCAGCAGGCAAGGCACGGGATGATCCTTGCCGAGCTTGCGGCGCTTGGCCAGCAGCTTCAAAGCCGAGAGCCGTCGCTTGCCTGCGACCACCTCGACATGCTCGCCATCGGGCGATGCGATCACGGTGAGGTTCTGCAGCAGGCCCACGCGGACGATGGACGCCGCCAATTCGGGAATCGCGGTGCCGCCGCTCTTGCGCACATTGCGGTTCGAGGGCCGCAGCCTGGACAGCGCGATCAGATGCAGTTCATACGGCGCGACCACCGGAACGGTGATGGCTTCGACTGTGGCACAGGCAGTACTGGAAGCTGCGGCGACAGCCGCAGAAGCAGCGACTGCGTGCAGGGCATGGATTTCTGGATGGGAAACGGTATTCATGGTCAAACCTCCTGTCCCGCTCGGGGACGTTCAAGACGAAGAAGGAAGAAAACAAAATCTCCGGCGTCGGTTCATGGTTTCGGTGTCTGCATACGCTTGCCTCCTGTGGTTTCAAGCTGACCGGATTCCAAGATTCGGAGCCCGTTGTGGCTTTGGTGGGTTCGGCGCAGAGACCTGGGCCGGGCCCTGTGTGCCGCCGTCTTTCCTGAGTTCATCGCCCGCGAAGAACCGGGCCCGCGAGGGACGGGCCGTCAAGGAGGAAGCGCAGGGTTGGTGCGGCCCGCAGCCGCAGGCGAGGACACGGCCCTGCGCGCCTTGACGGCCAGGCACCGCGGGCTACGGTCGCGGGAGAAAGCGATGGACTTGGGGAAAGACGAACAGCGATCGAAGGGCCAGGGCGTGCGCTGAAACCACCGCCGCGCGGCGAGCGCCCCTGCGTGCCGAAGGCACGCCTTGCTAGAGGAAACCAGAGCGCGCAGCGCGCCATCAGCACGATGCACAGGCCGATCAGGCAAGCCTGTTCGGCAGCCTCCCGGGGCGCCAAGTGCAGCGCGGCGGGGTGGGCCGCAGGTCGACCCCTGGAGTCAGGACACGCGCGCAGCGCGCACGATCAAGAAGAAACGAAGAGGGCCGAAGCCCTCGCTGCCTACATGAGCCCCTTTTCCGCCATGCTCAGGATCTCGCTGCCGCCCACGATCAGATGGTCCAGCACCCGCACATCGATCAAACCCATGACGTTCTTGATCGTGGAGGTCAGCGCCTCGTCGGCGCGCGACGGATCGACTCGAAGCGTCGGATGGTTGTGCACGAGCAGGACCGCCACGGACCCCAGCCGGATCGCATCCTTGACCAGCTCGCGTGGATAGACCGAGGTCTGCGTCACCGTGCCCCGGAACATCTCCACATAGTCCAGCACGGCATGTTCGGCATTGAGGTGGACCACCGCAAAAATCTCGTGTGGAAGCGCTCCGAGCCTCGTCCGCAGGAAGTCCCTGACGACCGCTGGCGACGTCAGCACGTCGGTGCCCCGTACCCGGGCCACCAGCACCCGCTGTGCGGCAGCCAGCACCTCATCGGCCTTGGCCGGCCGGTACTCGCCCGCAACATCGCGAACCAGCAGCGAAGACGAAACGGAAGAAGCGAAGGAATCGAGGGAAGAGAACAGATCGTGCGACATGGCGAACTCCAGTGATCGGGCGGGATTGCCCGAGACCGGAGACCGTCACGCCGCAGCGCAGCTGTCACAGGTTCGAAGACGGCCGCGAGGACGCAAGCGTGCGCAGCACGCGCAGACCTTGATCGCGAGAACGGCGTGCGAGGATGAAGGGAACAGCAAACCAGCCCCACGCACACCGCCCGCCCGCATTGCATTGGCAAGCGCAGCGCGCAGGCCGGCAGCGCCAGCGGCGGCCGAAGGCGTAAGGGATCCAAGCCGGATGGCCGAGACGCATGAGCGGCTCGGGGCGGAGCCCGCAGAGCCCGACGGTGGAACACCGGGACGCGCAATTCAGATCCTCGCGTTCCGTGATCCTGACTTTCACGCTCTTTCATCAAAGGACGCCTGCCGCCTCCCAGATGCGCATCCATGACGATAGAGTGGGCAGCAGAGGAGGAAGTCGAGGGATCATCTTCAGCGACATTCCCGCTGCTTCAACAACCATTAGAGCCATCAGTGGCTAGGGATTTCGCAATGTCAGGCCAGGAGCGCCCCAAAAGAACCGAAAACCGTTCGACTCAGTTGCACGAGGCAGTAGAAAGAGACCTTGACGCGAACTACCACGGGGTGGCAATTGCACACCCGAATCGAACCATTGCGACGTGGTACCTGCTGACGGTGCTCGAGGATTCCTTCCGCGGACTCTTCACGCTCACGGAGGACGAAGATGCGCCGATCGTCGAGTTCCAGGTGGACAGCCAGAAGTACTCTGCCCGCTTCGCCCTCGATCGAATCCGCCAGGAATGCACGGACACATCGAGCGCAGCGATTCCCGTTCGCGTCATTCCCAAGCTGTACATCAAGACCGCGGAACTGCTTCAGGCCGGGGTGGACTTCAAGGCGGCCAATCAGCTTTGCTCGGCCGCACATGCCGGGACCGTGATGTTCACCGACGGTGATCAAGCCATCGATATCGAGTTCGATGACATCCACCACGACAAACGATATGCGGCCCTCGAACTCCTTGGGCACATGCCCCTGGATGTGATCGACCATTCCGCCAACCTCTACGCGTGGGCGCGCAGGGAGGAATTCCGGCCACGCATAGTCGAGGCAATTGCTCGCTCGACGCGAATTTCCGGTCGGAAGGTGGTCTACGGCTACGAGACTGATCTGGCCGTCGCACTCGCCCAGGAGATGATGCAGCCACCGTCCATGGTGCCCGAAGGCTGGCGCTTCCCGTGGGGTGGACGCCACGAGACGTTGCTCCTCATCAACGCGATGTGCGTACGGTGCATGTACCACTGGATCGCGGTCCATTTCGGCGCCGTCCACCATGGTCTGCGCGGCGGCGGCGAAGCCAGTCTGCTGCACATCACCACGATGTCCGGCCTGCTCACCGATCTTGACGAAATGTGCTCTCTCGGTGAAGCAGCGATCCGCAGCTTCGTTCAGTACCTGAGCTACGGGCACGCCATGAAAACCCCAGACCCTGCGCTGCAGCCGATCGTTGCGCTGGGAAACGGCCTGCTGGCAGTTCCCTGCCTGCTCTTTCTGTCGTCGAACTATGAAAGAAACCTGCTCGGCCTCCAGGCTCGCATCGACAGCAACAGGTTCGACAGCATGAGCAAACTGTTCGAGGCGGACATGGTTCGAGATCTGCTGAAGGCGATACAACCCCGATGGCCGCTCGCAAAGGGCAACCTGACCATCCGGGCAGACGGGGGCTTCGAGGAGATCGATCTGCTCGTCGCTGACCCAACCTGCCGGACGATCCTGGTCGGCGAACTGAGATGGATGCTCCAGCCTGGCGATCCGCGCGAGGTACAGAATCGAAAGAAGGCTTGCCGGGAAAAGGTGGGGCAGCTCGCCCGCAAGATGCATTGGCTGCAGCCACGAATAGGTCAGGCCATGAACGCCCTTGGCCTTGATGCCTCCGACTCAGGTGACTGGCGCATCGAAGGGGTTGTCGTTATCAAGACCTTTGGCGGCACGCTCAGCAACAACGCGAGGCTCCCCATCATGACCGAGCGCGTTTTCGCGCAGGGCATGCAGCACGCTTCCTCATTGCGGCAGTTCGCCGACTGGAGCCAATCGCTGTGCTGGCTTCCTCGGGAAGACGTGCATTTTCGCGTCGTCCCGCAGGAAATGCCTCTCAGCGCACTTGGCAAACGCCTGGTGGCCTTCGGCATCGAGAAACTGTGTCCCCTGAGAACCTATGTCGAATTCGTCGATCAATCGCTGGGGGCTTCTGGACATTGATCGCGCGGGGGCAGCCTCAACGGTCGGCCCCAGGCAAGCAGCTCGGCCTCATTGGCGGCCAGCTGTCGCGCAGAGCGGCAGCAAGAGTTCAGCCTGACTGAAGCAGGCAACCAGCGGCGACGAGAACAGCTACGCTCGGATACGACTGAATAGGTTCCCGATAGATAGCGGCACGAACAACATATCGGCATCGTGTCCCGCGCCGCCCTGTCAGCCCTGAGGTAGCGATCCCGTCGGAGCCAATCATGGAACCTCACAACTCAACGACTCGAAACTCAAGCGATAAGCAGGTCGCAAGACCAGACCCTGTGCCCTTTGCTGTCTCAACGATGTCTCGCCGCACGCTGCGCCGAAGTGAGCTCCGTCAGATGGTGCCGCTGGCCGACACGACGATCTATGAGATGGAGCGCCGCGGAGAATTTCCGAAACGATTTAACCTGACGGCGCGTTGCGTTGTCTGGGATCTCGCGGAGGTCGAGGCCTGGCTTGCCGCCCGGCGCATTGCGTCGGAAAACGCGCGGATCCAGCGCGCGCCCTCCCCTGACGTTCATCTGCGGAAAACTCGCCCGGTCAGATCGCCTGCGTCGTGAGGACCCGCATCGACGGGGGCAGCAACGTCGGCGTATGCGGCTTTCCGGCAGCCCAGGCGTCGATCATGTCAGCCCACTCCTGCAGCATGTGCCGCCGCTGCTCCGCGAACTCGGCCTTGTTGTAGATGCCGCGTGAGGAACGGCCATCCTCGTGAGCAAGGCACTTTTCGATCCAGTCGCTGTTGAAACCCAGCTCATTGAGGATGGTTGAGCCCGTGCGCCGCAGGTCGTGCACTGTGAACGGGTCCAGCGGCAATTTACTCGCCTTCGCCCGTTGGACGATCAGCTGCGTTACACGATTGAGTGTGGCGTTGGACATGCACTTGTCGCCGTCGTAGCGCGACGGGATGAGGTAGCGCGATCCTCCGGCGCAGGTGCGAAGCGCCACCATGATATCGAGCGCCTGCTGCGACAGGTAGATGTTGTGTGCCTTGCCCGCCTTCATCCGGTCCTTCGGGATGCTCCAAACAGCGTTCTCGAAGTCCACTTCGTCCCACGTCGCGTGAATCAGCTCGCCCTTGCGTACCAAGGTCAGCAGGATCAAACGCAGGCCGAGCTTGATCGTCGGATAGGACGCCACGTATTCCATCTGCGAAAGCATGATGCGGATCTCGGCGGGCGTCAGTGCACGGTCCTTGGGCACGAAGGTGGCGATGGAAGAAGGCCCCACGTCGTCGGCCGGATTGGGCACCTTCTCCCCGTGCAGGATGGCGAAAGCATAGACCTGCTTCACGATATCGCGGACGTGGACGGCCGTGGCCGGCGCTCCGCGCGCCTTGACTTTGTTGCACAGCTCTCGCAAGTCATCAGCCGTGATCTCCATCAGCAACCGGTTCTCGAAGATGGGCAGGATGTCGCGATCGAGGATGCTTTTGCGCATCGAACGGGTGCTGTCTGCCATGCGCGCACCCGCAGACCACCGGGTGGTGAACTCGCCAAAGGTCTTGGCCTGGGCGATGCGGCGCTTCTGGCGCTGCTTCTCCTGCGAGGGCGACTGCCCCTCCTCCACGGCCCGGCGTGCCTCCATGCAGCGCTCCCTTGCCTTGGCCAGGGACAGGCCAATCGGCCCGTAACGGCCGATGGTGAGCGTCTCACGACGCCCGTTAAGGCGGTAGTCGTAGCGGAAGGTGATGGTGCCGGCGGGTGAAACGGTCACGTACATGCCGTCCCGGTCCGCCACCTTGTACAGGGCGTCCTTCGACTTGAGGTTCTTGAGCGCGGTATCGGTGAGCATGGCGTTCTCCTGGGCGGGAACGCTTTTACCGTCACCCGCGTTTCAGACCACCAACCCTCTGAAAACCCGCATGAATCCTAGCTTTTGCCAGGATTTTTACCGTCAAGGCCTCCATTTGGTTGACGGTAGAAATTTTAGACCATCCGAGCGCCATTTTTCTACCGTCGGATCTACCGTCAATTCGTTCCGTCTGTCAGCAAATGATGCCGATAGTCTCTGAACTGAAATTTATTTAAAATCAACAAGTTACGTCGATTTTTCGATAGTCCGCGATAGCGTCGGAAGCCCTGCGGATCATTCCCACTCGATCGTCGCAGGCGGCTTGCTCGACACGTCGTACGTCACGCGGTTGATGCCACGCACCTCGTTGATGATCCGCCCCGACACCTTCTTGAGCAGCGCGTAGGGCAGCTCTGCCCAGTCGGCGGTCATGAAGTCACTGGTCTGCACGGCGCGAAGCGCCACCACGTAGTCATAGGTGCGGCCGTCGCCCATCACGCCCACGCTCTTCACTGGCAGGAACACGGTAAAAGCCTGGCTCGTGAGGTCGTACCAGGTCTTGCCCGTTTCGGCGTCGGTGAAGTTTCGCAGTTCCTCGATGAAGATCGCGTCGGCGCGGCGCAGCAGGTCGGCGTATTCCTTCTTCACTTCACCGAGGATGCGCACGCCCAAGCCCGGGCCGGGGAACGGATGGCGATACACCATCTCGGGCGGCAGGCCGAGCGCCACGCCGAGTTCGCGCACTTCGTCCTTGAACAGGTCGCGCAGCGGTTCGAGCAGCTTCAGGCCCAACTGCTCGGGCAGGCCGCCCACGTTGTGATGGCTCTTGATGGTGACGGCCTTCTTGCTCTTGGCGCCGCCCGACTCGATGACGTCGGGGTAGATGGTGCCCTGCGCGAGGAAGGTCGCGCCTTTGTGGCCGCCATCGCCGGCCTTGAGCTTGGCGGCTTCCTGTTTGAACACGGTGACGAACTCGCCGCCGATGATCTTGCGCTTGGCTTCGGGGTCGCTCACGCCGGCGAGCTTGCCGAGGAACAGGTCGCTGGCATCCACGCGAATCACCTTCGCATGCAGCTTGCCTTCGAACATCTCCATGACCATGTCGCCCTCGTTCAGGCGCAGAAGGCCGTGGTCGACGAACACGCAGGTGAGCTGGTCGCCGATGGCACGGTGGATCAGCGCAGCGGCCACGCTCGAATCGACGCCGCCTGAGAGGCCAAGGATGACTTCTTCATCGCCCACCTGCTCGCGGATCTTCTCGACCGCTTCAGCGATGTGATCACGCATGACCCAGTCGGGCTTGGCTTCGCAGATGCCGAGCACGAAGCGCTCGATGATCGCCTTGCCCTGCACCGTGTGCGTCACTTCGGGGTGGAACTGCAGCGCGTAGTAGCGGCGCGCCTCGTCGGCCATGCCGGCGATGGGGCAGCTGTCGGTGCTGGCCATGAGCTTGAAGCCCGGAGGCAGTTCGGTGACCTTGTCGCCATGGCTCATCCACACGTTGAGCATGCCGTGGCCTTCGGGCGTGGTGAAGTCCGAGATGTCTTTCAGCAGCGCGGTGTGGCCATGGGCGCGCACGGCCGCAAAGCCGAACTCGCGCTTGTGGCCGCCTTCGACCTTGCCGCCGAGCTGATGCGCCATGGTCTGCATGCCGTAGCAGATGCCGAACACGGGCACGCCGAGGTCGAATACAGCTTGCGGGCACTTGTCGGTGGTTTCTTCGTACACGCTGGCATGGCTGCCCGACAGGATCACGCCCTTGAGATGGCCGTCGGCCGCGTATTCGCGCACCCATTCGTCGGTGACGTCGCAGGGATGCACCTCGCTGAGCACATGGGCTTCGCGCACGCGGCGTGCAATCAGTTGCGTGACTTGCGAGCCGAAGTCGAGGATGAGGATCTTGTCGTGTTGCATGGGCGTTGGGACTCAGAGCGTTGAAATGTCGAACAGCTTCACGCCCGCCTGGGGCGCTGCCTGGATGAGGTGCTCGTCGAAGGTGGCGAGCGGGAGATTGAGCGACTTGGCGAGCCAGAGGTAGCCGGCGTCGTAGAGCGACACGCCAACGTCGATGGCCACGGCGAGCACGGCCTTGTGCTGTGCGGGCGCGAGCTCGTGCAGTTCGACGCGGTGACGGATGGCGTCGAGCACGCTCCACAGCCCTTCGACTGCCGACGTCGGAATGCGGCCGCTGCGCACGCCGTTGGCGAGGATGTTGGCGCACTCCCATTGCCAGGCATTCGGTGCCTGCGGCTCGACCTCGTCGCGGCGGATGGCGGCGTAGAGCTTGCGGGTGTGTTCGCTGGCCATGTCGGGCAGCAGCCAGGCGGAGGTCACCGAGGCGTCCATGACGAAGGCTGTCACGATTGGCGCCCTTCGTCGAGCAATACGCGCAGTGGCAGACCCGGCTGGATGGCGGCGTGCAGCGCATCGATCTGCCCGAGTTCGCGCTCGATCTGCTCGTCGGTGATGACCGGCTTGCGGCGCACCGGCAGCATGCGCACGACTTCCTTGCCGTGGCGGGTGATGCGAACCTCCTCGCCCTTTTCGACCGAGTCGATCAGGGCCGAGAAGTTGTTCTTGGCTTCAGCGATGCCGATGGATTGCATTTGGGCCAGAAAATCTGAATCTGGCCCAAATTCTAAACTCAGTCTGGCCCGATTTTCAAGGTCTGGCCAGAATGAGCTTATTCAGCGCGGTAGTTCGGCGCTTCCTTCGTGATCTGCACGTCATGGACGTGGCTCTCGCGAATGCCGGCCGTGGTGATCTCGACGAACTCGGCCTTGTTCTGCATGTCCGCGATGGTGGCGCAGCCGCAATAGCCCATGCTGGCACGCACGCCGCCGGCCATCTGGTAGACGATGGAGACGATCGAGCCCTTATAGGGCACGCGGCCTTCGATGCCCTCGGGCACCAGCTTGTCGGTGTTCGGGTTGCCGGTGGTCGACTCCTGGAAGTACCGATCGGCACTGCCCTGCTGCATCGCGCCGATGGAGCCCATGCCGCGGTAGCTCTTGTAGCTGCGGCCCTGGTACAGCACGATTTCGCCCGGCGCCTCTTCGGTACCGGCGAACATGCTGCCCATCATCACGGTGCTGGCGCCGGCCGCGATGGCCTTGGCGATGTCGCCCGAGTAGCGCACACCGCCATCGGAGATCAGCGGAATGCCCGTGCCTTGCAGTGCGGTGGCGACGCTGTCGACCGCCATGATCTGCGGCACGCCCACGCCGGCCACGATGCGGGTGGTGCAGATGGAGCCAGGGCCGATGCCGACCTTGACCGCGTCGGCGCCGGCGTCGGCCAGTGCGCGCGCGGCATCGCCGGTGGCGATGTTGCCGCCGATGACGTCGACCTGCGGATAGTTCTTCTTGACCCATCGCACGCGCTCGATCACGCCGGCGCTGTGGCCATGCGCGGTGTCGACCACGATGGCGTCGACGCCGGCCTTCACGAGGGCTTCGACGCGCTCTTCGGTGCCGTCACCCACACCGACCGCCGCGCCCACGCGCAGGCGACCGTTGGCGTCGCGTGCGGCGTTGGGGAAGCTGGTCTGCTTGGTGATGTCCTTGACGGTGATCAGGCCCTTGAGCTCCCAGTCGCCGTTGATGACCAGCAGGCGTTCGAGCTTGTGCTTGTTCAGCAGCGCCTTGGCCTCGGCCAGCGTGGTGCCGTCGGGCACGGTGATGAGCCGGTCGCGCTGCGTCATGATTTCGCTGACGGGCACGTCGTAGCGGTTCTCGAAGCGCAGGTCGCGTCCCGTGACAATGCCGACCACCTTGCCGGCGTCGACCACCGGGAAGCCCGAGATGCCGAGCTGGTCGGACAGCGCCATCACCTGGCGCACCGAGTGCGTCGGCGTGATCACCACGGGGTCGCGCAGCACGCCCGACTCGTAGCGCTTCACGCGGGCCACTTCGGCGGCCTGCTGTTGCGCGGTGAGGTTCTTGTGCACGATCCCGATACCGCCCTCCTGCGCGATGGCGATCGCGAGGCGGGCTTCAGTCACGGTGTCCATGGCCGCCGAGACGAGCGGCAGGTTCAGCGTGATGTTGCGGGAGAATTTGGTGGCGAGAGAGGTGTCCTTGGGCAGGACCTGGGAGAACGCTGGCACCAACAACACGTCGTCGAAGGTGAGCGCTTTGCCGAGAAGGCGCATGGGTGAAGCTCCAAAAGATGGATTGTAACGAGGCCCCCGACCTGTTTGCCGGGCCGGGCTTTTTCGAAGCGTTGCAAAACCACCCACCCCGCATGTTGCAAAAAGTAAGGCCCGGCTAAACTTCAGGGATGAAATTCGTGCACTGGCTGGTACTGGGATGTGTCGTTGCGCTGCCGCTGTCGGCGAGCGCGCAATGGCAATGGGTCGACAAGAACGGCAAGAAGGTCTTCAGCGATCAGGCGCCACCGCCCGATGTGCCGGAGAAGAACATCCTGCGCCGCGTGGGTCCGCCGCCGGTGCCGCGCGCGAATCCCAACGTCGATGCATCGCCCGCCGAAGGCGCGACTGCGGAGGCTGGTGCACCTGCCAAGACGGCGGGCACGCCGAAGCCCACCGGCGTCGACAAGGAACTCGAGGAAAAGACGAAGAAGGCCGAGGCCGAGGAAAAAGCCAAGCGGGCTGCGGAAGAAGCCAAGGTTGCGAAGGCCAAGGCCGACAACTGCGCGCTCGCGCGCCAGGGCAAAGCCACGGTCGACAGCGGCATCCGCATTGCCAAGGTCAATGCGCAGGGCGAGCGCGAGATCATGGACGACGCTGCGCGCGCCGCCGAGCAGAAGCGCCTTCAGACGGTCATCAACAGCGACTGCAAGTAACCGGCGCTCAGTAGCCGGCCTTGCCGCCCTTGCGGCGATTCGCAAACAGGCCTGTGCCCCGAGCACCCTGGCGCTGGAACCGCTCCCGGCGCGCCACCTTGGGGTCCACCTTGAGGGGACGGCACAGCTCGATGCGGTCGCCGTCCTTCAGGGCCTGCTCCCACTCGACCACCCTGCCCCAGATGCCCGGGGTCATGGCGTGCCGCCAATCCAGATCCGGAAAGCGCAGGGAAAGATCGCTGGCCCGGACCGCATCGGCCAGCGTCGTGTCGGGTGCGAGCCGCAGGACCTGCTCGAACACCTCGCGCGCCGCCGGCGAGCAGCTGAGCGTGACCTCGATGATCATCAGGACGAGCCGTAGACCTGCTCGGCGCGCTTGACGAACGCCTCGACCAGGCTGGAGGCGATGGTGTCGAACACCGGCCCCACCAGTGCCTGCAGGGCGAAGTTGCTGAAGCCGTAGCTCATGTGCAGCTCGACGCGGCAGGCGCGCTCGCCTTGCTCGCCCACGGGCACGAACTTCCATTTGCCATCGAGGTTGGAGAATGGCCCGTCGACCAGCTTCAGCTGCACCTCGCGCCCCGGCACGTGCGTGTTGCGGGTCGTGAAGCTCTGGTGCAAACCGGCGAATGCCAGACCGACTTCGGCCGTCATGCCGGCCTCGTCCTGCTCGAGAATGCGGGCCTTGTCGCACCACGGAAGAAACTGCGGATACCTCGCCACATCGGTGACGAGCGCATACATCTCTTCGGCGCTGTACCAGATGAGGACGGACTTGTTGACTGTTTTCATAGAATCGGCACAGCGTGCGCGACGGATTGTATTGAAGCCATGCAGCCCCCACATTCCCGAGTCATGGCCACAAAGAAACAAGACACCTCCTCCCGCATCGCCGACAACAAGAAGGCCGCGTACAACTATTTCTTCGAAGAGCGCTTCGAGGCCGGCATGGTCCTCGAAGGCTGGGAAGTCAAATCGCTGCGCGAAGGCAAGGTGCAGCTCACCGACGGCTACGTGGTGATCCGCAACGGCGAACTGTTCGTCGTCGGCTGCCAGATCAACCCGCTCAAGAGCGCGTCCACCCACGTCAATCCCGATTCGGTCCGCACCAAGAAGCTGCTTCTGAAGAAGGACGAAATCCGTCGCCTGATAGGCAAGGTCGAGCAAAAGGGCTACACGCTGGTGCCGCTCAACCTGCACTGGAAAGCCGGCAAGGTGAAGTGCGAGATCGCGCTCGCCAAGGGCAAGGCCGAGCACGACAAGCGCGACACCATCAAGGACCGCGAAGGCAAGCGCGAGGTCGAGCGCGCGATGAAGAACCGCAGCCGCTGAGTCTTTTCTGCAGGCGCCATCCCCGGCAGGTTGCCGCACGACCCTTTTGCTCGAACTCGCGACCCCGGCCTACCGCAATTTGTCGTGCCGACCGCATAAACTGCCGGCTCGCGCAATCATCTCGCCTGGCCTGTCACCAAGCTTGTTGTCGCGATTTTTCAACTGAAGGAGAAACTGCATGAAATTGCTCAGCGCCTCGATCCTCGCGGCGGCCCTGCTCGCCGGCTGCGGCGGCATGTCCAACAAGACCGCCAGCGCGCCCGACACGCCCACCCGCACCGCTGACGGCGTGCTGGTCGGACCGAACGGGATGACGCTGTACACCTTCGCCAAGGACACCGCGGGCTCCGGCACCTCCGCCTGCAACGCCCAGTGCGCCACCAACTGGCCCCCGCTCGGCGTGGCCGACGCCGCCAAGCCCATCGGCGGCTACACCATCATCATTCGCGAAGACGGCAAGCGCCAGTGGGCCTACAAGGGCTGGCCGCTGTACTACTGGGCGAAGGATGCCAAGCCCGGCGACAAGACCGGCGATGGTGTCCTGAACGGCGCCTGGAAGGTTGCCCGTCCCTGATCCCCTGCGGATCTGACGCAAAAACGCCGGCATCTGCCGGCGTTTTTTTCTGGTTTCGCGGTGTGGAGGAGATCCGAACCGCACGCGGCAGAACCGGCCCCTCAGTGGGCACCCGGCACCGCGGTGTCGGCGATCGTGCTGCGCCGCCCACGCAATGCCAGCAGTTCGTTGAACACCAGCGCGCCGATGACCAGCACCCCGCCGGTCAGCACGCTCGCTGCAGGCCGCTCTCCCGCGCCGATCCAGGCCTGCGCGATGCCGAAGATCACCTCCAGCAAGGCCAGCAACGCGACCTCAGGCGCCTTCAGCACCTGGGCGCACAGAACCGAGAGCACACAGGGAATGGCGAGCTGGAACACGCCCAGGAAAGCCAGCAGCCCGAGATCATGCGCATTGGCCCTGAAGGGCCAGGCGAAGGGCAACGTGAACAGCGCCGAGAGCACCGCACCAATCAGCACGGCAGGTACCAGGTCGATCCTGCGACCCTTGGCTTGCGCGTGTTGAACCACGGTCCAGTTGGTCGCGCCGGCCAAAGGCACGCACAGCGCAACGAGCGTACCGGCCAGTGAACCGCCGCCGCCCTGCAGCAGTTGCGTGCCGTACATCCAGCCGATGCCGGCCCCCGCGACCACGATGGCCAGCCAGGTGCGCGCGGGCAGCCGATGCCCGATGAAAGAGCGCGCCGCCAGCGCAGTGAACAGCGGCCCGAGCGACATCGTGACGAGCACGCTGGCCGTCGAAGCCAGCGTGAGCGCGACCATGAAGGCCGTGAACATCACGGCCCAGCACACGCCGGAGATCCAGAGCTCGCGCCCGGCATGACGCAGCTGCGAGAACACCGCACGCCCCCGCCAAAGCGGCAAGATCACCAGCAGCGCCAGCATCGTGAAGAAGCTGCGCCAGAAGGTGATCTCGAAACTGTGCGCCTGCGCGAGGTGCCGCGTAACGACGCCCGCCGTGCCCCACATCAGGGTCACGACGGCCATCAGCCAGACGGCGCTGCCGTGCGTCAGGCGCATGAAGGGGGCTGCAATCCGAAAGCGATCAGCCCTGCGACGTGTCGCGGCCTGCGCGCTTGCGCTCGTGTTCCTTCAGGTAGCGCTTGCGCAGGCGCACGCTCTTGGGCGTGATTTCGACCAGCTCGTCGTCCTCGATGAATTCCACGCCGTATTCGAGCGTGAGTTCGATCGGAGGCGTGATCTTGATCGCGTCTTCCTTGCCCGAGACGCGGAAGTTCGTCAGCTGCTTGGTACGCGTGGCATTCACCRCCAGGTCGTTGTCGCGGCTGTGGATGCCGACGATCATGCCTTCGTACACCGGGTCGTTCGCCTTCACGAACATGCGGCCGCGATCGTCGAGCTTGCCCAGGGCGTAGGTGAAGATTTCACCGTCGTCCATGGAGATCAGCACGCCGTTCTTGCGGCTGCCGATCTCGCCCTTGTGCGGCTCGTAGCTGTCGAAGATGTTGCTGATGAGGCCCGAACCGCGCGTCAGGTTCAGGAACTCGTTCGTGAAACCGATCAGGCCACGCGCCGGAATGCGGTACTCGAGGCGCACGCGGCCGCGGCCGTCCGGTTCCATGTTGACGAGTTCGCCCTTGCGCTCGCCCAGTGCCTGCATCACGCCGCCCTGATGCTGTTCTTCGATGTCGGCCGTGACCAGCTCGATGGGTTCGTGCTTTTCGCCGTTGACGTTGCGGAACACCACGCGCGGCTTCGACACGGCCATTTCATAGCCTTCGCGACGCATGTTTTCCAGCAGGATGGTCAGGTGCAGTTCGCCGCGGCCCATGACTTCGAAGACGCCCTCTTCGTCGGTCTCGTTCACGCGCAGCGCCACGTTGTGCTGCAGTTCCTTCTGCAGGCGGTCCCAGATCTGGCGGCTGGTGACGTACTTGCCTTCGCGGCCGGCCAGCGGGCTGGTGTTGACGCAGAAATTCATGGTCAGGGTCGGCTCGTCGACCTTGAGCATCGGCAGCGGCGCCGGGTTGGCGGCGTCGGTCACGGTGACGCCGATGCCGATGTCAGCGATGCCGTTGATCAGCACGATCTCGCCGGGGCCGGCTTCTGTCGCCTGCACGCGGTCCAGGCCCTGGAACGTCAGCACCTGGTTGACGCGGCCCTTCACGGCCTTGCCATCCGGACCTTCCATCACGATCACGTCCGTCATCGGCTTCAGCGTGCCCTGGCTGATGCGGCCCACGCCGATGCGGCCGACGAAGGTCGAGAAGTCGAGCGCGGAAATCTGCAGTTGCAGCGGCGCGGCGGGGTCGCCCTTTTGCGACGGCACGTGCTTCAGGATGGTGTTGAACAAGGCCGACATGTCAGGGCCCCACTGCTCGCCCTGTGCGCCTTCTTCCAGCGACGACCAGCCGTTGATGCCCGAGGCGTACACCACGGGGAAGTCCAGCTGCTCGTCGGTTGCGCCGAGCTTGTCGAACAGGTCGAAGGCGGCATTGACCACCTTGTCGGGGTTCGCGCCGGGCTTGTCGACCTTGTTCACCACGAGGATAGGCTTCAGGCCCAGGGCCAGCGCCTTCTTGGTCACGAAGCGCGTCTGCGGCATCGGGCCTTCCTGTGCATCGATCAGCAGCACCACGCCGTCGACCATTGACAGCGCGCGCTCCACTTCACCGCCGAAGTCCGCGTGGCCCGGGGTGTCGACGATGTTGATGTGCGTGCCTTCCCAGGTCACGGCGCAGTTCTTGGCCAGGATCGTGATGCCACGTTCCTTTTCGATGGCATTGTTGTCCATCACCGTGTCGACCACTTTCTCGTGCTCGGCGAAGGTGCCGGACTGGCGCAGCAGTTGGTCGACCATCGTGGTCTTGCCATGGTCCACGTGGGCAATGATGGCGATATTGCGGATTTGGTTGGTACTCATGGTGTCGCTTCGATCTGTTGTGCGTTCAAAAGAATTTGCTGGATTTCGATGGGGTTCAGCAAGCGCCCCGGTATCAGTTCGCCGGCCGTGACGTGGGCCGTGCCGAGGAAGGCAGGTGGCTCGGTGCCGAACACGGCCACCTCCCTCGCATCGGCCCAACTGCCGCGGCGGCGCAGGCCCGAGAGAAAACGTGCCGAATCTTCCGCGCCGAGCGTGACGCGGCTGTGGCCGTCCACCAGAGCTTCGGCAGGCAGGAGCCGTGCCAGTCGCTCTTCTTCGTCCAAGGCTTCGAGCGCCTCGAGCGTGATGCACCGGGCTTCGACGAAGCCGCCAGTGGCGGTGCGGCGCAACGAGGTCAGGTGCGCACCGCAGCCCAGCGCCTCGCCGATGTCTTCGCCGAGGGTGCGGATGTAGGTGCCCTTGCTGACGGCGGCAAGAATGCGGATCGTGTTGTCATCGATGGCGGCGAGTTCGAGCTTGTGTATCACCACGTCGCGCGGCGCGCGCTCGACTTCGATGCCTTCGCGGGCGTACTCGTACAGCGCCTTGCCGTCTTTCTTGAGCGCGCTGTGCATCGGGGGCACCTGGCGGATCGGGCCTGTGAACTGCGCTTCCACGCGCGCCAGGTCTTCCGGCGTGACGTGCACGGGCCGCTCGGCGATCACGTCGCCTTCGGCATCGCCGGTCGCGGTCTTGACGCCCAGACGGGCCGTGGCCGCGTAGGTCTTGTCGGCGTCAAGGTGAAGTTGGCTGAATTTGGTGGCCGCGCCAAAGCACAGCGGCAGGACTCCCGTGGCGAGCGGATCGAGCGTGCCGGTATGGCCCGCCTTTTCGGCGCGCAGCAACCACTTGGCCTTCTGCAAGGCCTGGTTGCTGGAGAGTCCCAGCGGCTTGTCGAGCAACAACACCCCATGCACAGGGCGCCGCTGCACCCGTGTGCGTGGCGCGTTCATGGCTAGTCGTCTTTCGAACGCGAAGCGACGGCCTGCGCGATGAGCGCGTTCATGTCGGCTGCACGCTCGGTGGTGCGGTCGAACAGGAAGTGCAGCGTGGGCACGGTGTGGATATGCAGGCGCTTGAACAGGCCGTTGCGCAGGAATCCCGCGGCCTGGTTCAACGCCTCGGTGGTCTCGTCCACGTCGCCCGTGAGCAGGCTGAAGAAGACCTTCGCATGCGCATAGTCCGGCGTGACCTCGACCGCCTGGATCGTGACCATGCCCACGCGCGGATCCTTCAACTCGCGCGCAATCAGCTCCGTCAGATCGCGCTGGATCTGGTCGGCAACCTTGAACGCGCGGTTGGGGGCGGCGGCTTTTCTTTTCGGCATGGACTCTCTCGCTTCGAACGCTTACAGCGTCCGGGCGATTTCCTTGATTTCGAAGAACTCGAGCTGATCGCCTTCCTTGATGTCGTTGTAGTTCTTGAGTTTGATACCGCACTCAAAACCTTCGCGGACTTCGCGGACATCGTCCTTCATGCGCTTGATCGAGTCGACTTCGCCGGTGTAGATCACCACGTTGTCGCGAAGCAGGCGGAAGTGCGCACTGCGGTTGACCGAGCCCGATGTGATGTACGAACCCGCGACCGTACCGATCTTCGAGGCCACGAACACCGTGCGGATCTCGGCCGAGCCGATGATTTCCTCACGGCGCTCCGGCGCCAGCATGCCCGACATCGCGACCTTGATCTCGTCCACGGCGTCGTAAATGATGCTGTAGTAGTTCAGCTGCACGCCGTTGCCTTCGGCCAGCTTGCGCGCACCGGCATCGGCACGCACGTTGAAGCCGATCACGACCGCCTTGGAGGCGATGGCGAGGTTGATGTCGCTTTCGCTGATACCACCCACGCCCGCGTACACCACCTGCACCTTGACCTCGTCCGTCGCCAGCTTGAGCAGCGATTGCGCCAGCGCTTCCTGCGAGCCCTGCACGTCGGCCTTGATGATGATGCGCAGCGTCTGCACTTCGCCGGCCGACAGGTCGGTGAACATGTTCTGCAGGTTCGCGGCTTGCGCCTTCGCCAGCTTGGTGTTGCGGAACTTGCCGGCACGGTAGGTGGCGATTTCGCGCGCACGGCGCTCGTCGCTCATCACCATGAACTCGTCGCCCGCCTGCGGCACTTCGGTCAGGCCCTGGATCTCGACCGGGATCGAGGGGCCCGCGGCCTTGGTCGACTTGCCGTCTTCGTCCAGCATGGCGCGAACGCGGCCGTAAGTCGAGCCGGCCAGCACCACGTCGCCGGTCTTGAGCGTGCCGGACTGCACCAGCACGGTGGCGACCGGGCCGCGGCCCTTGTCGAGCTGGGCTTCGATGACCAGGCCCTTGGCGGCGGCATCCACCGGCGCCTTGAGTTCCAGCACTTCGGCCTGCAGCAGCACCTGCTCGAGCAGGTCGTCGATGCCCTGGCCCGTCTTGGCGGACACCGGGACAAACGGCACGTCGCCGCCGTACTCTTCGGGCACGACCTCTTCGGCCACCAGTTCCTGCTTCACACGGTCCGGGCTGGCATCGGGCTTGTCAATCTTGTTGATCGCAACCACGATCGGCACACCTGCCGCCTTCGCGTGCTTGATGGCTTCCTTGGTCTGGGGCATGACGCCGTCGTCGGCCGCCACCACCAGGATCACGATGTCGGTGGCCTGCGCACCGCGGGCACGCATGGCCGTGAAGGCCTCGTGACCCGGGGTGTCGAGGAAGGACACCATACCGCGTTCGGTTTGCACGTGGTACGCGCCGATGTGCTGCGTGATGCCGCCGGCTTCGCCCGCGGCGACCTTGGCGCGGCGGATGTAGTCGAGCAGCGAGGTCTTGCCGTGGTCGACGTGGCCCATGACGGTCACGACCGGTGCGCGCGGCAGGGCTTCGGCTGTTTGCGCCGACACGTCCTCGTCGGTGAAGGCTTCCGGGTCGTCCAGCGCGGCAACCACGGCGTTGTGACCCATGTCCTCCACGATGATCATCGCGGTGTCCTGATCGAGCGACTGGTTGATGGTCGCCATCATGCCAAGCTTCATCAGCTGCTTGATGACTTCCTGCGCCTTGACGGCCATCTTGTGCGCGAGCTCGGCCACGGTGATGGTTTCGGGCACGTGCACTTCGAGCACGCGTGCCTCGACCGGTGCGGCCGGTGCGTGCTGCTCGTCATGACCGCCACGGTCGTTGCCGCGACGCCCACGCGGGCCTCCGCGCCAATTGCCGCGACCGACGCCGCCGCTGGCATCACCGCGGGTCTTGATTTCCTTCTTCTTGGCGGGATCGCCAGCCCAGCTCGACGAGAGCTTCGCTGACTTGACTTCCTTGCCGGCACCGGCAGCGCCGGGTGCCGCTGCAGCGCCGGGCGCGGCAGGCGCGCCTGGGCGCGCTGCGGGTGCAGCCGGCTTGTGCAGCGTGCCCTTGACCGCGGCCTTCTCGGGCTGCGGCTTCTCGGGCGCCTTGTGCGGCACCAGCACGCGGGCCGGTGCATTCATCATGGCGCGGATGGCTTCGGCTTCGGCGAGGGCCTTGCGGCGCCGCTCGTCGAGGTCCTTGGCGCGCGCAGCTTCCTCGTCGGCACGGGCCTTCGATTCGGCCGCAGCCTTGGCCTTCGCGTCTTCCTTGGCCTGCATCGCAGCGGTCTGCGCGGCGAGCTTGGTGTCGGCAGCCTGTTGCTCCGCGGCGGCRGCAGCAACATCAGCCGCTGTCGCTGCGGGCGCTGGCGCCACGGCCGGCGCGGCGGCTGACCTGGCGGCAGCGTTCACTGCCGCGGCCTCCGCGATGGCGGCAGCCTTCTTTTCGGCGGCGATACGAGCGGCTTCCTGCTCGGCTTGTTCGGCGCGTTCGGCTTTTTCAGCCTGTTCGCGTTCACGTGCTTCGGTTTCTTCACGCAGGCGACGCTTTTCGGCCAGCTCTTCTTCCTGGCGGCGGATCAGCTCGGCCTGGCGGCGCGCTTCTTCCTCGCGGCGGGCCAGTTCGGCTTCGTCTACGCGGGGTGCGGCCGGTGCGGCTGCCGGGGCTTCGGCGGCCTGCTGCGCGTGTTCGGGCGTGGCCGGATGGCCATCCTCGCGCTGGATGAAGGTGCGCTTCTTCCGCACCTCCACCTGGATGGTGCGGGCGCGGCCGGTAGCGTCGGCCTGCTTGATCTCGCTGGTCGATTTCTTGGTCAGCGTGATCTTCTTGCGCTCGGGCTCGACAGTGCCATGGCTGGCCTTCAGATGGCCGAGCAGGCGCTGCTTGTCAGCCTCGGTGAGTGCATCGGTGGCGGCCGCTTTGGGCACGCCTGCGCTCTTGAGCTGGTCAAGCAAGGTTTCGGGAGTCTTCTTGAGCTCGTTCGCGAACTCGGCGACAGTGGTACTGGACATATTGGTTTCGTGCCTCCATGACCGTCACTCTTGGCCGGCGAACCAGTGTTCGCGGGCTTTCAAGATGAGGGCTTTGGCGTCATCGGCGCTCTGGCCGGTGATCTCGGTGAGTTCATCGACCGCGAGGTCGGCAAGGTCGTCACGGGTGTTCACACCCGCTTCGGTCAGCTTGGGAATCAGCTCGGGGTCCAGGCCTTCGAGATCGTGCAGGTCTTGCGACACTGCCGATTGGGGCTCGACACCCTCTTCCTTGGCGATTTCCATTGTCAGCAGCGCATCCTTGGCACGCGAGCGCAGCTCATTGATGGTGTCTTCGTCGAAGGCCTCGATCTCCAGCATTTCTGAGATCGGCACGTAGGCCACCTCTTCGAGGCTGTTGAAGCCTTCGGAAATGAGGATGTCGGCGATCTCTTCGTCGACGTCGAGCTTTTCCATGAAGAGCTTACGGCTGGCGTCGGTTTCGCTCGCCTGCTTCTGGGCCGACTCGTTGGCGTCCATGATGTTGATCTTCCAACCGGTGAGGTCGGAAGCCAGGCGCACGTTCTGGCCGCCGCGGCCAATGGCGATCGCGAGGTTTTCCTCGTCGACCACCACGTCCATGGCGTGCTTTTCTTCGTCCACAACGATGGACGACACGTTGGCCGGGGCCAGCGCACCGATCACGAACTGGGCCGGGTCTTCGCTCCACAACACGATGTCCACGCGCTCGCCGGCGAGCTCGTTGGTCACGGCGTTGACGCGGGTACCGCGCACGCCGACGCAGGTGCCGATCGGATCGACGCGCTTGTCGTGCGAGAGCACGGCGATCTTGGCGCGCGAACCGGGGTCGCGAGCACAGCTCTTGATTTCGAGCAGGCCTTGTTCGATCTCGGGCACTTCCTGGCGGAACAGCTCGATCATGAACTCGGGGGCCGAGCGCGAAAGAATGATGGGCGCGCCGCGCAGCGTCAGGTCAACTTCCATGATCATGGCGCGCACGCGGTCGCCATTGCGCAGATTTTCCTTGGCGATCATCTCGCTGCGGCGCAGGCGGCCTTCGACGCGGCCTGCCTCGACGATGATGTCGCCCTTGTCCAGGCGCTTGACGGTGCCCACGAAGATCTTGTCGCCGCGCGACATGAAGTCGTTGAGCAGCATCTCGCGCTCGGCATCGCGAATCTTCTGCAGGATGACCTGCTTGGCGGCCATGGCGCCGATGCGGCCGATCGGCACCGAGTCCACCGCTTCTTCGATGTACTCGCCGACTTCGATGTCCGACATTTCTTCCTTGGCTTCGAACAGGAGGATTTCCTGGTCGGGCAGCTGCAGGCCGGCCTCGTCGGGCACGACATGCCAACGGCGGAAGGTCTCGTAGTCGCCGCTGTCGCGATCGACCGCGACGCGGATGTCCACGTCGCCCTGATGGAGCTTCTTGGTGGCTTGCGCCAGTGCGGATTCGACCGCGCCGAAGACGACGTCACGCTCGACGTTCTTCTCGCGCGAGATCGCATCCACCAACATCAACATTTCGCGATTCATGCCACCACTCCTCTGGTCAGTCCGGAACCTGCGTTCCGTCGTCAATATCCGAAAAACCCGGTTGGGTTTTGGCCTTGCGGCCCTTGAAATCCACAATGGGCGCGAGCCGCGCGTCGCGCAGCTCGTCCAGCACGAAGCCCAGCGCCTGCAGCGTTGCGGGCGCGCGCTTCTTGCTCACTTTTTGACCTGGCTTGGGCTCCGGCGCATCGCTCCAGACGATTTGCCAGCCCTGGGCGCCAGCGGCACCCTCTACCTTTGCGACCCGCTCCAGCGTGCCGCGAAACTTCTTGCGGTTGGCCGACACCTGGCCCGCCGCTGCCGCGCCCATGGGCGCCTTGAGCGTGATGTCGATCACCTCGCCCACGAAACGCTCGAAATCCTGCTCATTGCGCAGCGGACGGTCAATACCCGGCGAGGACACCTCGAGCCGCTTGTAATCGACACCATCGACCTCGAGCGCGAATTGCAATTGGCGCGTCACCTTCTCGCAGTCCTCAACCGTCACGAAGGGCTCGGGCACACCGGCAGCCACGGCTTCGGAGGTGGGGGCCGTCCAGGGCAAATCAATCGTCACGCGCAGCAATCCCCCGGCCGAGCGCTCGATCTCGACCAGGTCATAGCCGAGACCGGCCACGGTTTGTTCCACTATTTGCTGCAATGCCACGTGTTCGAATGCGCCTTTTGAGTAACTGGATTCATGCCACCCGCCCGCCACGGATGCCAAATCGCCATGAGCTCAGCCATGAATGCTCAGCCCAGAATGCATAGACCAAAAAAAACGGGCGGTTGGTACCCGCCCGTTTGGTCGTGAGCCTCGAATTATATGCTATTTGTGCAATATATGAAGGGGCTTTGCCCCTCAATCGGCTATTGCGCGACGCGATTTAGACCAAACCAACGCAAACAGGACCGCACCGAGTGCCAGCGCCGCCGCCGCGACGAGCAGCGGCAACTGAAAAGACCCGGTTCGCTGGGCCAGCGGCGCCGCAAACAGCGGCCCGATGATCTGCCCTACCCCATAGGAAGCCGTTGCATAGCCGATCAGCCCGGCCGCCGCATTGCCTCGCAGACGACGGGCATCCCGCATGGCGAAAAGCGTGATGGCGGTGAACGGCATGCCCAGCAGCAGGCTGCCGAGCGCAAATCCGGCGATGCTCGGCCACGCCACCGACAGAACGACACCGAGCGCCTGCAGCGCGTAGGCGCCAGCCAGCAGCAGCCGATTGTCCCAATGCGTTGGCGCGCGGGCTCCGATCAACGCCCCCGGAATGATGGCCAGCCCGAACAGCGGCCAGAAGAAATCGGGCCAGGGCGACCCCGGCAGCGCCTGCCGGGCGATCACCGGCAGGAAGGTGGCAGTGATGATGTAGCCAAAACCGGCCAGGCCATAGAGCGCGACCAGCCAGATGGCGTCGCTGCGGTCGGCCGCCGATCCGGCTTCGCGGGCCGCGGCAGCAGGCGCCGGCGCAGCCCCGCCGCCGACCGGTGCCCGCTCGCCGTCGTCGAAAACCCGCCAGATCACCGCGACCAGCACGATTGCCAGGATGCCCAGGCCGATCCACCCCGCCTCGGAACCCCAGCGCCCCAGCACCCCGCCGAGCAGGCCGGTCATGGCGATGCCGATGCCCGGCCCGGTGTAGATCACCCCGGCCAGCGTTGGCGCGTTCGTTTCCGACAGGCGGCGCAACCCCCAGCCCGAGGCAAAGACAAAAACCCAGGCGCTCATCACGCCCGCCGCCGTACGCAGCACGCCCCAGCTGGTAAAGCTGTGCAGCAACCCCATGCCGATCAGCAGGGCCGCCGTGGCCGCCAATCCGCCGCGCACCATGCTCGAAGCCTTGATGCCGATGGCCGCGCAGCTCAGCGCGCCGAGGAAATAACCCAGGTAGTTGAGCGACGCCAGCACCCCGCCCGCCGCGAGCTCCAGTTTTCCCTCGTGCAGCATGATGGGCAGCATGGGCGTGAAGGCGAAGCGCCCCAGGCCCATCGCCACCGCAAGGGTGACCATGCAGGCCAGCGCCGCGCGCCAGGCGCCGCGCCGGTCGCGTCCGATTTCCGACATTTCCTGCAATCTCCGTTTATTCCAGCAGCGCGGCGGCCACCAGCTTTTTTGTGTAGGGGTGATCGGGCGCGTCGAGCACTCGCTCGACCGGCCCGGTTTCGAGAATGGCACCGTCCTTCATCACGATGACGTGGTGCGCCATGGCACGGATCACCTCCACGTCGTGCGTGATCAGCAGATAGCTCAGCCCCCGCTCGCGCTGCAGGCGCTGCAGCAGGCTCAGCACCTGCTTCTGGATCGTCACGTCGAGCGCGCTGGTCGGCTCGTCGAGCACCAACAGTTGCGGATCGACGATCAGCGCGCGGGCGATCGCCAGGCGCTGCCGCTGGCCGCCCGAGAACTCGTGCGGATAGCGGTCGAGCAGCGAGGGGAACTGGGCCTCCGTCAGCCCGACGTCGGCCAGTGCGGCGAGCGCGCGGGCGCGGCGCGCTCCGATGTCGAGTTCGGGTGCATGCACGCGCAACCCCTCGCCCACGATCTGCTCCACCGTCATGCGCGGCGACAGCGAAGAGAACGGGTCCTGGAACACTACCTGCATGACGCGGCGCAAGCCGAGATCGGAGGCGCGATCGACCGCCCAGCCCTTGCCCGCGACCTCCAGTGCACCCTGGTGCTTCAAGAGCCCCAGCGCCGCCAGCGCAAGCGTCGACTTGCCTGAACCCGATTCACCCACCACGCCCAGCGTCTCGCCCGGCACGATGCGGAAATCCGCGCCCTGCACCGCCACGAACTCGCCCTTTCGGAACCAGCCGGCGATGCCGGGCCTCGGCACAGGGTAGATCACGCGCAGGGCCTTCGCCTCTATCACGGGCGTTGCGTCGGCACGCGCGGCAACGGCCGCCACATTGCGCTGCGGATGGCTGTCGATCAGCTTGCGCGTATAGGGATGCTGCGGGGCATCGAACACCGGCGCCACGGCGCCATGCTCGACGACGTGGCCGTTCTCCATGACCACCACGCGATCGGCGAAACGACGCACCAGGTTCAGGTCGTGCGTGATGAGCAGCACGGCCATGCCGTACTTGCGCTGCAGATCGGCCAGCAGTTCCAGGATCTGCGCGCGCACCGTGACGTCGAGCGCGGTGGTCGGTTCGTCGGCCAGCAGCAGGCGCGGCTTGCAGGCGAGCGCCATCGCGATCATCGCGCGCTGGCGCTGGCCGCCCGAGAGTTGGTGCGGAAACGCCCTCGCCCGCCGCGCCGGCTCGGGAATACCGGTATCGGCCAGCAACTGGACAGCGGCCGCCTGCGCGGCGCGAGCCGACAGACTCTCATGCAGTTCGAGCACCTCCGCGATCTGGTCGCCGACGCTGTAGAGTGCATTCAGCGCGGTCATCGGCTCCTGGAAGATCATTGCGATCTCCTTGCCGCGGATGCCGCGCAGTTGGCGCTCCGGAATCGACAGCAGGTCGCGCACGCCTTGCGGCGCTGCGCCACCGAAGAGCCTTGCGACGCCGGTGACATCGGCGTTCTGCACCAGCCGCAGCAGCGACAGCGCCGTGACCGTCTTGCCCGAGCCCGACTCGCCGACCAGCGCGAGCTTTTCGCCGGCGGCCATCTGGAAGTCGATGCCGTGCACGACCTCCTTGCCGCCGAACGCGACACGCAGGCCTTTCACGTCCAGCAGGGCCTGCTTGAGTTGCGGATCGTTCATCATTTGTCGGCCTTGCGCGGATCGAGTGCGTCGCGCAGCGCGTCGCCCATGAATGTCAGCAGCATCAGGGTGACGACTAGCACGCCGAAGGTCGATATCGAGATCCACCAGGCATCGATGTTGGCCTTGCCCTGGCTGAGCAGCTCGCCGAGCGACGGCGTGCCCGGCGGCACGCCCAAGCCCAGGAAGTCGAGCGAGGTCAGCGCCAGGATGGCCGCGCTCATGCGAAACGGCAGGAAAGTGACGACCGGCACCATGCTGTTGGGCAGGATGTGGCGCCACATGATCTGCAGGTTGCCGACGCCCAGAGCGCGCGCGGCGCGCACATAGTCCATCTGGCGGTTGCGCAGGAACTCCGCGCGCACGTAGTCGGCCAGGCCCATCCAGCCGAACAGGCTCAGCAGGATGAGCAGCAGTGCCACGCTGGGAGCGAAGATCGCGCTGAAGATGATCAGCAGGTACAACTCCGGCATGGAGCCCCAGATTTCGATGAAACGCTGGAACGCGAGATCGGTCTTGCCGGCGAAATAACCCTGCACGGCACCGGCGACCACGCCCAGCACCGTGCCGATGGCGGTGAGCGCCAGGCCGAACAGCACGCTCACGCGGAAACCATAGATGAGCTGCGCCAGCAAGTCGCGGCCTCGGTCATCGGTGCCGAAGAAGTTCTCGGCCGATGGCACCGCCGGATTTGGCTGCGACGCAAAGTAGTTCAATGTGCGTGGACCGTAGCGGTTTGGCGCGTAGATCGCCCAGTTGGAGCCATCGGTGATGCGCTTGCGGATGAAGGGATCGAGGTAGTCGGCAGGCGTCTCGAAGTCGCCACCGAAGGTTTTCTCGGAATAGTCGCGCAGCACGGGGAAATAGGTCTGGCCCTCGTAGCGAACAACCAGCGGCTTGTCGGTCGACAGGACTTCGGCGAACAGACTCAGCACGACAAGGATCGAGAAAACGACCAGGCTCCAGAACCCCAGCGGATTGCGGCGAAAGCGGCGCCAGGCACGACGACCCGGGCTCACGGAAACAACAGTGGCGCTAATCAAACTTGACCCTCGGATCGACCCAGACGTAGCAGAGATCTGAAATCAGCTTGGTGACCAGACCGATCAGCGTGAACAGATAGAGCGTGCCCAGCACGACCGGATAGTCGCGCCGGATCACGCTCTCGTAGCTCAGCAGGCCCAGCCCGTCGAGCGTGAATAGCGTCTCGATCAACAGCGAGCCCGTAAAGAATGCGCCGATGAAGGCCGACGGAAAGCCCGTGATGATCGGGATCAGCGCATTCCGGAACACGTGCTTCCAGAGCACCTGTCGCTCCGACAGGCCCTTGGCGCGCGCCGTCAGCACGTATTGCTTGCGAATCTCTTCGAGGAAGGAATTCTTCGTCAACATTGCAGTGACCGCAAAGCTGCCGAGCACCATCGAGGTCACGGGCAACGCGATGTGCCAGAGATAGTCGACGATGCGTGCGCCCCAGTTCATGCTCTCCCAGTTGGGTGAGGTGAGCCCGCGCAGGGGAAACCATTGCAGTTGCCCGCCGAAGATCACGAGCAGCGCCACGCCCAGCACGAAACCCGGGATGGCATAACCGATCAGCACGATCAACGTGGTGACGAAGTCGAAACGCGATCCGGCGCGCACCGCCTTGGCCACACCCAGTGGCACCGCGATCAGGTAGCTGATGAAGAAGGTCCAGAGCCCGAGGCTGATCGACACCGGCATCTTCTCCTTCACGAGCTGCCACACGTCCTTGCGCTGATAGAAGCTGGTGCCCAGATCGAAGCGCGCGAACGACTTCAGCATGGTCCACAGGCGCTCGTGCGCGGGCTTGTCGAAGCCGTAGAGCTTCTTGATCTCCTCGATGCGCTGCGCGTCGAGGCCCTGCCGGCCGCGGTATCCAGCACCGCTCGAAGCAGCACGCTCGCCGCCCGAGTCGCGCCCCTGCAATTGCGCCACCATCTGCTCGACCGGACCACCCGGCACGAACTGGATCACGCCGAAGGTGATGATGAGCACGCCCAGCAGCGTCGGGATCATCAGCAGCAGGCGCTTGAGGATGTAGCTGAACATTCGGCTTTTTGGTTCCGTGTGGCGGGGCTACTTGTTGGCGGGCGACGCCCACCACGTGGAAAGCGCCCAGTCGCCGACATCGTAGTACGGCGGAATGGTCGGCGGCAGCCCGAACGGCGCCGGTCGGTAGCCGACCAGGAAAGCGCTGCCGTAATACTGGGGAATGGAGTAATAGCCATGGGACAGCACACGGTCGAGCACGCGCATCGCCGTGGCCAGCTCGGGTCGCGTGGTAGCGGCGAGCACCTTGCCGATCACTGCATCGACGGCAGAATCCGCAATACCCCAGACATTGGCCGAACCCGGTGTTTCGGCAGATTTCGCCCCGAACAGCTCGAGCAGTTCACCTCCCGGCGCTGTATTGCCGGGCAAGCGCGACGACGTCATCTCGAAGTCGAAGGTTTGCACACGCTGCTGCGCCAATGAAAAGTCGACCGTGCGAAACGTCATCTCGATGCCGAGCTTGCGCAGCGTGGCCTGCAGGGGCGTCACGACGCGGATCAGGCCCGGCTGGTCGTTCAGGAACTCGATGGTGAAGGCCTCGCCCTTCGCGTTGCGCAACGCGCCATCGCGATAGGTCCATCCGGCTTGCTCCAGCAGCGCACGAGCCCGGCGCAGGTTCTCGCGCAGGCTGCCCGGCGGCGCGGTGCTCGGCGGGATCGGGGCCGCCCCAAACACTTCGGGCTTGAGCTTGCCGCGCAGCGGCTCCATGAGCGCCAGCTCATCCGGCTTGGGCAGTCCTTCGGCGTGGAACTCACTGTTGGGGAAGTAGCCCTGCACGCGGGTGTAGATGCCATAGAACAGCTGTTTGTTGAGCCATTCGAAGTCGAACGCGAGGCCGATGGCCTGACGCACGCGCGGGTCCTTGAACTTGTCCTTGCGGATATTGAAGACGTAGCCCTGAAAGTCGCCTGGATTGTGGTTCTCGAAGGCACGCTTGACGATCTCGCCGCTGTCGAACTGCTTGCCCTTGTATTGGCGCGCCCAGTTGCGCGAAGTGAATTCGCGCATGAAATCGAATTCGCCCGCCTTCAGGCCCTCGAAGCGCGCGGTCTCGTCGAGGTAGACCTTGTAGGTCACGCGATCGAAGTTGTAGAGGCCCTTGCGCACGGGCAGGTCGGCGCCCCAATAGTCGGCGCGGCGCACATAGGTGATATCGCGCCCCATGCGATCGCTGGCAGGTTTGTAGGGGCCCGAGCCGATGGGGACCTCGGTGATGATCTGGTCGAAAGGCTTGCCGCCACCCCAGTTGCGGCTGAACACCGCCATGCCGCCGACGACCAACGGCAACTCGCGGTTGGGGCTCGCGAAATCGAAGCGCACCGTGCGATCGCCGATGGCCGTGGCCTTTTTTACCTCTGCGTAGATGGTGCGGTATTGCGGCGAGGCGAGCGGGCCATTCAGTGTGTTGAACGAATACACCACGTCGGCCGCAAGCACCGAGGAGCCGTCGTTGAAGCGTGCCTTGGGATTGATGCGAAACGTGGCCGAGAGCCGGTCCGGTGCCACCTCGACGTCCTCGGCCAGAAGTCCGTAGGCGGTCGTCGGTTCTTCGGAATTGCCCGTCAGCAGACTTTCGATCATCAAGGACCCGACGCCCGAGGGCGAGGTCCCACGCAGCGTAAAGGGATTGAACTTATCGAAGTTGGTGGGCCGGGTGGGCGGCACCAGCCGCATTTCGCCGCCCTTGGGAGCGTCGGGGTTCACATAGTCGAAGTGAGTGAAACCCGGGGGATATTTGATGTCGCCAAATTGGGCGTACGCATGCGCGGCCCACGAGGGAGCCGCCGAGAGAGCCAACACAACCGGAAGCAGCCAACCTCGCATGCGAGAATTCTGCCCAAGATTTTCACGAGGCAACTTCATGGGCTTTCTTTCCGGCAAAAAACTGTTGATCACCGGCGTGTTGAGCAATCGCTCCATTGCATATGGCATTGCCAAGGCCTGCCATGAGCAGGGCGCGGAACTCGCCTTCAGCTATGTCGGCGAGCGATTCAAGGACCGTATCACCGAATATGCCGCAGACTTCGGCTCGAAGCTGATTTTCGATTGCGACGTGGGCGACGACGCGCAGATCGACAAGCTCTTCGCCGACCTCGCACAGACCTGGCCGAAGTTCGACGGCTTCGTGCACAGCATCGGCTTCGCGCCGCGCGAGTCCATCGCGGGCGACTTCCTCGACGGGCTCTCGCGCGAAGGCTTCAAGATCGCGCACGACATCAGTGCGTACAGCTTTCCGGCCATGGCCAAGTCGGCCCTGCCCTACCTCAACGACAAGTCGGCCCTGCTCACGCTGACCTACCTGGGCGCCGAACGCGCGCTGCCCAACTACAACACCATGGGCCTGGCCAAGGCCTCGCTCGAAGCCTCGGTGCGCTACACCGCCGCCTCGCTCGGCCCGAAGGGCATGCGCGTCAACGGTATCAGCGCGGGCCCCATCAAGACGCTGGCGGCCAGCGGGATCAAGGGCTTCGGCAAGATGCTGGCGGCGGTAGCCGACGCCTCGCCGATCCGCCGCAACGTGACCATCGAGGAAGTCGGCAACGTGGCCGCCTTCCTGCTGAGCGACCTGGCCAGCGGCGTGACTGCCGAGATCACCTATGTGGACGGCGGCTTCAGCAACGTCGTCGGAGGGATGGCCGAGTAGTCCTGCGCCAAACCCCGGCACGGCTGCCAAACGGCCGTGCTGCGCAACCCATTTCACACATCGTGCTGAATCGACGCTCCTTGCTGCTTGCCGTTTTCGGCGTGATCGTCGCGCCCTCCGCATTCGCGCGCGAGGCAGCGCCCTCGCTGATGCTGGCCGACGTCTACCGCCCCGGCATGTCGCTGAACGACTACTGGGTCAGCGAGAAGTACGACGGCGTGCGCGGCTACTGGGACGGCAAGCAGCTCTGGACGCGCGGCGGCGAGCGGATCACGGCGCCCGCATGGTTCACCGCCCCGCTGCCCAGGCAACCGCTCGACGGCGAGCTGTGGGCCGGACGCGGCCGCTTCGCCCATGCGATGTCGACAGTGCGCAGCCAGACGCCCAACGATGTCGCATGGCACGAGATGCGCTTCATGGTGTTCGACCTGCCCGCCCAGGGCGGCGACTTCACGACGCGGCTGGCCGCGCTGCGCAACCTGCTTCCCATCACCGACGCTCCCTGGGTGGTGCCGGTGCCGCAGCAGCGCGCGACCACGCATGCAGAGCTGCAGGCGCTGCTCGACAAGACAATCAAGATGGGCGGAGAGGGGTTGATGCTCCACCGCGGCAGTTCCCAGTACCGCGGAGAGCGCAACAGCGACCTGCTGAAGGTCAAGCCCTATGAAGACGCCGAGGCCCGCGTGATCGAGCACGTGGCCGGCAAGGGCCGGCACAGCGCCCGGCTCGGCGCACTGGTGGTCGAGACGTCAGACGGCAAGCGCTTCAAGCTCGGCACCGGACTGACCGATGCCGAACGGGAGAACCCACCCGCCATCGGCAGTTGGGTGACCTACCGCTACAACGGCACCACCGCCAAGGGCCTGCCCCGCTTCGCGCGCTTCATGCGCGTTCGCGAGGGCTGACCACCCCTCGAACGACTTCGGCCGCGGCCTACTTCGCTTCCTTGACGCAGTCCGCGTAGTAGCGCTTCTTGCCCGTCTCGTCGATGCGCGCCACGAGGCCGTGGATGTCGGTCTCGAAGCCCGGGCACTGCGTATTGAACTCGCGCGAGAACTTGAGGTAGTCGACGATCTTCTTGTTGAACACTTCGCCAGGAATCAGCAGCGGAATGCCCGGCGGGTACGGCGTGATCAAGCTGGTGGTGATTCGGCCTTCGAGCTCGTCGATCTCCACGCGCTCGGTCTTGCGGTGCGCGATGTGGGCGAAGGCGTCGCTGGGCTTCATGGCCGGCGTCAGGTCGCTCAGGTACATCTCGGTCGTGAGGCGCGCCACGTCGAAACGCGCGTACAGCTGGTGGATGTGCTGGCACAGGTCGCGCAGGCCGAGGCGTTCGTAGCCCGGGTGCTGCTGGCAGAACTCGGGCAGGATGCGCCACATCGGCTGGTTGCGCGCGTAGTCGTCCTTGAACTGCTGCAACGCCGTGAGCAACGTGTTCCAGCGGCCCTTGGTGATGCCGATGGTGAACATGATGAAGAAGCTGTAGAGGCCCGTCTTCTCCACGATCACACCGTGCTCGGCGAGGAACTTGGTCACCACGCTCGCGGGAATGCCGGTCTCGGCGAAGTTGCCTTCGAGGTCGAGGCCCGGCGTGACGATGGTCGACTTGATCGGGTCGAGCATGTTGAAGCCGTCGGCCAGCTCGCCGAATCCGTGCCAGTTGCGCGGCGACTTCTTGTTCTTCGGCTTGCCGCTCTTCTCCCCCTGCATGATCCAGTCTTCTGCGCGGCCGATGCCCTCGTCGACGAGCTTCTCGGGACCCCAGACCTTGAACCACCACTCGTCCTTGCCGAACTCTTCTTCCACCTTGCGCATGGCGCGGCGGAAGTCCAGCGCTTCGAGGATGCTCTCTTCCACCAGCGCGGTGCCACCGGGCGGCTCCATCATGGCGGCGGCCACGTCGCAACTCGCGATGATCGCGTACTGCGGGCTGGTCGACGAGTGCATCAGGTAGGCCTCGTTGAACAAGTCGCGGTCAAGCTGGCGGTTTTGCGAGTCCTGCACCAGCACGTGGCTGGCCTGGCTGATGCCGGCCAGCAGCTTGTGGGTGGATTGCGTAGCGAACACCAGCGATTCCTTCGGCCGCACGCGGCGCTTGCCCATCGCGTGGTAGGCACCATAGAACGGATGGAAGGCCGCGTGCGGCAGCCACGCTTCGTCGAAATGCAGCGTGTCGACGTAGCCGTCGAGCATGTTCTTGATGGTCTCGGTGTTGTAGATCACGCCGTCGTAGGTCGATTGCGTGAGCGTCATCACGCGCGGCTTGACCTTGTCGGCGTCCACGTCGGCCAGCAGCGGATTGGCCTTGATCTTGGCCTTGATGGCGCTCTGCTCGAACTCGCTCTTCGGAATGGGGCCGATAATGCCGAAGTGGTTGCGCGTGGGCTTCATGAACACCGGGATCGCGCCGGTCATGATGATCGCGTGCAGGATCGACTTGTGGCAGTTGCGGTCGACCACCACCACGTCGCCCGGGGCCACCGTGTGGTGCCACACCATCTTGTTGCTGGTGCTGGTGCCGTTGGTCACGAAGAAGCAGTGGTCGGCATTGAAGATGCGCGCCGCGTTGCGCTCGCTGGCCGCCACCGGGCCAGTGTGGTCGAGCAGCTGGCCGAGTTCTTCCACCGCGTTGCAGACGTCGGCGCGCAGCATGTTCTCGCCGAAGAACTGGTGAAACATCTGGCCCACCGGGCTCTTCAGGAACGCCACGCCGCCCGAGTGGCCCGGGCAGTGCCACGAGTAGGAGCCGTCTTCCGCGTAGTCGATGAGCGCCTTGAAGAACGGCGGCTGCACGCTCTCGAGGTAGCTCTTGGCCTCGCGGATGATGTGGCGCGCCACGAATTCCGGCGTGTCCTCGAACATGTGGATGAAGCCGTGCAGTTCGCGCAGGATGTCGTTCGGGATGTGGCGCGATGTCTTGGTCTCGCCGTAGATGTAGATCGGCACGTCGGCGTTCTTGCGCCGCACTTCGCCGATGAAGTTGCGCAGGTTCAGCACGGCCGGATCGAGGTCGGGGCCGATGGTGAATTCCTCGTCGTCGATCGACAGGATGAAGGCGCTGGCCCGGCTTTGCTGCTGTGCGAACTGGCTCAGGTCACCGTAGCTCGTGACGCCCAGCACCTCGAAGCCCTCCGTCTCGATGGCCTGCGCGAGCGCGCGGATGCCGAGGCCCGAGGTGTTCTCGGAGCGGAAGTCCTCGTCGATGATGACGATGGGAAAGCGGAATTTCATGAGCGGGGCTCCGGACAGGCAGACAGACAGGCAATGAGGCGAGGCGCGAAGTGTACGGAATTCGGATGACGGATCCCGTCAGCTTCCTGCAAGCCATTCGGGCCCGTCCGGCAAGGCCCATTTCTCCGGCTGAGGCGCAGTACCCCTACCCAGGGCAAGCGCTTGGGGCATATGCCTCAGAATGGCGCGCATCGAACAAGGAAAAGAGGAGTTGAAATGGCGAATTCCACCGTCTGGTGGCTGATTGCGGGGGCCGCCATCGTGGTCGAGTTGCTCTCGGGCACCGTCTACCTTTTGCTGCTGGCCGCAGGCTTTGCAGCCGCGGCGATCTCGGCGCACCTGGGCTTCGGCACCGTCACCCAGCTGATCGTGGCCTCGGTGATCGGCGTGGGGGCCGTGCTCACCTGGTACTCGATCCAGCGCAAGCGCCCTCCTGCCCCGCCCACCGAAGCCAACCGCGACGTGAACCTCGACATCGGCGAGAGCGTGCAGGTCGATGCGTGGAATGCCGATGGCACGGCGACCGTGCGCTACCGCGGCGCGCAGTGGACCGTGATCCAGCGCGCGGGCCGCACGCCGTCGACCGGAGAGCACCGGGTGGTCGAGGTGATCGGCAGCCGGCTGGTCGTCGACAAGGTCTAGTCACAGTCCATAGAACTCAGAAAAAGGAAGCGCACCATGGAATTTTCGGTCCCTCTCATCATCCTGGTCATCGCGATCATCTTCATCAGCCAGTCGGTCAAGTTCGTGCCGCAGCAGAACGCCTGGGTGCGCGAGCGCCTGGGCAAGTACCACGGCACCATGACGCCCGGCCCCAACTTCCTGATTCCGTTCATCGACCGGGTGGCCTACAAGCACAGCCTGAAGGAAATCCCGCTCGACGTGCCGAGCCAGATCTGCATCACGCGCGACAACACGCAGCTGCAGGTCGACGGCATCCTGTACTTCCAGGTGACCGATCCGATGCGCGCGAGCTACGGTTCGTCGAACTACATCGTGGCCGTGACGCAGCTTGCACAGACCTCGCTGCGCAGCGTGATCGGCAAGCTGGAGCTCGACAAGACCTTCGAGGAACGCGACGTCATCAACGCCCAGGTGGTGGCCGCGATCGACGAGGCCGCGCTCAACTGGGGTGTGAAGGTGCTGCGCTATGAAATCAAGGACCTGACGCCGCCGAAGGAAATCTTGCTGGCCATGCAGGCGCAGATCACGGCCGAGCGCGGCAAGCGCGCGCTGATTGCGGCCTCCGAAGGCCGCCGCCAGGAGCAGATCAACATCGCCACCGGCGAACGCGAGGCCTTCATCGCCCGCTCCGAGGGCGAAAAGCAGGCGCAGATCAATAACGCACAGGGTGAAGCCGCCGCGATCACCGCGGTGGCCACCGCAACGGCAGACGCCATCGAACGCGTGGCAGCGGCCATCCGCCAGCCCGGCGGCGAGCAGGCCGTGCAGCTCAAGGTGGCCGAGCGCGCCGTCGATGCCTACGGCAAGGTGGCGGCCGATTCCAAGACCACGCTGATCGTGCCGAGCAACATGACCGAGACCGCCGCGCTCATCGCTTCGGCGATGCGCATGGTCCAGGCAGGCAAGCCGTCGAATCCGGCCTGAACTGACTGCTACAATCGTGGGCTCAGGAGCGGTGGATGAGCGGTTTAAGTCGCACGCCTGGAAAGCGTGTGAGGGTTAATAGCCCTCCGCGGGTTCGAATCCCGCCTGCTCCGCCAGAGATCGATTGTTCGTAACCGTTCACGAACATCAGACAACGCAAGAAGCCCAAGTTGCCACAAGCACTTGGGCTTTTTTGTCGTCCGGCTCACCAAGCAGTGCGTTGCTTTGCAACAACTGGATATCACCTGCCGGATCCTTTCATCTGGCGCTACGATCCGAATGTTTTAGTTTCAAAGCCTGCAAAGGAGCCTCGATGGCTGGACAACGAAAAAACGCGCCGCGCGGCAGGACCCCACTGGACCGCACCCTGGAAAAAAGCGAGCAGGTGGCCGCCGACGTGCAGCGGGCATCGGACAACCTCGCCGTGGTGAACACGGTACTCGAACAGGAGTTGCCCGAAGAAGTGCAGGTCGGCGAAGTGGCACAGGCCATCGAGCACACGAGCCAGCTGGAAGAAAAGCTGGCCAAGTCCGCCGAGAAGCTGGCTGAGGTCAACGCCGCACTGAGCGAGGAGATCGAGAAGCGCCTCGAAGCGGCGGCGGAGCGCGACGAAAGCCAGGCGCTGGCCAAGAAGCTCAAGGCAGAGATCCGCGCCGACGGCGACGACTGACCCCGGATTCGGCCACCGGCACTCCGTCCGTATCCTTTCTCCTACGCCGCGGCAACGCCAGGCACGCTACGCTATTCGTTCTCAAAGCGAAACCACGGCATGGCCCTCATCACGTTCCTCGTCGAGGACAACAAGACCATCAGGGATAACCTGGTCCCGGCACTCGAGGATTTGGTCAATGGCCGTGTGGTCGGCTTCGCCGAAACCGAGACAGAGGCCCTTGCATGGCTCGAGGTGCATCCCGACGACTGGCAGCTCCTGATCGTCGACCTCTTCCTGAAGGAAGGTTCCGGCCTCGGCGTTCTGGGCGGCTGCAGGAACCGCAAGCCCAGCCAACGGGTGGTGGTGCTCAGCAACTACGTGACGGCCGACATACGCGCGCGTTGCATGGCTCTGGGTGCAGACGCGGTGTTCGACAAGTCGCGCGATCTCGACGCTTTCATCGAGTACTGCAACGCCAATCGCCCTTCGGGTCTTGCGCCGCTCTGAACCGCGCCTGAAGCAGCCATGAAAAAAGGGCCCGAGGGCCCTTTTCTCTTTTTGCGGACAACCGCGAAGGTTGCCGCTGCCGAAGCGAATCAGCGCACCACGGCGATCTGCGTGCGCGCACCACCCTTGTAGGTGTACAGCGTCAGGGCGCCGTTCTTGATGTCGCCCTTTTCGTCGAAGGCGATCGGGCCGGTCACGCCCTTGTATTGTGTCTTGCCGACTTCAGGCAGGTACTTGGCCGGGTCGGACGAGCCGGCCTTGACCATGGCTTCGGCCAGCACGTTGACCGCGTCGTACACGTACGGTGCGTAGATCTGCACTTCGACGCCGTTCTTGGTCTTGAACTTGGCCTTGAAGTCTTCCAGCGGCTGCTTGAAGTCGCCGTCCACGCCACCGGCTTCAGCGCACACCACCATTTCTTCGCCGATCGCATCGCCAGCCAGCTTCGGCAGTTCGCCGGTGCACAGGCCGTCGCCGCCCATGAACTTGACGTTCAGGCCGAGCTGCTTGACTTGCTTGAGCATCGGGCCGCCGACGGCGTCCATGCCGCCAAAGAACAGCACGTCGGGCTTGGCAGCCTTGAGCTTGGTCAGGATGGCGTTGAAGTCGGTCGACTTGTCGGTGGTGAACTCGTGGCCCACGATGGTGGCGCCAGCGGCCTTTGCCGACTTCTCGAACTCTTCGGCAACGCCTTGGCCATAGGCCGTGCGGTCGTCGATCACGGCGATGTTCTTGCCCTTGAGCGTTTCGACCGCGTACTTGCCCAGCGTGCCACCGAGCTGCGTGTCGTCGGCCACCACGCGGAACGTGGTCTTGAAGCCTTGGCGCGTGTACTTCGGATTGGTGGCCGAAGGCGAGATCTGCGGAATGCCGGCGTCGCTGTAGAGCTTCGAAGCGGGAATGGTGGTGCCCGAGTTCAGGTGACCCACCACGCCGTTGACCTTCTCGTCGACCAGCTTCTGGGCGACAGCGGTGCCCTGCTTCGGATCGCCAGCGTCGTCTTCGGCGACCAGTTCGAACTTGGCGACCTTGTCGCCGATCTTGAGGCCCTTTGCATTCAGGTCTTCGATGGCCATCTTGGCGCCGAACTCGTTGTCCTTGCCGAGGTGGGCAATGGGACCGCTCGTGGGCGCAACGTGGCCGATCTTGACGAGCAGGGTTTCTCCGGCAGGTGCAGCAGCCGGGGCCGCAGCCGTTGGCGCGGGCGCCGCAGCGGGAGCAGCAGCTTCTTCCTTCTTGCCGCAAGCCACCAGCGTGAGTGCAGCCAGTGCGACCGCAGTCCATTTCAATTGCATGAGAACCTCCAGAACTTGGATGAAAAGAATAATAAACCGGTCGTGTGATCCGGGCGCACAGACCTCGCAAGTTTCGCGCCGCGGACCAGCGGCACCCTCACGCCCTTCCGACCTGCGGCGCAGTTTAGCCGAGGATTCAGGCGCCGGAAGCTGGCGTAGACCCTGTGTTTTCGCTGAGTTCCGCGGCCATTGCCTCGATCACCAACGCACGCAGAACGGCTTCGATTTCATTGCGCAAACGCGGCACCATCGCGTCGAGCTGATGCTGAACGGCAGCTGACACGGTGTCGCTCAAACGCTCTTCCAGAGACAGGTCGACGCGCTGCAACACGCGGTGCAGCAACTGCTCTTCGAGGCTGACGATTTCCGCCTGCGAAAGCTGCACGGCCGGCGGCAATGCCATGACGCTCGCCGGGTCGGGTTGGAGCGCGGCCGCGGCCTGCGGCTCGGGACTCGCGGGCTCCGCCGGAACCTCGAGCACCGTGGTCAGCGTGGGAACGAACCGAGGCGGTGTGCGCAGCGTGCTGGCCATGTCAGGAACTCTTTGCGAAATCGTGTGGCTGGATGGTGTAGCCACGATCGGCATAGTGGCGCCAGCGCGAACGGCCGACCTGGCGATCGTTGGCCTCGTCGCTCACGATGTCGATCATGCGTTCATAGCGCTCGAAGCCTGCAGGCACTTCGAGTCCGAGATTCACCAGCATTTCGCGGTGCGGCAGCGAGGCCGCGTCGGCCCCCTCCGCCGAAAGAACGACGGGCGAACGCGCGACCACATGGGCCGGCGCATCGCCGCGGCAGTGCGCGACGAAGTCCACCGGCGACAGCTGCCAGAGCGCGGCGTCCATGGCATCGAGCGCAAGCGCATCGCCGACGACCACCACGCGCAGGCCGCGTGCATTCACGGCCTTGCGAACCAGCCGGCAGGCGTAGTTCAGCTTGTCGGGCGCGTTGTAGTGAAAGCCGATTTCCGTCACTTCGCCGACCTGGCCTTTTTGGCCGGAGCTGCGGGGGTTTTGGTTTTGCTGGCCTTGCCCGATCCGTCGCCGCCGTTTGCGCGGGTTGTCAGGTACGACACCAGCAGGCCCACCGGCCGGCCGGTCGAGCCCTTGGCCGCACCGCTCTTCCAGGCGGTGCCCGCGATGTCCAGGTGCGCCCAGGCGAAGTCGCCGGCAAAGCGCTGCAGGAACTTGGCGGCGGTGATGGCGCCGCCGGCGCGGCCGGCAATGTTGGCCACGTCGGCAAAGTTGCTCTTGAGGCCTTCGGCATAGTCGTCGTCCAGTGGCAGGCGCCAGCAGCGGTCCTGCGAGGCCTCGCCGGCAGCTTCGATCGCTGCGGCCAGCGTTTCGTCGCTGGTGAACAGACCGCTGCGCACGCCGCCGAGGGCCACCACGCAGGCGCCCGTCAGGGTCGCTATGTCGATCACGGCCGCCGGATCGAAGCGCTTGGCGTAGGTCAATGCGTCGCAAAGGATGAGCCGGCCCTCGGCATCGGTGTTGAGCACCTCGATGGTCTGGCCGCTCATGCTCGTCACCACGTCGCCCGGCTTCACGGCGCGACCGTCGTTCATGTTCTCGCACGAGGGAATGAGGCCGACGACGTTGATGGCGGGCTGGAGGTCGCCGAGCGCGCGGAAGGTGCCGAGCACACTTGCCGCGCCGCACATGTCGAACTTCATTTCGTCCATTTCGGCCGCGGGCTTGAGCGAGACACCGCCGGTATCGAAGGTGATGCCCTTGCCGACAAGCACCACGGGCGCCTCGTCCTTGGGCGCACCGTGGTAGCGCAGCACGATGAAGCGCAGCGGCTCCGCCGAACCTTGAGCCACGGCCGCGAAGGCACCCATGCCGAGCTTCTCGACTTCTTTCGGGCCCAGCACTTCGCACTTGATGTTCGGCAGCTTGGCCAGCCCCTTGGCGACCTCGGCCAGCAGCGTGGGCGTGGCATGGTTGGCCGGCCGGTTGCCCCATTCCTTGGCCAGTTCGATGCCCTGGACAGCGGCGCGGGCGGTGTCGAAGGCGCCGGTGACGACGGCGGCATCGGCCACGCCGACGATCAGCTGGCGGATGCTGCGGGGCTCGGCCTTCGACTTGGTGGTCGTGTAGACATAGCTGGCGTCGGCCGCCGCCGTGACGGCGCTCGCTACCGCCGCGCCGTCAGCGGGCTGCGCAAAGACGATGGCCACGCGCTTGGGCCCCTGGGCCTTGACCGCGTTGACCGCCGCGATCACCCCGCTGCGCACCGAGGCGGGCTTGCCGTCGCCGATGGCGGCGAGCACCACGCGGGACGCGACCACGTCTTCCGGACGGTAGAGCCCCAGCTGCTTGCCAGCCTTGTCGGGCAGGTCGCCGGCCTTGCGGGCACTGGCGGCGAGCACCGACAACGGGTCTTTGGAGGTGAGCGGAGCGCTGCCCACGAGCACGATCAGGACATCGGATTTCTCGGCTGCAGCCTGGGCGACGGTGAGGGTCTTGAGTTGAAAGTCCATAATCCTTTTTTTCCTCGAACGATGTTATTCCATTCTTCCCTACGCAAGGAGCTGTCCCGCAGCTTCGGAGCAACCCTCGTGGTCCTGGTCACCATCGTGATGACCATGATGCTCATCCGCACCCTGGGGCTCGCGTCCAAGGGCAGTGTGAACCCGCAGGAGGTGTTCCTGGTGATGACTTACACGGTGCTCGGCTACATGCCGACCATCCTGAGCCTGAGCCTGTTCATCGCCATCGTCGGCACCCTCTCGCGCATGTACCGCGACAGCGAGATGGTGATCTGGTTTTCCAGCGGGCGCGGCCTGATCGACTTCGTCAAGCCGCTGTTCCGCTTCGCCTGGCCAGTGCTGATCCTGATCGCGGTGATGGCGCTGGTGGGCTGGCCGTGGGCCAACTCGCAGACCATCGGCATGCGCAAGCAGTACGAGCAGCGCAGCGACATCGAGCGCGTGGCGCCGGGTGAGTTCCGCGAATCCGCCGGCCGGGTGCGCGTGTTCTTCATCGACAAGGAGACGGCGGACAACTCCAAGGCCACCAACGTCTTCATCTGGTCGATCGAGCGCAACATGCAGATCACGACCTCGGCGCGCAGCGGCAGCATCGAGAACATCGGCAATTCGCGCTACCTCTTGCTCAACAACGGACAGCGGCTCGAGCAGCCCATTGCCCAGACCGGCCTGAAGATCAGCGAATTCAAGACCTACGGCACCCGGGCTGGCGGCAACAACGGCCTGACCAACGACGCAACGCCGCCGCGCGCGCGCAACACGCTGTCCCTGCTGACCGATCCGAGCGACCCGAGCCGCGGCGAGCTGGCCTGGCGCATCGGGATGCTGCTGACGGCCGTCAACTTCGTGCTGCTGGCGCTGAATGTGTCGAGCGCCAACCCGCGCGTCGGCCGCAGCGGCAACCTGCTACTGGCGCTGTTCGCTTTCGTCGTCTACTACAACATGCTCAACCTGGGGCAGAGCTGGATCAGTTCAGGCAAATACAGCCTGGGTGGCTTCATGGTGCTGCTGCATGGCGGCGTGCTGCTGATCAACCTGGCATGGCTCGGCATACGCCAGAACAACTGGGGACGGCCGGGCAAGCCACGTCCGTCCGCCGCCGCGCTGCCTACACCCAAGATCGAACCCACGTGAAAACGATAAGACGCCTGATCTACGTGGAGGTGCTGAAGGCCGTGGCGTTCGTGACGCTCGGCTTTCTGAGCCTCTTTTTCTTCTTCGACTTCGTCGACGAACTGCAATCCATCGGCAAGCCGGACAGCCTCAACTACGGGCCGGCGCAGGCGCTGGTCTACGTGACGCTGCTGATTCCGAGCCACCTCTACGAACTGCTGCCGATCACGGTGCTGATCGGCTCCATCTTCGTGATGGCCCGGCTGGCGCAGAGCTCCGAATACACGATCCTGCGCACCAGCGGCCTGGGGCCCTGGCGTGCGCTGCGCACCCTGCTGCTGCTGGGCATCGGTTTCGTCATGCTGACCTTTGCCATCGGCGACTATGTCGCACCGGCGTCGGAGCGCACGGGCCAGCTGCTCAAGGCCAAATACCAGGGCGTCTATTCCCTGGCCGGCAACACGGGCGCCTGGCTCAAGGAAAAACGGGGCAATGTGTCGTTCGCAGTGAACGTGCTGTCGATCGACCGCAAGGGCGCGCTGAAGAGCCCGCGCATCTTCGAGTTCGATGACAACGGCTACATAAGCACCCAGATCGTCGCGGGCTCGGCCCGCATCGACAACGGGCACTGGATGCTCACCGACGTCGAAGAGCAGAAGTACGACACGCGCAGCTCGGCCGACCAGGCCCGCATTGCCACGACCAGGATTCCGCAGCTGAACTGGCCCACCACGCTGACCGCCGAAATGGTGTCGGTCGCGCTCCTGCGCCCCGACCGCATGGGCACGATCGACCTGTTCGACTACATCCGCCACCTCGACGCCAACGGCCAGACCGCGCAGCGCTACGAGATCGAGTTCTGGCGCAAGGTGTTCTATCCGCTCTCGTGCCTGGTGATGGTGGTGCTCGCCCTGCCCTTCGCCTATCTGCACTTCCGCCAGGCCGGCATCACCACCTACGTGTTCGGCGGCGTGATGATCGGCATCAGCTTCTTCCTGCTGAACAACGTGTTCGGCTATCTCGGCAACCTGAGCAACTGGTCGCCATGGCTCACGGCGGCGGCACCGGGAATGATCTATTCGGTGATGTCGTTGACGGCCTTCAGCTGGCTGGTGCTGCGACGATGACCCAGGGCATCGTCCTGCTGGCGCATGGTTCGCGCGACGAGCGCTGGCGCCAGCCCATCGAGGCCGTGGCCGAGCGCGTGTGCAGGAACGAGCCCCGCGCCCGCGTAGCCTGCGCCTACATGGAACTGGCAACGCCCGACCTGCCCACGGCGACAGCGGCGCTGATTGCCGGCGGCGCCACCGCCATCCGCGTGGTCCCGCTGTTCCTCGGCATGGGCAAGCACGCGCGCGAAGACCTGCCGCACCAGCTCGAGGCGCTGCGCCAGCGCTGGCCCGACGTTGGCTTCTCGCTCGCCCGCATCGTTGGCGAGGAGCCCGAACTGGTCGATCTCCTGGCCAGAATTGCGGTCAAATCCTGAACATCCGGCAATTTCGATAGATTCCGAAGGCATAATAAATTCCGTAATAAGACGGAATTTGATATGAATCTGCACCAGTTCAAGTTTGTTCAGGAAGCCGTGCGGCGCAACCTGAATCTCACGGAGGCGGCCAAGGCGCTCCACACCTCGCAGCCCGGCGTTTCCAAGGCCATCATCGAGCTCGAGGAAGAACTGGGCGTTGAAATCTTCGCGCGCCATGGCAAACGCCTGAAGCGCGTGACCGAGCCGGGCCAGCACGTCATCGCCAGCATCGAACTCATCATGCGCGAGGTGGGCAACCTCAAGCGCATCGGCGAGCAGTTCAGCGCGCAGGACAGCGGCACCCTCTCCATCGCCACCACCCACACCCAGGCGCGCTACGTGCTGCCCGTGCCCGTGGCCAACCTGCGCGAGGCGTACCCCAAGGTCAACGTCAGCCTGCACCAGGGCTCGCCCGACCAGGTGGCTCGCATGGTGATCGACGAGATCGCCGAGATCGGCATTGCCACCGAATCGCTCGACGGCTACGCCGAGCTCGTGACCCTGCCCTGCTACGAATGGCAGCACGTGCTGGTGCTGCCCAAGGACCATCCACTGGCCGCCAAGGAGCGCATCTCGCTCGAAGACCTGGCGAGCGAGCCGATCATCACGTATCACCCGTCGTTCACCGGACGCACGCGCATCGACCATGCGTTCGCGCAGAAGAAGCTCACGCCGCGCATCGCGCTCGAAGCCATCGACTCCGACGTGATCAAGACCTACGTGCGCCTCGGGCTGGGCGTGGGCATCGTGGCCGAGATGGCCGTGCGCGACGAATCGAACGCCGACCTCGTGGTGCGCCCGATGGGCCACGTGTTCGGCCAGAATATCGCGCGGGTCGCGTTCAAGCGCAGCGCCTACCTGCGCAACTTCGTCTTCAAGTTCGCCGAGCTGCTGTCCGACCGCCTCGACCGCAACCTGATCGCCAAGGCCCTGAGCGGCCATCAACAAGACTACGAACTATGAGCACAGCTCAATCCCCACGCACGCCCGACATCGCCACCAAGCTGCCGGCTGTAGGCACCACCATCTTCACCGTGATGTCGGCGCTGGCCGCCGAGAAGAATGCGGTCAACCTCGGCCAGGGCTTTCCGGATTTCAACTGCGATCCGAAGCTGCTCGAAGACGTGACGGCCGCCATGGCCGCGGGCCACAACCAGTACCCGCCGATGCCCGGCATCCCGGCGCTGCGCGCAGCGATTGCCGGCAAGATCGCTGCGCTCTACGGCCACGGCTACAGCGCCGCCGACGAAATCACGGTCACCGCGGGTGCGACGCAGGCCATCATCACCGCCATCCTCGCCGTGGTGCGCGCGGGCGACGAGGTGATCGTTCTCGAGCCCTGCTACGACAGCTACGTGCCCAACATCGAACTGGCCGGGGGCAGCGTGGTGCGCGTGCCGCTCGTGCCCGGCACCTTCCGCCCCGATTTCGACAAGATCGCCGCGGCGCTCACTCCGCGCACGCGCGCAATCATCGTGAACACGCCGCACAACCCGAGCGCCACGGTCTGGACCGCGGCCGAGATGCGCAAGCTCGAGGAACTGCTGGCCCCGACCGACGTCCTCGTGATTGCCGACGAGGTCTACGAGCACATGGTCTACGACGGTGCGCGGCACGAAAGCGTGGCGCGCTTTCCGGGCCTGGCGGCACGCAGCTTCATCGTGAGCAGTTTCGGCAAGACCTACCACGTCACCGGCTGGAAGGTCGGCTACGTGGCGGCACCGGCGCCGCTGATGGCCGAGTTCCGCAAGGTGCACCAGTTCAACGTGTTCACCGTCAACACGCCAATGCAGCATGCGCTCGCGCAGTACATGGCCGAGCCGAAGCCCTACCTCGAGCTGCCCGCCTTCTACCAGCGCAAGCGTGACCTGTTCGCGGCCGGCCTGGCCGAGAAGACCCGCTTCAAGCTGCTGCGCAGCGAGGGCAGCTATTTCCAGTGCGTCGACGTCTCGGCGGTGAGCGACCTGTCCGAAGCCGAGTTCTGCCTGTGGCTGACCCGCGAGATCGGTGTTGCGGCGATTCCGCTGTCGGCGTTCTACGGCAATGGCTTCGACCAGCGCGTGGTCCGATTCTGCTTCGCCAAGAAGGACGAAACGCTGGTCGCGGCGCTAGATCGGCTTGCACGACTCTGATCGGCTCGCACGGCTTGAATGCCGACGACACCGGTAGGAAAGCCCTGACCGTCGAAGAAGCGGCTATCCGGCGTGTCTCCGGTCTCCGGACATCGAGCATGAATGCTCGACAACAAGGCCCAGGAGAAACACATGTCCCTCTCGTTCATTCTGCTGATCGTTCTGATCCTGCTGCTGGTAGGTGCGCTGCCGAGCTGGGGCTACAGCCGGAGCTGGGGTTACTGGCCCAGCGGCGGCGTGGGCCTGATCGTGCTGATCCTCGTCATCCTGGTGCTCATGGGACGCATATGACGCTTCCAGACATTTCGCGCATCTGAAAGAAGCCCGCGGCAAGCGGGCTTTTTTTTCGCCATGCTGCCGTCAGGCCTGCAGCTGGGCCCAGGCCTTGTCCAGCCGCTTGACGCTGACCGGCTGCGGCGTGCGCAGCTCCTGCGCGAAGAAGCTCACGCGAAGCTCCTCGAGCAGCCAGCGGAATTCGAGCATGCGCTCGTCCACCACGCCCTTGCGCTCGGCCACCAGCCGCCAATAGCGTTGCTCCTGCGGCCGCAGTTCGGCCAGCTTGGCGGTGTCGCGCGCCGGGTCGCTGCGCAGCTTGTCGAGCCGCAGCACGATGGCCTTGAGATAGCGCGCGAAATGTTGCAGCTGTGTCCACGGCGCGTCGGCAATGAAGCGCTTGCCGACCAGGCGCTGCAGCTGCTGCGCAGCGTCCTGCACGGCTTCGGGCTGGATCCTGGTGTCCTTGATCTTGCGCGCGGCGGCCGCGTACTCGGCCAGGATGGTCGAGGCCAGCCGCGCCACCTCGTTGGCGATCAGCGTGAGCCGGCCCCGCCCCTCTTCCAGGCGGCGCTTGAAGGCGAACTCGTCGGTGGGCAGCGGCTCTTGCAGAAAGGCCCTGTCGATCGCCACATCGATGATCTGCGTGCGCAGCTCCTCGGAGGTACCCAGCGGCATGTAGGCCACGGCCATCTTCTGCAGATCGGGGATGTTCTTCTCGAGGTACTTGAGCGCGTCCTTCAGTTGCAGCGCAAACAACCGGCGCAGGCCCGCGCGATGCTTCGCGGCGGCCACGGCCGGTTCGTCGAACACCTCGATGGTGACGGCATCGCCCTCGTCACGCAGCGCCGGAAATCCGATCAGCGATTGCGATCCGCGGCGCACTTCCATCAGCTCGGGCAGCTCACCGAAGCTCCAGCCCGTGTAGCGCTGGCCCGCGGGCAGGCTGGGCGCGGCGGGTGCCGGCGCCGCGCTGTTGCCTTTGGCCTGGCCGCCTGCGTCGATGGTGTCGGCGGGCTTTCGCTCGGCGGAAGCCTTCACGTTGAGGCCCGCCAGCGCCTGGAAAGCGCCTCGTGCCTGCGCGCCCAGTTCCGCCTTGAGTGCGCCCAGGTTGCGTCCCATGCCCAGCTGGCGCCCGTGTTCGTCCACGATGCGCAGGTTCATGAACAGGTGCGGCGGCAGCATGTCGAGCTTGAAGTCGGCGCGCTTCACGTCGATGCTGGTCATGTCGCGCACGCGCTTGAGCAGCACGTCGGTCAGCGAGCCCGTACCGAACAGCTCGGGCGCCGATAGTTCTTCCGCCAGCTTCGAAGCCGACTCGGGCAGCGGCACCAGCCGCGAGCGCGGGCGCTGCGGCAGGCTCTTGAGCAGCGCCTGGATCTTGTCCTTGAGCATGCCCGTCACCAGCCACTCGCAGCGTTCCTCGCTCACCTGGTTGAGCACGAACAGCGGCACGCTGACGGTGAGGCCGTCCTTCGCGTCGCCGGGCTCGTGCAGGTAGGTCGCAGCACAATCGACGCCGCCCAGCCGCAGCGTGGCCGGAAAAGACTGCGTCGTGATGCCAGCCGCCTGGTGGCGCATCAGTTCATCGCGCGTCAGGAACAAGAGACGTGGCTGCTCCTTCGAGGCATGGCGGTACCAGTTCTCGAAGGTGATGCCGCTGGCCACGTCGGCGGGCAACTGCGCGTCGTAGAAGGCGAAGATCAGTTCGTCGTCGACCAGCACGTCCTGCCGGCGCGACTTGTGCTCCAGCCCTTCGACCTCGCGCACCAGCTTGCGGTTGGCCGTGAGGAACGGGAACTTGCTCTCCCATTGCCCACCGACCAACGCCTCGCGGATGAAGATTTCGCGCGCCGCGACCGGATCGACCTTGGTGAAGTCGACGCGGCGCCCGCTGTATACGACAAGCCCGTACAACGTCGCGCGCTCCAGCGCCGACACCTGCGCGCCCTTCTTCTCCCAGTGCGGGTCGAGCAATTGCTTCTTCAGCAGATGCCCCGCCACCTGTTCGAGCCACTGTGGCTCGATGTTGGCGATGCCGCGCCCGAAGAGCCGCGTGGTCTCGACCAGTTCGGCCGCAACGATCCAGCGGCCGGGCTTCTTCTTCAGATGCGCACCCGGGTGCTTGTAGAACTTGATGCCGCGCGCACCGAGATACGCCTCGTCATCTTCGAGCTTCCAGCCAATGTTGCCGAGCAGGCCCGCGAGCATCGACAGGTGCAGCGGCTCATAGCCAGCGGGCTCGGCGTTGAGGCGCCATTTGTGCTCGGTCACGACTGTGAGCAGCTGCGAGTGGATGTCGCGCCACTCGCGCACACGGCGGATGTTGATGAAGTTCTGGCGCAGCAGCTGCTCGTACTGGCGGTTGCTGAGCTTGTGCGTGTCTCCGTGGCCGCCGCGCGCGTCGGCGATCCACTTCCACAGCCGCAGGTAGCCGCTGAACTCGCTCTTCTCGTCGTCGAATTTCGAATGCGCCTGGTCGGCCTGCTGCTGTGCGTCCATCGGGCGGTCGCGCACGTCCTGCACGCTGAGGGCCGAGGCGATGACCAGGACTTCTTCGAGCGCGCCGCGCGATCGGGCTTCCAGGATCATCCGGCCGACGCGCGGGTCGAGCGGCAGCCGCGACAGCTCGGCACCGGTTTGCGTCAGTTCGTTGGCGTCGTCGACCGCGCCGAGTTCGTTGAGCAGTTGGTAGCCATCGGCAATCGCGCGCGGCGATGGTGCCTCGAGGAACGGAAAGCGCGCCACGTCGCCCAGCCGCAGCGACTTCATTCGCAGGATCACACCCGCGAGCGAGGAACGCAGGATTTCCGGATCGGTGAAGCGCGCCCTGCCTTCGAAATCCTTTTCGTCGTAGAGCCGGATGCAGATGCCGTTCGCCACCCGCCCGCACCGGCCCGCGCGCTGGTTGGCCGCGGCCTGGCTGATCGGCTCGACCAGCAACTGCTCGACCTTGCTGCGGAAGCTGTAGCGCTTGACGCGCGCCGTGCCGGTGTCGATCACGTAGCGGATGCCCGGCACGGTGAGCGAGGTCTCGGCCACGTTGGTGGCCAGCACGATGCGCCGGCCCGTGTGGCCGTCGAAGATGCGGTCCTGCTCGGGACCCGAGAGGCGCGCGAACAGCGGCAACACCTCGGCGTTGCGCAGCAGCGGCTGGTGACTCAGGTGGCGGCGCAGGTGGTCGGCCGCTTCACGGATCTCGCGCTCGCCGGGCAGGAAAACAAGGATGTCGCCCGCGTTGTGCGGGTCGCGCCAGAGTTCGTCGACACCATCGGCGATCGCATCGTTCAGGTCGTGCTCGCGCGACTCCTCGAACGGGCGGTAGCGCTGCTCCACCGGGAAAGTACGGCCGGAGACATAAATGATCGGCGCCGGCCCGTTCCTGGACGCGAAGTGCTGCGCGAAGCGGTCGGCATCGATGGTGGCCGAGGTGACAATCACCTTCAGGTCGGGCCGGCGCGGAAGAATCTCGCGCAGGTAGCCCAGCAGGAAGTCGATGTTCAGCGAGCGCTCGTGGGCCTCGTCGATGATCAGCGTGTCGTAGGCCTTCAGCAGCGGGTCGGTCTGCGTCTCGGCCAGCAGGATGCCGTCGGTCATCAGCTTGACCGAGGCGTCGCGGCTCAACCGGTCCTGAAAGCGCACCTTGAAGCCGACCACGTCGCCCAGCGGCGTCTTCAACTCTTCAGCGATGCGCTTGGCGACCGAGCTCGCAGCAATGCGGCGCGGCTGCGTGTGGCCGATGAGCCGGCCCTTGCCTGGCTCGGCGTTGAGCTTGCCTCGACCCAGCGCCAGCGCGATCTTGGGCAGCTGCGTGGTCTTGCCCGAGCCCGTTTCGCCACAGACGATAACGACCTGGTGCGCCGAGATGGCGGCCATGATTTCGTCGCGCCTGCCCGAGACAGGGAGCGATTCGGGAAATTCGATGCGAAGAGGTGTCGTGGTCGTCAAGGGAAGGCAGTCGTCGGGCTGGCGCGGCGGGCAAACCGTCGATTATCGGTGCGCACGGCAGTTGTTGCAGGGCGCCCACAGTGCGCCGCCCCATGGCAACACGTCGTGTAAATAGTCTTTACTCCACTGCACCCTCTCGCTACGATCGCGTCCATGTCCTGCCTTGCCCCCACCACCTTGCGCCGTCGCTGCGCAAGCCGTGCGCCCACCGCGCATGGACGGGCCAAGTTGCCTCGCCCGGCCTGAAGCCGCGCCCCCGCGCGCTTCGAGCACAGAAGCGCCGCAACCGCTCCCACAGCGTCTGACTGCCGACTCCTTCGTGCGAAGGAGCGGGCGCTTTTCCGTCCCTGTTCGATAAAAAAGAAAAACACCATGTCCAAAGACATCCATTCCCGCCTGCACGCCGAGCTGTCCGAACGCACGCGCCATCTGCAGACCGTCGCCGAGGCGCTGAAGGCCGAACTCTTCGGCATCGATGACATCATCGACCGCGTGATCGATTCGCTGCGCGCCTGGTATGTGCTGCCGCAGCTCATCAGCCGCCCTGTGGTCATCTGCCTCTGGGGCCTGACCGGCACGGGCAAGACACAGCTCGTGCGCCGCCTGGCCCAGCACCTGGGCTTCTACGACCGCTTCATCGAAGTACAGATGGACGGCTTCAGCCATGGCTCGGGCTATCACAGCCGCGGCTCCATCTCGGCCATGCTGGCCGAATCGGGTATTGCCGAAAGCACGCCCGGCATCCTGGTGCTCGACGAGTTCCAGCGCTTCCGCACCGTCGATGGCAACGGCAACGAGGCCAAGGTCGAGCGCTACCAGGATGTGTGGGCGCTGCTGTCCGACGGCCGCCTGCCGCCCGCGCTGTCGATGCTGGGCGAGATCGAATCGTCGCTCGCGCAGGCCGAGTACGTGCAGGACCGCGACGGCCCGGCCGACAGGAAGAAGGACGACAAGAAGCGCAAGCTGCACCTCTCGCCCTGGGAGGCGCACGAAGTGAAGCGCTGCCTGAAGCTTTCCGAGACCCTGCTGCAGATCATGGCCTGGAAGCCCGCCGAGGTGCATGCGCGCCTGCGCGCCTTCCGCGACGCGCAGCAAGACTGGGAGACCGACTACAGCAAGCTGCTGGTGTTCGTCTCGGGCAATCTCGACGAGATGTACGCCGAGACGGCCCGCCGCGTCGAGGACTGCGACACCGACGCCGACATCTTCCACACACTGACGAAGAAGCTCTCCGTCATCGACGTGAAGAAGGCGCTGGCCGAGCGTTTCCGCCCCGAGCAGATCGCGCGCCTGGGCAACAACCACGTGATCTACCCGTCGTTCAACCGTGCGACCTACGTGCGCCTGATCCTGTCGATCTGCGACCGCTACGTGGGCGAGATCCAGGAGAGCTCCGGCGTGCGCTTCGTGCTCGACGCGAGCGTGTACGAGCAGATCTACGCCAACGCCGTGTTCCCGGCGCAGGGCACGCGCCCGCTGTTCTCTTCGATCCACGCGATCCTGAGCGCCACGCTGGTCAATGCCGCGCTGTGGGCGCTGGAGCAAGGCGCCGACGGCGGCGAGCCGGTGTGGCTCACGCTGGATGCGGGCGCCTCCTGCATCCAGGCCAAGTACCGCAAGGTGCGCCGCCAGTTCCCGGTGTCGCTGGAGCTGAACCGCCTCAAGCAGCGTTCGAGCGAGGACTTCCGCGCCCTGCTCGCCGTGCACGAGGCCGGCCACGGCGTGGCCTACGGCCTGCTGTTCGGCCGCGCACCGCAGGAGATCAAGATCAACGTCGCCTCGTTCGAGGGCGGCTACAACAGCTACGAGCAGCGCAAGGCCTGGTCGAAGGAGAACCTGCGCGACCGCATCTGCGTGAGCCTCGCGGGCCGTGCCGCCGAGCAACTGGTGTTCGGCGAGCAGGCCTGCACCTCCGGCGCCGTGCAGGACTTCATGCAGGCTACCGCCTGCGCGGCACAGTACGTGCGCCACTTCGCCTTCGGCACGCGCCTGAGCCGCACCGACGTGGCGAACGACCCGGAGGACAACCGCAATACCGACGTCGATGCCACCAACCCCGAGATCGAGGCCCTGCTCGCGCAGGAGCATGCGCGCGCCCTCGCGCTGCTCGACGCGCACACGCCGGCGCTGGTGGTGGTGGTCGACGCGCTGATGCGCGAGGGTTCCATCGCGCCGGCCGAACTGGCGGCAATGCTCGGCCTGCCAACCGCTCCCACCGGAGAGCCGACCGACGCCTATGCGGCGCTGCTGGCGAGCTTCCGCGCCCGCCATGCCGACCTGCTGCCCCCGGCGCAACCAGAGGCCGCCGCAGCAGCCGTTCCCGCCAGCGCGGCCCGCGTGCTGCGGGCGATCGCCTGAATCGCCCGAGTCAGGCAAACGACGCTCCATGAATGCACAATCACGCCCCATGTCCACCGTTTTCAACTTCACCTTCGTGCCCTGGTTCCGCTCGGTCGCGCCCTATATCCACACGCACCGCGGCAAGACTTTCGTGGTCGCCCTGGCGGGCGAGGCGATCGCGGCGGGCAAGCTGCAGAACATCGCGCAGGACCTGGCCCTGATCCAGAGCATGGGCGTGAAGATCGTGCTGGTGCACGGCTTCCGTCCGCAGGTCAACGAGCAGCTCGCGGCCAAGGGCCACGAAGCAAAGTACTCGCACGGCATCCGCATCACCGACGAAGTGGCGCTCGACTCCGCGCAGGAAGCCGCGGGACAGCTGCGCTACGAGATCGAGGCTGCCTTCAGCCAGGGCCTGCCGAACACGCCGATGGCGGGCTCGACGGTGCGGGTGATCTCGGGCAACTTCATCACCGCGCGGCCCGTTGGCGTTGTCGACGGGGTGGACTTCAAGCATTCGGGCCTGGTGCGCAAGGTCGACTCGGCCGGCATCCGCCGCACGCTCGATTTCGGTGCGATGGTGCTGATGTCGCCCTTCGGCTTCTCGCCCACCGGCGAGGCCTTCAACCTGACGATGGAAGAGGTGGCCACCAGCGTCGCCATCTCGATCCAGGCCGACAAGCTGATCTTCCTGACCGAGATCCCGGGCATCCGCATCGACAGTGAGTTGCCCGAGAGCGAGGACAACCCGATCGACACCGAGCTGCCGCTGGATGCCGCGGAAAAACTGCTCGCCTCGCTGCCGCCGCCGCAGAAGCCGACGGACACGGCTTTCTACCTGCAGCACTGCGTGAAGGCCTGCAAGGCCGGCGTTGAGCGCAACCACATCCTGCCCTTCGCGCTCGACGGCTCGCTGCTGCTCGAGGTGTACGTGCACGATGGCGTCGGCACGATGGTGATCGACGAAAAGCTCGAGAGCCTGCGCGAAGCCTCGGTGGACGACATCGGCGGCATCCTCCAGCTGATCGAGCCCTTCGAGCGCGACGGCACGCTCGTGAAGCGCGACCGCACCGAGATCGAGCGCGACGTGGGCCACTATACGGTGATCGAGCACGACGGCGTGATCTTCGGCTGCGCAGCACTCTACCCATACCCCGAGGCGCGCACCGCCGAGATGGCCGCGCTCACGGTGTCGCCTCAATCGCAGTCGCAGGGCGACGGCGAACGCATCCTCAAGCGTGTCGAACACCGCGCCAAGGCGATGGGCCTGGACAGCATCTTCGTGCTCACCACGCGCACCATGCACTGGTTCCTCAAGCGCGGCTTCCAGCAGGTCAACCCCGACTGGCTGCCCGAGGCGCGCAAGCGCAAGTACAACTGGGACCGCAAGAGCCAGGTGCTGGTCAAGAAGATCTGACCGACTGCTGAAATCCCCGAGAAGGAGACTGCCCCGATGACGCTCGCCACAGCCCTGCTCTTCGCCATCGTGGCCTTCGCCGCCATCGCCACGCCCGGTCCTACCGTCCTGCTGGCGCTCAGCAACGGCTCGCGCCACGGCGTACGGCGAGCCTTGCCGGGCATGCTCGGCGCAGTGCTGTCGGACTTCGTGCTGGTCGGCGCCGTGGCCCTCGGCCTTGGCGCGCTGCTGGCCGCGTCCGAGTTCTGGTTCTCGATGCTGAAGTGGGTCGGCGCGGTGTACCTGGCGTATCTCGGCCTGCGCATGCTGCGCTCCAGGGGCGGCGGCTTCCATCTGCCTGCCGCCGACGGCGCGCCGTCGACCACGGCGGGCGAGAGCAAGCGCATCTTCTTCAAGTCCTTCCTCGTGGCGGCGACCAACCCCAAGGGCTACATCTTCTGCTCGGCGCTGTTGCCGCAGTTCATCGATCCCTCGGCCGCGCAGGCGCCGCAATACTTCGTCATCGCCCTGATCTTCGCGGGCCTGGACATGGCGGTGATGCTGGCCTACGCCTTCGTCGGCGCCCGCGCGATCCGGCTGCTGACCGTATCGGCCACGCGCTGGATCGACCGCGCCTGCGGCGGCATGCTGCTGGCGCTGGCCGGCTCGCTCGCCTTCTACCGGCGCGGCGCGGCCTGACGACGACACCTGTCGCCGGCCAGTAGCCGCTTCGCCAGGAGCGGTAACAGCCGTCACCGATAATCCCGGGCATGAATCCCCTGCTTTCCCGGTTGCAACCCTATCCCTTCGAGCGGCTGAAGCAACTGTTCGCGGGCGTCACGCCCAATCCCGAGTTTTCCGCCATCAGCCTGGGCATCGGCGAACCCAAGCACGCCACGCCGGGCTTCATCAAGGACGCCTTGAGCGCCAGCCTCGGCGCGCTGGCCGCCTATCCCGCGACCGCCGGCGACGTTGCGCTGCGCACCGCCTTCACCGACTGGCTGAAAACCCGCTACAGCCTCGCCCTCGACCCGGCCACGCAGGTGCTGCCCGTCAACGGCTCGCGCGAGGCGCTGTTCTCGCTGGCCCAGACCGTGGTCGACCCAACCGCCTCGCCGCAGCCGGTGGTGATGTCGCCCAACCCGTTCTATCAGATCTACGAGGGCGCGGCCCTGCTCTCGGGCGCCGAGCCGTACTACGTGGCCAGCGTGCCCGCGCGCAATTTCGCGGTCGACTGGGACAGCGTGCCCGACGACGTCTGGGCCCGTACGCAACTGGTGTTCGTCTGCTCGCCGGGCAACCCGACGGGCGCCGTGATGTCGCTGGACGAGTGGAAGAAACTCTTCGCACTGTCCGACCGCCACGGCTTCGTGATCGCCGCCGACGAGTGCTACAGCGAAATCTACTTCCGCGACGAGCCCCCGCTCAGCGGCCTCGAAGCCTCGGTGAAGCTCGGCCGGCCCGACTTCAGAAACCTGATCGCACTGACCTCGCTGTCCAAGCGCAGCAACGTGCCCGGCCTGCGCAGCGGCTTCGTGGCGGGCGACGCGTCCATCATCAAGAAGTTCTTGCTCTACCGCACCTACCACGGCAGCGCCATGAGCGGCACCGTGGCCGCCGCCAGCATCGCGGCCTGGGGTGACGAGTCTCATGTGGTCGATAACCGCGCGCAGTACCGCGCCAAGTTCGCTGCCGTCACGCCGCTGCTCGAACCCGTGCTCGACGTGCGCCTGCCCGACGCCAGTTTCTACCTCTGGGCCGGCGTGCCCGAAGTGTGGGCTGGCGACGACGAAGCCTTCGCCCGCGCGCTCTACGCTCAATACAATGTGACGGTTTTGCCAGGCAGCTATCTGGCGCGCCATACGACATACGGGGCGCACAGCGCCAACCCCGGCCGGGGCCGCATCCGCATGGCGCTGGTGGCCGGAACGGCCGAGTGCGTCGAGGCCGCCGGACGCATCGTCCGCTTCTGCAACGAGGGCACGGACGCCCGCCGCTGATCCGCTTTCCCGCTCCCATTTTTCACCCGAGACCTTCTCCATGACCCAGCAACTGCAACAAATCATCGACGCCGCGTGGGAAGACCGCGCCAACATCTCGCCCTCCGCCTCGTCGGCCGAAGTGCGCGATGCCGTCGAGCACGTCATCACCGAACTCAACAACGGCAAGCTGCGCGTGGCCACCCGTGAAAGCGTCGGCAAGTGGACCGTGCACCAGTGGATCAAGAAGGCCGTGCTGCTGTCGTTCCGCCTGAAGGACAACGAGCAGATGCAGGCCGGTTCGCTCGGCTTCTACGACAAGGTGCCGACCAAGTTCTCGCACCTGTCGGCCAACGAGCTGAAGGAGTCGGGCGTTCGCATCGTGCCGCCGGCCGTGGCCCGCCGCGGCAGCTACATCGCCAAGGGCGCGATCCTGATGCCCTCGTACGTGAACATCGGCGCCTACGTGGGCGAAGGCACCATGGTCGACACCTGGGCCACCGTGGGTTCGTGCGCGCAGATCGGCGCCAACGTGCACCTGTCGGGCGGCGTCGGCATCGGCGGCGTGCTCGAGCCGCTGCAGGCCGGCCCCACCATCATCGAAGACAACTGCTTCATCGGCGCGCGCTCCGAAGTGGTCGAAGGCGTGGTGGTCGAAGAAAACTCGGTGCTGTCGATGGGCGTGTTCATCGGCCAGAGCACCCCGATCTACGACCGCGCCACCGGCGAAACCCACTTCGGCCGCGTGCCCGCGGGCTCGGTCGTCGTGGCCGGCAGCCTGCCCAAGGACAACGGCCGCTACAGCATGTACGCCGCCATCATCGTGAAGAAGGTCGACGCCAAGACGCGTTCCACGACCTCGCTGAACGACCTGCTGCGCGACTGAACGGTCCCAGGACCAATCCCTTTTCCCCTTAGAGAAAACAACAGCACCCGAGGAGAGAGACCGATGAACATGATGGAGCGGATTCTTCGTTTGATGGCCGAGCGCAAGGCCTCCGACATCTACCTCTCGGCCCACTCCCCGGTGCTGATCCGCATCAACGGCATCTGCGTGCCGATCAACGCGCAAGTGCTGCCGGCCACCGCGCCGCTCGCGCTGCTGTCCGAGGTGGTGCCTCCCGCCCGCATCCAGGAGCTGGAAAGCACGGGCGAACTCAACATGGCCGTCGCTCTCGAAGGCGCCGGCAACTACCGCATCAGCGCCATGCGCCAGCGTGGCACCTACGCGGTGGTGGTGCGGCACATCGCCTCGACGATTCCAAGCTTTGCCGACCTGAACCTGCCCGACATCCTCAAGACGCTCATCATGGACAAGCGCGGGCTGATCCTGATGGTGGGCGCCACCGGCGCCGGCAAGACCACCACGCTGGCCTCGATGCTCGACTACCGCAACGAGCACGCCAGCGGCCACATCCTGACGGTGGAGGAACCCATCGAGTTCACCTACACCAACAAGAAATCGGTGGTGAACCAGCGCGACGTGGGCAGCGACACCACCTCACTGCAGATGGCGCTGAAGAACGCGCTGCGCCAGGCGCCCGACGTGATCCAGATCGGCGAAATCCGCGACCGCGACACCATGACCGCCGCCATCGCCTACGCGCAGTCGGGCCACCTGTGCGTGGCCACACTGCACGCCAACAACAGCTACCGCGCGCTGAACCGCATCCTGAGCTTCTTCCCGGTCGAGGTTCGGCCCACGCTCCTGGGTGACCTGGGCGGCGCGCTGCGCGCCATCGTGTCGCAGCGCCTGCTGCGCACGCCGACCGGCGGCCGCGTGCCGGCGCTCGAAGTCATGCTCAACACCGCGCTGGTGGCCGAGCTGATCGAAAAGGGCGACTTCTCGGGCGTCAAGGAAGCCATGGAAAAGTCGATGGCCGAAGGCTCGCAGACCTTCGAGGAAGACATCGCCCGCCTCATCACCGAAGAGCGCGTGACCCGCGAGGAAGGCCTGTCGCACGCCGATTCGCCCACCAACCTGATGTGGCGCCTGCAGAACCGCGCCGCGCCCAAGCAGCAGGTGGATGACCGCCACCTGACCGACCAGGTCGACGAACCCACCTTCACCGACATCACGCTCGACGTGAAGTTTTGAACCAAGCCTTTTCCCGATGTCCCGTACGCTCCAGCTCGCCGAACAACTCATCTCGCGCCCCTCCGTCACCCCCGACGATGCGGGCTGCCAACAGATCCTCGGCGAGCGGCTGGCGCCACTGGGCTTCACGCTGGAAACCATCGAGAGCGGCCCGGCCGACTTTCGGGTGACCAACCTCTGGGCGGTGCGCCGTCCCACCAACGCGGCTGCGACCAAAACGCTGGTGTTCGCCGGCCACACCGATGTGGTGCCCACCGGCCCTGTCGAGCAATGGACCAGCCACCCTTTCACCCCCACGCATCGCGACGGCAAGCTCTATGGCCGTGGCGCCTGCGACATGAAGACCTCGGTGGCCGCCTTCGTGACCTCGATCGAGGAATTCCTGCAGGCCGTGCCCGACCCGCAGCTCACGCTCGCGTTGCTGCTCACCAGCGATGAGGAAGGCCCCGGCGTCGACGGCACCGTCATCGTCTGCAACGCGCTGGCCGCGCGCGGCGAAGTCATCGACTACTGCATCGTCGGCGAGCCCACGGCGGTGGAGCGCTGCGGCGACATGATCAAGAACGGCCGCCGCGGCACCATGAGCGGCAAGCTCACCGTCAAGGGCGTGCAGGGCCACATCGCCTACCCGCACCTGGCGAAGAACCCCGTGCATTCGGTCGCGCCCGCGCTGGCCGAACTGGTGGCCATCAACACCGCGGGCGGCTGGGACACCGCGAGCAACCCCTACTTCCAGCCCACCAGCTGGCAGATCAGCAATTTCCATTCGGGCACCGGCGCAAGCAACGTGATTCCGGGCAGCGCAGTGATCGACTTCAACTTCCGCTTCTCGACCGAATCGACGCCCGAATCGCTGCAGCAGCGCGTGCACGCCGTGCTCGACGCGCACGGCATCGACTACACGCTGGCCTGGACCGTCGGCGGACTGCCCTTCCTGACGACGCCCGGCGAACTGGTCGCGGCCGTGCAGGGCGCGATCCGCGCAGAGACCGGCATCGAAACCGAGCTGTCGACGAGCGGCGGCACCAGCGACGCGCGCTTCATCGCCAAGATCTGCAGGCAGGTAGTCGAACTCGGCCCGGTGAACGCCAGCATCCACAAGATCGACGAGCACATCGACGTGGCCGAGATCGAGACGCTGAAGAACATCTACCTGCGCACGCTGAAGCAGCTCGATGCTGCACTCGCGACATGAGCACCGTCATCGAGCTGATCGAGTCGGGCGCCAAGCGGCTCGAGGAAGCCGGCGTGGCTTTTGGCCACGGTACCGCCAACGCCTTCGACGAAGCCGCCTGGCTCGTGCTGTGGCGCCTGAAGCTGCCGCTGGACGACCTCGACAGCGTCGCCGACACGCCCGTGTCACCCGCAGAAGCCGGCAAGGTCGCCGCGCTGATCGAAGAGCGCATCGCCACGCGCAAGCCCGCCGCCTACCTCACGAAAGAGGCGTGGCTGCAGGGCGTGCCCTTCTACGTGGACGAGCGCGCCATCGTGCCGCGCAGCTTCATCGCCGAGCTGATCGCCGACGGTTCCATCGACTACTGGCTCGGCGAGCACACGCGGCGCGTGCTCGACCTGTGCACTGGCAATGGCAGCCTCGCGGTGCTCGCGGCGCTGACCTATCCGGACGTGACCGTGGATGCGGCCGACCTGTCGGCCGAGGCCCTCGAAGTGGCGGCCATCAACGTCACCCGCCACGAGTTGGACGCGCGCGTCACGCTCATCGAATCGGACGGCCTGGCGAACACGCCCGGCCCGTACGACCTCGTGCTGTGCAACCCGCCCTACGTGAACAGCGCCAGCATGGCCGCCCTGCCCGCCGAATACCGTGCCGAGCCCGAGCTCGCACTGGCCGGCGGCACCGACGGCATGGATTTCGTGCGCCAGCTGTTCGCCGCCGCGCCTTCCTGCATGAGCGAGCGCGCCGTGCTGGTGCTGGAAATCGGCAACGAGCGCGACTACTTCGAGGCCGCCTTTCCGCAGCTCGAGGTCGTCTGGCTCGAAGCCTCGGCGGGCGAGGACCAGGTCTTGCTGGTCACACGGGAGGCGCTGCTGAAATCGGACTTCCGGACGCAGAAGTAATACAAAACCATTTTTTGGTTTTCCTTTTGCGCCCTCTGCGAAATCTTCGCGTCCTCTGCGTCCGGTAACCCGCATTCGCGGCCCCCTTCAGCCCACCCGGGATAATCCCGGCCTAGGCCCATTTTCATGATCACTCTCAAAAACGTCATTCTTCGCCGCAGCGCCAAGGTTCTGCTCGACGGCGCCACCGTCACCCTCAACCCCGGCGAAAAGGTCGGCCTGGTGGGGCGCAACGGCGCCGGCAAGTCGACCCTGTTCGCCCTGCTCAACGGCACGCTGCACGAAGACGGCGGCGACTTCTCGGTGCCCAAGCACTGGCGCATGGCCCAGGTGGCGCAGAACATGCCCGAGACCGAGGAGTCGGCCACCGACTTCGTGGTGGGCGGCGACACCCGCCTGACCGAGCTGCGCGAGTCGCTGGCCGCCATCGAGGCCGCCTACACCGCGAACCCCGACGACGCCGACATCGGCATGGAGCTGGCCCACGCCTACACCGACCTGGCCGACGCAGGCGAGCACGACGCCGTGCCGCGCGCGCAGGCGCTCATCCTGGGCCTGGGCTTCAAGTCGCACGAGCTCGACGAGCCCGTCAACAGCTTCTCGGGCGGCTGGCGCATGCGCCTGCAGCTGGCCCGCGCCCTGATGTGCCCGAGCGACCTGCTGCTGCTCGACGAACCGACCAACCACCTGGACCTGGACGCCCTCGTCTGGCTCGAAGCCTGGCTGCAGAAGTACCCGGGCACCATGATCGTCATCAGCCACGACCGCGAGTTTCTCGACGCCGTGACCGACGTCACCCTGCACATCGCCAACGCCCAGCTCACGCGCTACGGCGGCAACTACAGCAAGTTCGAGGACATGCGCGCGCTGCAGATGGAGCAGCAGCAGGTGGCCTTCAGCAAGCAGCAGGACAAGATCGCCCACCTGCAGAAGTTCATCGACCGCTTCAAGGCCAAGGCCAGCAAGGCCAAGCAGGCGCAAAGCCGCGTCAAGGCGCTGGAGCGCATGGAAAAGGTGGCGCCGCTCCTGGCCGAGGCCGACTTCACCTTCGAGTTCAAGGAGCCGGGCAACATCCCCAATCCGATGCTGTCGATCAGCAACGCGAGCTTCGGGTACGAGATCGAGAACGAAGCGCCCAAGACCATCCTTCGCGGCGTGAGCCGTTCGGTGCTGGCGGGCCAGCGCATCGGCATCCTGGGCGCCAACGGCCAGGGCAAGTCGACGCTGGTGAAGACCATTGCGCGCGAAATGGGTGCGCTGGCCGGCCAGGTCACCGAAGGCAAGGGCTTGAACATCGGCTACTTCGCGCAGCAGGAACTCGACGTGCTGCGCCCGCAGGACACCCCGCTCGAGCACATGGTGCGCATGGCGCGCGAGCTCGGCAGCAGCGTCAAGGAAGCCACCGGCGAACAGGCCCTGCGCGGCTTCCTCGGCAGCTTCAACTTCAGCGGCGACATGGTCAAGCAGCCCGTGGGCACCATGAGCGGCGGCGAAAAGGCCCGCCTCGTGCTCGCGATGATGGTGTGGCAGCGCCCCAACCTGCTGCTGCTCGACGAGCCCACCAACCACCTGGACCTGGCCACCCGCGAGGCCCTCGCCGTGGCGCTCAACGAGTTCGAAGGCACGCTGATGCTCGTGAGCCACGACCGTGCGTTGCTGCGTTCGGTGTGCGACGAGTTCTGGCTGGTGGGCCGCGGCGTGGTCGGCGACTTCGACGGCGACCTCGACGACTACCAGCGCTACCTGCTCGACGAGGCCAAGCGCCTGCGCGAAGAAGCGAAGATGGCGACGCGCGAGGCCGTCAGCATCGCCGCTGCTGCCGCAGCAGCCGCACCGGTGGCGGCGCCCGCCGCTGCGCAGCAACGCAAGCAGGACGCCCAGGAGCGCCAGCAGCGCAGCGACCAAGCCAAGCCGATCAAGCGCGAGATCGCGCAGATTGACGAGCGCATGGCCGCCGCCGGCACCGAACGCACCGCGCTCGAAGCGCGCCTGGCGCAGCCGCTGCCTCCTGCGGAGATTGCCGAAGCGGGCAAGCGGCTGAAGGCGCTCAACCATGAAATCGGTCGCCTCGAAGAGCGCTGGCTGGCCCTGTCGGACCAGCTCGAAGCCCTGGCGGCCTGACCTGGAACCAGGCAAGGGGAATCACCGGATGCCGTCCGCCATCGACCTGGCCCGGGGTGACGAGAAACTCGTCGCCGCCGTGCACCGCAGCCGCCGGCTCATCACCCGCAAGGCCCTGATGGCCGCCGCCGCCAGCGCCGTGCCCCTGCCCGGCATCGACTGGATGGCCGACGCCGCCCTGCTCTCGCGGCTGGTGCCGCAGATCAGTGCCGAGTTCGGCCTCTCGGTCACCCAGGTCGAAAAGCTCGCGCCCCACCAGCGCGAGCGCATCCAGAAGGCGGCGACCACCGTCGGCGCCCTGCTGGTCGGCCGGCTCGTCACGCGCGACCTGCTGATCCGGCTGGCCAAGCACGCGGGCGTGCGCCTTACCGCCAAGCAGGCAACCAAGTACGTGCCCATCGCCGGGCAGATCGTGTCGGCCGCGCTCGGCTATGCGGCACTGCGCGCGCTCGGCGAGCAGCACATCAAGGACTGTGTGCGCGTCAGCACGACCCTCGCTCTCGCGCCGCCCGAACCGCACGCGAACGCCTGAGCGACTCGCGGTCGAACAGCACCTGCGCCGCCCAGCCTGCACACACCAGCCCGAAGCAACCGGCTCCCGCGACGGCGGGGCGCGCCGCCATCAGCCCGACGATCAGCCCCGCAAGGGACAGCAGCGCCAGCAGCGCGCACAGCACGCGATCAAGCCAAAGGCCCGACAGGAAGCGTCTGAGCACGGTTTACTCATCGGCCGACGGTTGGCGCAAGGCCCGCGCAGCGGATTTGAGCGCCTCTTCCCGTACCTGCTGCTCGTAGGCAGCCAGCAGCGCAATGTAGTGGCGCGACATCACGTCGCTCACCCGTCCCAGGCCGATCTTGCTGATCGTCGGCTGCGGAATGCCTGTTCTCTGCTCGATCTGCTTCTGCGTGAGCCCCATGGCCCTCAGCGCCAGGACCAATTCGCGTGGCTTCATGGTTTTCTCCCTTTTTCTCATATTCTAAAGTCCAGGAAGAATATTCATCTGAGCTTAAATCCCGCTCGATGGAGACCATTGCCACACGCGCCTTGGCCGCGCGCAAATTCGCCAAGATGACGCAGAAGCAGGCAGAGGCAGCTTCCGGCGTCAAGCAGTCCAGCATTTCCAAGATCGAGCGGGGAGACACCAGCCGATCGATGAGCGTGCTCGCGCTGGCGCGCGCCTACCGTGTCGACCCCAACTGGCTGGACACCGGCGACGGGCCGGCTCCATGGGACGAAGACCAGATCCGCCAGGCCCGCGACAAGGCCAACGAACCGCCTGGCCCCTATCGCGTGACGCGCACTCCGCCGTCGATCCCCTCGTTCAATCCCCGCACTCCCGGTACCGTGCCGCTCATCGCGTGGGCGGATGCCGCCAACTGGGACAGCCTCGAAGTTTCGCAGCAGCCCAGCGCCGAGCGCTGGATCCCCTGCATCGCCCATCACAGCCTTCATACCTATGCGCTGCGCGTGCGCGGCGACAGCATGACCGCGCCCAGCGGCCATCTGAAGAGCTATCCGGCGGAGTCGATCGTGTTTGTCGACACACAACTGAAGACACCCGATGACGGCGAACGCATCATCGCGAAACTCGACGACAGCGGCGAGATCACCTTCAAGGTGTTCAAGGAAGACGACGGGCGCCGCTGGCTGCTGCCGTTGAACCCGACGCACGAGCCGGTGCGCCAAGCCTTCACAGTGCTCGGCACCGTCATCGGCAAATGGGAAGACGAAGACTGAGGCCGTTGAAACGAGATTCCATCAAGGTCAGCTTCCATGCAGGTTCACAGGCGATAGTCATGGCTCTCCCTGTGGCCTGCATTCTCTGATCCTCCCTCCTCCAGCAGGTCACCTTCCAGCCCGCCTTCGTGCGGGCTGTTTTTTTGTTGTTCCAGGTGCGCGCGCTTCGCGTTACCTCGCCGGGCAACTTTGAACGCCGCAAATGAAAAAGGCCGCTGGAAGGCGGCCTTTTTCAACGTGTTTTCAGAGGAGAAGGGTTCTGGTAGGACGTACTGGATTCGAACCAGTGACCAACGGATTAAAAGGCGTTGGCAAGCAAAATCAGCGCTCGAATGAGCAACCTTCATCGATCGCTGTTGATTATGTAAGGCCTTGATCTAAAAGGCAAATCTCCGTTGATTGCTGTTGACCGCTGCGCACGGCAGTTGAACCGACTTCACTTTTGAGTGCACTGAAATTGCACTGGAGATCTGCACCCCGCCCCCTCAACGCCATGCCCGCGCGAATTCAGCACGGCCCACCTCGGTCTCGCTTCGCTCCCGCGCTCGGACGCTCCTACTGCTTGGACGGCGCCGGTCGACAGCAGTCACACTCTCCGCCAAAACAGTGCCTATCTGGTTCATTTTTTTAGGCGCCGGGAGTTTCCCCAGCAAATTCCCCCTGCAACGGACGGTAACTGGCCCGGCCGCGAAGTCGCCGGCCGCGCTCACCGCAAGTTGGAGTCAAACGGCTGCTGGCCTTTGCCGAATATGCGAATCCCACGCGTAGTCGGCTCGTAGCAGCTCTGCGAAGTCGAGCCGTCAACGCGCAAGACGGTGAGCAGATTCCCCGGCGCCGTAGCTTGCCAAGCGACGAACGCGCGGTCCTTGTCGGTGTTCGCCATGCCTGATTGAAACTGCGCAATCTGCTTGCACGTGAGACGCCACATCGTCGCGGGGCGGTTCTCGAATAGGAAGTCCTCACGCATGCCCGGCGGGGCGGATTCGAGGTGCACCAGCAACCGCTCACTCAAGGCCGACGTGTGCGGGTGCTCGGGCATCGGCGCGGGTTTGATCGGCGGCGGGACCAGCTGCGTCGGTCGGGCCTGCACGCGGTTCGAGCGCACGATGCGCTCGAACTCATCGATGCGCTCGGGCGACATGTACCCGTCGTAGCCGTTTTGATAATAGCCCTGGGTGCGTAGTTTGAGCTCAAGTTTATCCCGCTGCGTGCATGTCGCGTCCGATGTCGAGCCGCTGCGCCGGCACATCTCGCTGAGCGATTTATAGTCGTCGAGCGCGTCGGCTCGGGCCTGCGTAGGGGCTGTCGCTGCCGCCAAGACGAGGACGAGGGCTAGCCACAGCTCAGGCGATTTGCCCGACGCCAGGGCTCGCCGCCCGGCTTCCCTGTCGGCAACAGGTGCGGGGGTAATCGCGCGGGTTATGGAGTCGATGCGCTGGGTGATCACGGTCATGTGGAGAGCCTTTCGTCAGCGCCAGCGAGCGAGCCCCTGGGCGAGATCGACGCTGGCGCCGGCGTCATTGCCCTGCGCCTGGCCGCGGCGGCCAGCGCGTGGCCGGTGGGCCGCGACCGCGTACTCGGCCAGATCGAACGCGGCGGACATGCTGTCTGCGGCGGGCTGAATCGCCCAGGCATGGCCTTCCTCACCTTCGCGCATCGTGTAGACCACCACCAATGGGGACGCCTCGATCACGTCTCCGACCTTGCGGTCGCTGAGCGCGACCTCCACCGCTGCCGGCACCGGCGGCTCATTCAATGCATCGAGACTCACTGGGCCTTGCAGCGCATCCACCTGCGCGGCGTGCGCCGCTGCGGATTTGCGAAATTCAGAACCTCCCTTGACCATTGCTCGCCAAGCGCGCGCCAGCTCGGAAGATGTCAGCGCTGGCGGCGGGGGTGCCAGCAGCGCGGCCTCTAGCTCTCGCAGTTCGTGGGACCACACCCGATCTTCTTCGGGCTCTGGGGAGGCGAGGGTCAGCAGCAGGCGAAGTAGGTACGGCGCGCGCCAATGCCCCTCGGGGAGCCAGCCGATGCTCTCTGCTGCCTGAGCCAGCCACCCGGCGCGCTCTCGACTCAGACCACTGAGGTGCTTGCGCTTGCGCTTGGGACCTGGATCTGTGCAATGCGCCTGAAGGACGGCCCCGAGTTGCGCGGCATCGTCGATCCCATCGGGTAGCCCGCCGGCTGCTTTCTCAAGCTCTTGCGCGATCTGCAAAGGGCTCAAAGTGGGCTCGTCCACGCGGGCAGCCATGACGATCATCCTCACCAGCATCCGATTCGCATCGTGTGGGACCGTCGGCGGCTTGCCACGGCCTCGGCGCCCCTGCCCTTGGTCCGACGCGGCGGCGTCGGCATCAAGCGCACCGAGCATGACCAGCTCGAGGACCCTCCGGCATGCTTTCTTGTGGGCGTCGCTCAGATCGATTGCGTAACTCGTGCCGAGCGGGAGATCCAGAGCCAGCCGAGCGCGCAACGACTCCATGGCCTCGATCGTGTCCGAGGCCAATCGTTCATTTCGGTGACGGGCTGAATTTGTCATTTTGGTGCACCCGCGTTGATGGCAGGTAATTCGCTCATCACAGATTACCAGCCATCGAACAACATATGCCAAATTCTTACGCGACGGACCACAACGAGCGCGCACAGCATCCGGCCATGCCAGACGACACGTTTCTGACCGCTGAGGCTGTCGGTGCGCTGCTGCCTTGGCTCCGCGGCCGCACCCCGGCTCAAGTAAGAGGCGGGGTGCGCTATGCCGCGAGGCAAGGACTGATTCCCGCGGCGGCGGTTGCAGGTGTCGGCGGTCGACCGTCTGTGTGGCTCGCCAAGGACATCAAAGCGTGGATAGCCGGGTTGTCCACCACAGCGGCCCCTGCATCGCCAGCCTCAGTTGCTCCTGCCGCGGAACCCACTGCCACCGCACACGTTCAGCCGCAGCAGGCGCCGCGGCGCGGGAGAAAGCGGCGCCCTTTGCCTGAACGCGCGCTCGCTCTGTTGCAGGGGTCCGAGGCCTGAAAAGGGAAAAGCCCGGACGCCTTGGGGAAGGCAACCGGGCTCGGAGAGGTAGCTTGGACGCTGCCTAAATTATCTTCGGGCCTCGTAAATGCGGCAAGCATCTCGCGCTTGCTCGCCTCCCTCGAGCATCGGGTTATTCGACCCATGGACGCGCTCACTCAATTTCTCGGCAGCGAGATCCTCTGGGTTGGCCAGCGGCTGACGCCTACAGCCGGTCAGGTGCTTGCCGAGCTATGCCGCAAGGCCAAGGCCAGCGACCCAGCTGCAGGGATCAAGGTGAAGCTTGAGTTTCTAGGCAGCCACGGGCCGAGGCAAGCCTCGCGCCGCGCCGTGGACGATGCGGTGGCCCTCTTGCTGCAAGTCGGCCTGATCGCGCGTGAGCGGCGCCGGCCGCGCGGCGCCAGGCTCAAGGAGGAAGTCGCCGTGACTCACCTGAATCCTGCATTCATCGAAATCGCGCTGGCTTGGCACAGGCGGCGTGCAGCGCTGCGCGCGGCGGGCAAGCGGGGGCACTTGGCCTACCCGCTACCGGCAGAAATCGAGCTCCCAATGACTTTCATCCCAGGGCCTCCGAGGCCAAGAGACTTGCGTATGGCAATCACGCCCAAAAAAGACGCCCCCTCTGGAAACCCAATGCCCATGCGGGTTGCCAGTGTCCCAGCACGCAAATACTGCGCTCTCCAGTACGCAAATTTTGCGGAGACCGGTATTCACACCCCCCTGGCCGCCGGACTCGACGCGAGAGACTTGGGCGGCCAAGGGGTGCACTCCTCCGCGGTTTCTGCGGCGCGCGAGCGCCGCTCCCCTCCACTCCCGCCCGCGACAGCGGGCTGGGGGGGTGGTGCCCAGTTCATCGAGAAACCAGCTCCCGAGGCCATGAGATCCCCGCTGATCGACTCTTCCATGGCCGGCCGCCAGTTGAACGAGTCCCAGGGAATGAGTCGATCAGAAACAGCGATGCGCGAACGGTGCTCCAATTCGACTCGCCTGGCCATTTGGATCATGAAACAGAACGGAGGCAATCGAGACCACCTGACCCGATTGGTGACGATTCGGTGTTCGAACGATGGCCGCTATTCCGGCGGCGAATTACCCATTGGAAAGTATTCCAAGAATGCCGAGTCGATCGGTCAATACAGCGGCCTCTCACTTACGAGCTGGGAAGATTTTTTCAAAATGGTGTACGCCCGAGAAAATAAAACATCCAAAGGCGCGGACGAGTTTATCGGCGAATCACTCTTTGCTGGACCACGCGAAGGTTCACGGATCCTTCTACTTGATGACATCAATTCAGCGACGCCACTTTTCGACGGGTTTGCTTGCGCAATTCTCGAAACGTCATTTGGAAATTTTCAGCACCTTTATGCGGGCGATAGAGATATGACGAATGAAGATCGTCATCAGGCTCACCGCGCCTTATATGAAATCACCGGATGTAAATCAGATTCTGGTGCACTTTCGGGGCATCAGGCTCATCGGTGGCCTGGCTCTGTAAATCTCAAGCCTGGCCGAGGAAGATTTTGGACTCGGCTTGTTTATTTGTCCGATGGAAAGAAGCATGAAATCGGAAATTTACTTGCAAAGCCCCAATTTAGTCGCCCGTCCGCATTGGAGAAGAAAGTGCCGGTGGCACAACAGCCGCGAGCGCTAACCCCTAGCTCCGGCACCGACAGCACAGCCTCAGGGCGCGACTGGGGCCGCGCGATCGGCATGCTGAAGTCCGGGCGTGGTGCTGCGGAGGTCGAAGCCTTCCTTCAGCATTCGGTGCGGCAGCCAGGTCGGCAACCGCGCGACGAGGTGCGCTGTACGCACTATGTAAGCACAACCCTAAACAAGCTCCGTCAGCAGGGCTTCTTGTCAGACTGAGATCAGGAGCCCCCAAGCTGCGGGGCACACCAGCGCCACGCTGCGACGGTGTGCCTCAGGGTAGGCCCCAGTGCTGTCTCAACTGCCCCAGCCGAATTTGTCATTTCGGTGCACCTCGCGCTTAGGAAGACCATCGCGGTCATGCCCTGCTCGAACCGAAACCAGCCTACGCCGGACCCCAAAACTTTCAGTTTTGGGTCCGGCGGCTGGTCATGGACTGCGTCCCTGAAACCCTGCTGCCGCGCCGCGCCCGCTGCTCCCTCGGAGCTTGATTCGTGAGCCGGCCGCTCACCTTCGACGAGCCTCTCGACGACCAGGTCAAGGTCAGGCTGACCGTGACTGAGGGCGCGTCGGTGCGCCGCGCTGCGGCGGCTAGCGGCGGATCTCTTAGTGACTTCCTCAGGGCGTGCCTGACCAGCGGAGGTCCCGACGTTCGCGCCACCGGCCGGCCCGCCCCGCGCCGCCGCCAGCCCGATTTGTCAAAACGCAGATACACGCAGGTTGATCCCGCGCTTCTGTTTCAGTTGAGTCAACTTGGCAATTCGGTCAATCAGATCGCGCATCGGTTGAACGCGCAATACATCACCGGTACTCCTGTAGATGTATTGACCTCAGCCAAATCCCTTAAGCAAATCGAACTCTCGATGCAGGAAATTCTGCATGCGCATCTGAGATAATTATGAATGTACGTCAGTTTTACTGCGCACGGCCAGGGAAATCCTCGAGATGCCATCGACTACATCTTGGCGCCGAAAGACGCCAAGGGCGTACAACGGGCGGGAATTCGCATTCTTCGAGGAGATCCTCAGCTCGTCGCAAAGGTGGCTGGCACGCTCGATTTCAAATGGCGCTACAAATCCGGTTCTCTCGGATTCAGCCCGGAAGAAAAATTAACCGAAGCGGAAACGCAGGACTTGCTGAACGACTTCGAGCGAGTGGCCTTTGCCGGGCTCAGTCCCCATCGAAATTGCTGGACTGCCGTCGAGCATCGGCGACCAAACGGTGGTGTCGATATTCACATCGTCCATGCCATGGTCGATTTGCAAAGCGGCAAATCTGTGAATATTGCGCCTCCTGGTTGGCAAAAAACCTGGGATCCATTCCGCAATTCATGGAATTGGAAGCTCGGCTTGGGCAGACCGGACGACGAAAGGCGGATGCAGGATGTACAACCTGCCAGGCACGAAGCCTTCATTGCGGCGTCGGAATTACGCGCGTCCCTGGCTGCTCAGCCTACCGATGCACCGACCACGCGGGCGCGCGTCGGAGCCTGGTTGGAGGCCGGGGTGCGTGCCGGTGCCCTGACCGACCGAGCATCAGTTCTCGCTGCCCTGACCAAGGCCGCGCAGCACGGCGGCGGCTCCATTACGAGAACCGGTGCCGACTACATCAGTCTCCGGTTGCAGCCTGGCGCCAGGCCGCTGCGCCTTCGGGGAGCCCTGCTCGATGAACAGTTCGATGCCGCTCAATGGCTCGAAGCTGACCGAGCCCGATCCGTTCGCGTTCCTGGACATGACCTGGTCATCGGCTCCAGCGGCAGAGGCGGTGACATCGACCTCGAACGGGCTCGAGCCGAGCGTCGCCGGCTCGTCACACAGCTCGAAGCCGCTGCCGCGCGGAATCGAAAACGCTATGGCCCAGACACCGAGCTCGATCGCATCTACATCGAGTCCGACGCCGACGGACATGGAGATCGAGCGCGGAGCGAAGGCGCTGGTCCAACTCGATCGGCAACTCGGCCAACTCGCCGCCAAGGGCCGGACGCTCGGAACGCTGCTCGATCAGGCGACGGCGCGGATGTCGACGGATCTCCAGCTACACGAACAGGCGCTGCGCGCGCAGATCGAGTTGAGCCAGGGGCAAACGACGACAGAGCTTCGGAACGCCCGCCAGCGTCTGCGCATGGCGTTGCTTTGGGCCGTCTTCACGCCGACCGTGGTGACGGCAGTGACGTGCGCCTTGATTGGCGCAGCGACGTGGGCTTGGGCACAGCTGCAGATATCCAACGTGCAGGCCGCGCAAGCGCAGCTCCAGCAGCCCGAAGCCCGGCAAAGCCAGAGCCCGGCCGCAAGCGCAAGGCGGCGGCCATGAGCGCGCCGTCTGTCGTCGATCAGTTCCTCGCCCGCGCCGAAGCGCGTGTTGCCGCCGCGATCCCCATCTCTTTCAACCACCACCAGGAGCAATCCATGAGCATCCCCGATCCATCTACAGCCACCACCTCGACACCTTCTCCAGCGGTTGCTGCACCCACGCGTCCATCGCTGAAGGACTCGTTGCGGTTCGATGCAGTGCCGAAGAAGACCGCCGTGGCGGCCGCGGCCGCCGGCGTCGATCTCGATCGCCCCCGGCCGACAGCAGTCAAAAGTGAGGCTGGCGAACTCGCTCCGATCGGATTCGGCCCCGGCTGGCTGAGCCGAATCTTGGAGGCGTTCAGGTCGCTCCTGATGCGCCTGCTCGGCGGCCTGTGGGGACCGTCCTCTATCCCTTCCGGCACCGTGGTGACGGGCGAGCCAGGAGAGCCGCCCCAAGACGGCAGGGATGCCCTCATTCAATTGCTCAAGGAAGAGCTCGCTGAGACGCGTGCTGAGCTTGCAAGGCTTCGTGCTGCGGCCAGTGCCGCAGGTTTGGATCTGGATCACGTCAATCGCGCCGAAGACGCTGTAGCGAAGAGTTTCGACGCGGCGGACCGTGCCCTTGCCCTCGACAGGGCACGCGATGCCGCCCGCGCAAAGCGCGAGGGTATGGAGCTGCCTGGAGAAGACCATCTGCGGCAACTCCGCAGCAACAGTTTTGCCGTGGCCGCCGTCGTGCCGGAAGACCGGCCACGAGCGCTCGAGGTCATGAACGCCGCGCGCGAAGACGCGACCACCTGGTCCCGCAGCGTGGCTGCGGCCGCGCGCCGTGCTCCAGATGACCACCCATTGAAGCTCCAGGTCCAGGCGATCGCGGAGGCGAGCACGATGGCCGATGCCGCAGCCGATGCTGCGGCTGCACTAGCTGGGCAAGCTGCGGCCGACGTAGAGGCAGCGGACGAAGAGGCCGCAGCGGGACCTGATCGGGCGCCATCGCCACTCGATAAATTGGATCCGGCGCGGGCCGCGGCGCTACGTGCTCAATGGATCGAGACCAACAGGCGGACCCGTCGTCTTCACGCCCACGTCGTGAATCTGCGCAGCCCCAGCGAAGAAGAGTTGCAGGCGCTGCCGACCCCCGCAGCGCGGCTCGCCGCGCTGCGGGCTCACGAGAAGACTTTGCAACTCGTGCAGGCCCAGCGCTACGAAGAGCTGGCCGAGCTCGGCGAGCAGCAGCGCGCGCTGGCCCGTCAGCTCTGGCCGGCCGACGACCTGGACGACGACACCGATCATGACCGTCCGGGTCGATCGTGAACCACCGCGTGGCCACGGATCTCGAGAAGGTTGGGGCACTGGCACTGCCGGTGCCAGTCTTCCAGGTGCAGCCCGCACCCCCAGCCTTGGCCGGCTGGGTGACCAGGCTGCTCGCACCCGTGGTCGCGGCGTGCCGCTTCCGCGGCACGTTTCCGGTCGAGCTCAGGCCGACCGGGTGCTGGGGCGGCTGGGCACTCCCCCCGGAATACGCGCCCGACAAGCGCGTCAGTATCAGTAATCGCATGCTCCATCGTTCGCCGCGCGCGCTGGTAGCTATTTTTTTGCATGAAGTCACGCACCAACTCGTTGGCGCCGATCACGACCACAACGCGGCGTTCTTTGCTACGAACTTGATGCTGCTGCTGCGGGTCAGCGAGTCGGTCGACGCCGATGTCGTACCCGCCGGCGGCGCACTGGCCGAGATGGGCCTTTATGACCTTCAGGCCCCGCCCGTTGAGCTGCAGCGCGAGCCGGATGCGGGCGTTGGCCGAGCCGTTTCGTGGGCCATCCGCGTGGCACATGAGCTCGCGCCGACGCCGATGGCTGCCGAAGACGCGGCCGTAGAGATCCGCGCCCGCTACACGGCCTGGATCGCCCAGCTTGAAGCAGCCCCGGCCGCAGCTGCTGCTCGTGCTCAGACCGTCGCTGACGCCGCCGCTTCTGCCAAGGCGACTCGCGATGAACTGCAGCGAACGATCGGCTTGCTGCGCTCTGTTTCGATTTGGCTGGGTGTCGCTGGCACGGCTGTTCTGGCCGAAGCGTTCATGCTGCTGAAGCTCGCGTTTGGCGGAGCTTGATCGTGACGCAAGCCGTCAAGTTCGCCGAGCATTCGGACGGACTCGGCCGAACCTTCGGCCAAGCTTCGTGCAAGTCCTCACTTGGCCGAACCTTGTACGAAGGTTCGGTCATCTTTTTTCTCTGCAGTGTTGCCGCGCGCTCGGCGCGCGGCTTTCGCGGCAGTGTTGTACGAAGGTTGGCAGAAGCTTCGTACAAGTCGCGACTTGGCCTAGGGTTCGGACAAGTTTCGGCCAACGATGGACGAAGGTTGGAAGAAGGCTCGGCTGTTGCTGATGTTTCCTCTTGGCGTCTCGCCCTTCGGGCGAACGCGCTCTCAGGGCTACGCCCCCAAGCCGCTCCGCGTCTTGGCCTTCGGTTCCGATCGCTGACGCACGCTGCCTGCGGCAGCAGCTCGCTGTGCTCGACGGCCTCCGGCCGGCCTGTGCCGCTGCGCGGCAGGAGGCGCTCGCCGCGCGGCGTCCCGTCTGGGAAATGTTCTCCGCGGCCTTCACCGTCTACGTCGCGCCTTCGCTATTCCTTCGTCAGTGTGGCCGGCGCCACGCGCTGCGCGCGCTCGATTGCCACCCGCAAGGGTTCGCTTCGCTCCCGTCCTCTCCCGTTCGCACTCGCTGCGCTCGCTTGCGCATGCGGCCTCCGGGCGGGCCCTTGCGTGCATCAATCGCGCCGGCCCCACGGACTCCGGGCGAAGGCGAGAGGTAGACGGTGATTGAGACCGCCTGGATCGTTTTCCCAGCCGGGACCGGATTCCCAAGGGGCTCAGCTCAAGGTTCCGGTGTTTTTTGAAGACCAACGCCGCATTGCGGCAAGAAAGGAAACCAGATGACAGAGCAAACAGTTTCAGTGGATCAAACGCAGGGCGCACTCCGCGCGTTCGCAGGCGACCGGGCTCCAGAGGGCGCTGAGTTTCGTCACCTGCTCGGCAAGGCGCGGGACGCAGCTCGCCGCGGCCGCGATGCCTGGGACGTTCAGTCGACCGGAGAGAAGGTGGCCGTGGCTTTGGTGTTGAACAAGCCGGCTTGGCTCAAGGCGATGGACTACTCGATGGTGGAGGCCATCGAGCGCACCGGCTCGGCCTGGCTTGCGCTCATGCCTGCCGTGGTCCGCGCGTTGAGGGACGCGGGCGAGATCTGAACGCAACGACGACGAGGAGTGAGCAATGAGTCAACAGCAAACCCAACAAGAAATCGACACCGCCAACGAGGCCGCCGGTATGGCGCTGGTTGAGCAGAAATGGGATGAGATCCGCAGGGAGCACCCAGCTTGGTATGCCCGCTACGACGACCTGATGCCAGACACGACTGCGAACCGCTCCGAGATGGCCGAGCTCTGGGCCACGGCGCCGACACCGTGGGCGGCCGCACTGATCTACGGGAAGTTCGGGCTTCGCCTCGAAATCTCGGTCCACGCCGGTATGCCGTTTTGATCTCAACCAACAGGGACCAACACCATGACAAGCACTTTCACAGCGCAACGGCTCGACCCAGCCGACGTTACTGCGTCGCGCTTTGCCACGCGTCACCCACGGGCGTACGAGACGGCCGGGTTTCAGAGCCTGAAGGCGGACATCGCCCATGCCGGCGGCAATGATCAGGCCATTAAGGTGCGGGCGCTGCTCAACCTCGAGAAAGAGGGCGTTCGCTACGAGATCGTGTTCGGCCATCGGCGCCATCGCGCGTGCCTGGAACTGGGTCTGCCAGTGAACGCGGTGGTCGAGCCATTCATGACCGACGCCCAACTGCACGCCGAAATGGAGCGGGAAAACCGCTATCGCGAAGACCTCTCTCCATGGGAGTTGGGGAGGCGCTATCTGACTGCGCTGGATGCAGGCCTGTATCCCTCAATGCGTCAAATGGCGGCGCAACTAGGCATCGACTGTTCCGCAGTCTCGAAGGCGGTGGGCCTGGCAAAGCTGCCGTTGGAGGTAGTCGATGCATTTTCCTCGCCGGTCGATCTGCAGCTTCGATGGTCGACCGCCCTTGCCGACGCCATGGCTCTGGATCCTGCCGGCGTGATCGAGCGCGCTCGCACCATTCGTGCAATGCACAAGCGGCCGGCTGCATCGGCTGTGTTCTCCATGCTCGTCTCGAAAAGGAAGATGCCATGAACGTCAAACCACTCAACGCGGAGGCTGCAGCCCGTCTCAGACGCGAGCTGGCGGCGATCGATCTGCAGCTCGAGGTCGAGCTCGCCGCAATTCGCCTGGCCAGCATCGAGTCGCGCCTGGAGCAGTTCGATGCGATGCAGCGCCAGCGCCGGCGGGCCGCCCAGTCGGCAGGACAAACAGCCGCAGCCGAGCACGACCGCGCGATGCGCCAAGCGCGTCTGGCGCAAGGCCTCGGCATAGCTCTGTTCGGCGGTGCAGCGGCTTTGTTTGCTGCTGCGCCTCGGCAGCACTCGATGGGATTGCGAGATCTCGACTGAACTCGCGCCCCAACACCTTTCAACAACAGATCTTCAGTTCCCGATTTTTTCTTTTCGGCTGGCACTCTTCGCATGGCGTCTATCGGGATTGAGGATGCGAGGTTCGCAGGGACCATGGCCGCAATCTCAATTTGCATTGGTGTTTTTCAAGTGCATCGTGCCAAGCCGCCCCGCCGCCGCAACAACGCGCAGGCTCGCCGAGCGCCACTCCGACAGGCACCGGATACGCTCTTCCTGCGCATCAGCCAAGGCTTTTTGCGTGCTGAGTATTTCCAGCACATCCGCCGCACCTTTCTCGTATTTGTGTTGCGAACTCGCCAGCGAAGACTGTGCAGCCTTCAGCAAGGCATCCGAGGCATCGAGGTTCTTGAGCGCGGCAGCAGCGTCCGAGTACGCCTGTACGACCTCCATGGCCACCCGATGCTCCACGTCATGCAACTCCGCATCGCGCTGTTCAACCAGCGCATCCGCGCCTCGAATCTTGTAGGTGCGCGCGAAGCCCTCGAAGATCGGCAGATTCAGCGTCACCCCCACCAATCGTTCCCGCGTCTGCGTCGTGCTCAGCCCCTGGCCAGGGCGCCCGTTCTGATAGAACGACGCCGAGAGATCGAACGACGGCAGGCCCTCGGAACGAGTGGCTTCGGCACGGGCTCGGGCCGCAGTGACCTGCGCGCGTGCGGCCTCAATGGCAGGGTGGCCTTTCTCCGCCTGCGCCAGCCAATCCGCGAGGGACTGGGCCAGTTCGCCGGCTTTCGGCGGCCCGAGAGGGGCCAACGCGAACGCCTTCCCGAACGGAGCACCGATGGCGTAGACCATGACGGCCTTGGCTTTGCCCAGGTCGCCGGCCGCCCGGCTCGCCTCCAGGGTCGCGCGGGCCACGGTAGTCTGCGCCTGCAGGGTCTCTCCGGCCGAGCCGGCGCCACGCGCCTCCTTACGGCGGGCGGTCTGCAGAGTGCTCGATGCAATCGAGGCCGCCTCCTGCTTGGCGACCAGGGCCGCCTGCGTCGTCTGCACGTCAAAGTACGCCTGGATCACCGCTGTCAGGGTCTTCTGCAACGTGGCGTCATGGGAGGCCAGCGCCGCCGCCAGCAGGCTCTTCGCCGCGCTCAGATTGGCCTCGCGCCCTCCAAAGTCCAGCAGGCGCCACGTGAGCGCCGCATAGACGGTGTTGCCCGTCGTGTGCGCGGCGGCGGTGGTGCTGCCAGGAAACCAGGTCGTGTCGTTCAGTCGACTCAGGGAGCCGGTCAGCGTCGGAAGGTAGGCCGCCTTCGCTTCGCCGACCGCCCCCGCTTGCACCTTGATCGCCGCCCAGGCCGCGCGCACCTGCGGATTGCTGCACAGCGCCAGTTCCACGGCCGCCTCGAGAGACAGCTCGGCGGCAGCCTCCCCTGTACCTGCCCCCCCGCAGGAGACAGAAGCCTCGTCGCCAGGAAGCACAACGCCGTCCCGCACCGCAGCAGGTGTCGTCTGAAGCGGATCGCGCAGGGCCTCCGCGCGCAGGATGTCGTCCAGGTCGAACGCACAGGCCGCGCCCGCATGGGCCAGGCACGCTGCCGCTGCAAACATCGCCGCCATCATCCGAGGTGGCCCTTGGAGTCGCAGCCCTCGCAACCGCTTATCGCTCACGCAGGCTTTCATGGACTTCCTGCAGCAGCGGGCTGAGCACATACTCGATCACGCGGCGCGTGCCGGTCTTGACCTCGACGTTCACCGACATGCCCGGGCTCAGAGTCGCCGGCTTGCCATCGACCTCCAACGTCGATGCGCCGAGCAGCACCTTGGCCGAATAGATCAGCCTCTTTTTCTCGTCCTGCTGCTTCTCGTCTTCGATGGCATCGTGCGAGACGTGCGTCACCTTGCCCGACAAGGTGCCGTACTTGGTGTAGTCGAACGCATCCACCTTGACCTGAGCGTCCTGGCCTTCGCGCACGAAGCCGATGTCCTTGTTCTCGAGGAAGGCCTCGACCTCCACCGAATCCTGCTGCGGCACGATCAGCATCAGCGGCTGCGCCGCCGGCACGACACCACCGACGGTGTGCACCGTGAGCTGCTGCACGGTCCCGTCGACCGGCGCCGTGAGCTTGAGCAATTTGCTGTGCGAATCGGCGCGCACCGCATCCTGTCGCGCGCCGCTCTCGATGCGGCCGCCCTCGGTCAATGCATCAAGCGCGTCCTTCTTGGTCTGCGCGATCAGCGCCGAGCGCTGGTTGCGGGCATCCGCGAGCTGGCCTTGCAATTCGACGCGGGCACGTTCCTTGTCGAGGTAGGCGTGCTCCGAAACATCGTGGTTGCGCGACAGTTCCTTGTAGTCACTCGCTTGCTGGGCGGCCAGCGCCAAAGCCTGGCCGAAGCGATGGATGTCGCCGTCGATACGGTCCAACTTGGTGCGGAAGTCTTTGTACTGGCCCTCGAGGTGGCTTTGTTCGGCGCGCCGCTGCTCGGGCGGCACGTGGTCGAGCGCGGGCAACTGCGGCACGCTCAATGTATCGACACCCCGAATCAGCGCCCTGGAGCGCGCGGCCTGCAGGGTCGCCACCACGGCATCGCCGGACGCCTTGTCTCGCTCCGCGTCCGTTGCGCTGGTGTCCAGCTCGAGCAAAGGCTCGCCAGCCTTGACGAATTGGCCTTCGACCACGTGCAACGCATGCACGCTGGCGACGTCGACCGAGGCAATGCTCTTGGTGCGTCCACTCGCAATCACCTTGCCTGTCGCATTCACCACGATGTCAATCTTCCCCAGGATGGACCATGCGAGCACGGCGGCAACCAAGGTCATCAGCACCCGCGCGGTCCAGCGCGCCGTCGAGGACACGGGACGTTCCTGCAGCGCCAGCGCCGCCGGCAGGAATTCGGCCTCGTCTTCATTGAATAGCCCCAGGCTGCGGTCGTTGCGGCGAGCCCAGTGGGCAGCGAAGACAGCGCGATAGTGCGCCAGTAAGCCGCCATAGGCCTGCGCGCGATGTTTGAGGTGTGGAAGGCTCATTGCATGACCGCCAACGCTGGCGGCGCCGCCATGGCCACCGTGCCCGACTGCAGGTTGTAGAGATGCCGGTAGATGCCGGCCTGGTTGCCCAGCAGTTCGGCATGTGAACCCTCTTCCGCGATCTGTCCACGCTCCATCACGATGATCCGGTTCGCTTCGCGCACGGCCGACAGGCGGTGCGCGATGATCAGCACTGTGCGGCCCTTACAGATGAGGCGCATGTTGTCCTGAATGATCTTTTCCGATTCGTAGTCCAGCGCGCTGGTGGCCTCGTCGAAGATCAGAACCCGTGGATTGGTGATCAGGGCACGCGCGATGGCGACCCGCTGACGCTGCCCACCCGACAAGCCGGTGCCATGTTCACCGACCATCGTGTCATAGCCCTCGGGCAGCTCGCTGATGAACTCGTGCGCGCCGGCCAGCTTGGCCGCGGCCATGATGGCTTCGATCGGGAGTGCGGGGTTGGACAGCGCGATGTTGTCGCGGATGCTGCGGTTGAACAGGGTGTTCTCTTGCAGCACGACGCCGATCTGCTGTCGCAGCGACGTGGTGTCGATCAACGCCAGATCCTGCCCGTCGACCATCACCCGGCCTCGGTCGGGGACATAGAGGCGCTGCACCAGCTTCGTCAGGGTGCTCTTGCCCGAGCCTGAGCGGCCGACGATGCCGATCACCTCGCCGGGGTGCACCTTGAGGTTCACCGCGCGCAGTACGTCGGGAGCATCAGGCCGGTAGCGAAACGACACCTGGTCGAACTCGATCTCGCCGGAGATTCTGGGAATGCGGGTCTTCTGGCCCGCGACCTCGGTGCGCGCATTGAGGATGTCGCCCAGGCGCTGCATGGAGATGCCCACCTGCTGGAAGTCGTTCCAGAGTTGGGCGAGCCGGATGATGGGCGAGGCCACTTGGCCAGCCAGCATGTTGAAGGCGACGAGCTGGCCCACAGTGAGCTTGTTGTCGACCACGAGCGTGGCGCCGATCCACATGATCGCGGCAGTGACCAGCTTGCTGACCAGCGTCACACCACCACCAGCGACCATGCCCACGTTGGTGGCGGACAGGCCCGCGGATACGTACGCGGCGAGCTGCTTGTCCCATTTCTGGGTCCAGCGCGGCTCAACGGCCATGGCCTTGACGGTGTCGATGCCACTGATGGTTTCGACCAGGAAGGACTGGTTTTCTGCGCTGCGATTGAATTTCTCGTTGAGGCGCGCGCGCAGGATGGGCGTGAAGACGATGGACAGAAGCCCGTACAACGGGATGGAGGCCAGCACAACCAAGGTCAGCCAGACGCTGTACCAGAGCATGACGGCCAGAAAGACGAAGGAGAACAGCAAGTCCATCACCAACGTGATGGCGTTGCCGGTCAGGAAGGAGCGGATGTTCTCCAGCTCGCGGATGCGCGCGACCGAGTCGCCGACTCGCCGGGCTTGGAAATAACTGATGGGCAGAGACAGCAGGTGCCGGAAGAGTCGCGCACCCAGTTCGACGTCGATCTTGCTGCTCGTGTGGGCGAAGACGTACGTGCGGATGCCGGTAAGCAGGGCTTCGAACAACGTGGCGCACAGTAGGCCGATGGCGATGACGTTGAGGGTTTTCATGGCGTGGTTGACCAGCACCTTGTCCATGACGACCTGGAAGAACATTGGGGTGACCAGCCCGATGATCTGCAGCACCAGGGAGATCAGCACGACCTCGCCCAGAAGCTTTCGGTACTTGATGAGGGCGGGAATGAACCAACTGAAGTCGAACTTGGCGATGTCGCCGGCGTAGGTGGCCTTCGAGGTGAAGAAGATCAGATCGCCCGACCACTGGGCGAGGAAGGTGTCGAGGGGGAGCACTTGCGGTGCTTCTCCCGCACGCTGGATCAGGATGCGCGCCATGCCTCCTGGTTGCTGTCCCTCCACTGCGGCGCCCGCGTCGTATCGACCGACGATCAGGAATCGGCCCTCACGGTCCAATGCCACTGCCGGCAGGGGCGCGCGGCCCAGCCGCTCAGGAGGTTGATGAACGAGCTTGGCGGTCAGGCCGAGCCGCTGGGCCGCGAGGAGGATCGTCTGCGCAGTGAACGGTTCGTGCCCGAACTCGTGGCGCAGCAGGGCCTCGTCGACGGCCACGCCGTGGTAGCCCGCCATCATCATGAGCGAGAGGAGTCCGGTATCCATGCCATCCCTGAATTCATCGCCTGTCGCGCGGTGCGCAGGTGTTCTTAATTGAGAAGTGCGCCCGACTGCGTTGCAGCCAGGGGCGTGGGAGCGATGCCCTCGATACCTCGTGCGGGATCTCTATCAGTGCGCGGCAGCCAGCAGTGGTGCGGTGACTTGCGGATTGTTTGCCGCGATCGAACTCGTCTGCGCTGACAGAGGCGGCGCGAAACTTCCCATCGCGTTGACAAGTTGATCGATCGAGGTCATTGCCGCGACCTGGGCGGCCGAGTCCGCCGGGACGATCGGAATTCCGGGCGGTAGCATCAAACTTCTGAAGTCAAAATCCACTCCATCAATATTGCCCGAAGTGCCATCGGTCCATGTAAACGTGCTCGCGTCAATCAGTGTGTTGCCGTTGCTGTTCTGATTGAGCAAAGTGGCATTGAGGTTGATTGAGGAGATCCCAAGTTGATCCAGCGATTGCAACTGACCGCTAGTGAAACTCGCGGTTCCGTCGGAAACCCAGACGCGCAGATCCTTCCAGGCTTGATCGCGACTGTCGATGACGCCGTCGTTATTGCTGTCGAGCTTCTTCAGCGCGCTGAAACCCGCGACCAACTGACTGTCCTGTGTCACCGGTGCGTCGGGTGTGGCGGGGTTGTAGACCAGCATGCCTTCGCCTGTTGTCGCCCAGCCTGTCCGAACCGGTTGACCATTGTTCAGCACGTCGAAGGTTGCCGTGGATGTCGCACGTGACTGGGTTTGGACGGCTCCACCCGTCAAGTTCAGCAGCAATGGGTCGAACTCGTCGTACCAAACGTCGTCGTAGTACGTCGAGTCATTCGACACCATGTCTCCCCCGAGAGAGTCGCCTTGGCCAAACGAATAGTCGCCGGCCCCGTACGCGAGCATGGTGTCGTAGTTCCCGAAGGTCAGATCGTTGTTGCCGGTTACGTAAGCCGTGAGGCCCCTGGCATCCACGTCCAGGATGTCGCCCGAAGCCGTGAGGTACATATTGGCACCGGTATCGTGGATCGTGTCGTTGGTTGCGCCTATGGCAGTGCCGACCGTATCGTTGGAGCCCGTGACCAACGCGACCGTGCCGTTGTTGCGCATGTCGATCGTGTCGCCGCTGGTCCACATCGTCATGTAGTTGCCCGCATCGAGAATGTCGTTGCCTGTGGCTCCGACGGCCGTGCCGATGTTGTCGTTGTTGCCGGTGACCGTAGCGACCGTGCCGTTGGCACGCATGTCGATCGTGTCGCCGCTGGTCCACATCGTCATGTAGTTGCCGGAATCGAGGATGTCGTTGCCCGTGGCTCCGACGGCCGTGCCGATGTTGTCGTTGTTGCCGGTGACCGTGGCGACCGTGCCGTTGGCACGCATGTCGATCGTGTCGCCGCTGGTCCACATCGTCATGTAATTGCCGGAGTCCAGAATGTCGTTGCCTGTGGCTCCGACGGCCGTGCCGATGTTGTCGTTGTTGCCGGTGACCGTGGCGACCGTGCCGTTGGCACGCATGTCGATCGTGTCGCCGCTGGACCACAACGTCATGTAGTTGCCCGCATCGAGGATGCTATCGCCCGTCGCGCCGTTGGCCGTGCCCACGTAGTCGCCGTTGCCGGTGACGGTGCCCACGACCCCGTTCTCACGCACATCGAGGATGTCACTCGACGCGGTCAGGGTGTTGTAGGTGCCGTAGTCGACGAAAGTGTCTCCGGTAGCACCTGAAGAGGATTCATAGACATTGGAATCCCCGCTGACCTGGATTTCCGCATTGCTATTGAGCAGGTCGATCGTGCTGTTGTTTGCCCAGACGTTGTTGCCGTTGCCGTTAACACTGAGGTAGTCGCCGCCACCCCACAGGTTCACTCCGTCGTTGCTGCCCGAGAGGTTGAAGCTGGTGTTGGCCCAGGTGCCAATACTGTCGCCGGTTCCGTTGACGGAGTAGCCCGAGCCGCCGAGCAGACCGAGGTAGTCGCCGCTGCCCCCCAGGTTCACTCCGTCGTTGCCGCCCGAAACGTTGGCTTGGCTGTTGCCGTTCAGGTAGATGCCAGTGCCTTGCCCATTCGCCGTGGTGCCGCCAAAGCCGTCGCCATTGGCATTGACGAGGTCGAGGTTCCCGTTGGTGCCGCCAACGACGGTCAACGCACCAGCGACGGTGTCGATGGTGTTGCCTCCGCCATAGGCACCGAGGCTGTCACCCGTCGCCTCTCGCACTGTGTTGTTATTGCCGAAGAGGTTTACCTGAGTATTGGTCGCCATTGAAATCGCACCGCCGTTGACATTGACGGCGTCGAAATCGTTGTTGGTTCCGGAAACGTTGAGTTGGTCGCCAGCACTCTCGTTGATGGTGTTGGCGCCGCCGATCACATTGACATCTGCGTTGCTGCCCAACACAACAGTGGCGTTGGAGTCCGTCACGGTGTCCGCGTTGGCCCCGGTGCCACTCAGGATGAAGGTGTCGCCGGCCTGCCCACTGATGGATTCGCTGCCTCCCGCGACTGTGACCTGTGCATTGGCGGCGGCCACGATGGTGTCGCCTGAACCGGTGATGGTGACCGTGCTGCCGGCCGCGACGTAAATTGTGGCGTTGCTCTCGGTCACGAGGTCGCCGTCGACGGCGTCCACCGTGACGCCCGTGCCGCTGATGGTGGCCCGGGTATTGGCGCCGAGGTTGACGGTGCCGTTAGTGATACTGACGCTTTCGCCCTGGCCTGTCAGATTGACCGTGCTGCCAGTTGCGCCTGAGACGGTGTTGTTGTCACCGGAAATATTCAGTGCGTCATTCTCGCCCGCGACGATCGTGTTACCGGTGCCCTCCACATCGCCGGTGGCACCATTGGAAAATGTCACATTTCCATTGGTTTCGTTGATTGAAATATTGCTTCCAGTTGCGTTGACGGAGTTATTTTGCCCTGACTCATTCAAATTTCCATTGATGCATGTTGCGATAGAGTTGCCGGAAATAATGGCGACTGTATTTCCACAAGTTACGGTATTTTCTCCGCTAGATGTCAGATTGGCGCTGCTGCCGTTGCTCAGTGCGATGTTGTTTCCACCACCCGTTATAGAAATACTCCCGGATCCAATTTCAATATTTACATGATCTGCAGTAATAGATCCGTCACTATTTACCGTGCCCAAATTCGGGGCGGCGTTGCCGCCCGCACCGATGTGGGTATGTGTTTGATCGGTCAGCGTGATCTGTCCATTCGAGATTTGCTCTTGCCAACTGACGCTTCCATCATTGTTGGTTGCGGTGTGCAGCGTGGTGTTTGTGGTGAGTAAGAACGGAGAATTGTTGTAGTCGATGCGAACAGATTCGCCCAGTTGGGATTCAACATTGTTTTCTGCGGCAACGGCTACTTGCTCCGCCAGGTTCGGAAATTTTCCCGACGAAGGGGTTTGAAAGTCAGCAGCAAGATTGGGATCTGTTGTGTGTGCTCCCTCATGGATCAATGCCATCGCCGATGAATCTACTCCAGAGGGAACTCCCGTGGAGTCAACAACGACAAATCCTTTTCCCGGATCCCAGTAGACGGTATTTGGTGCGCCCGAATTGTTAAAACCAGGAATTTGCGCCTGCTGCGCAAGCGTTGGAACATACTCGTCGTCTCCGCTGTGATTTATGCTAATGGAGACGCCTCGATCTACCATGCCTTGCAATATTGTCTGGGCATCAGAACTTCCCTGCAGGTAGGAGAGGGCTGAGTTCAGGCTATCGACATCGCTTTGCGCTGCCCCCGAGGAAATGGAAACACCAAAATTAGCCGCGGTGAATGTGGTCATTTAAATCCCTTGGTCTATAAAGGCTGAAAACTCAAGAAGCCGATTAATTTGGAGGGAAATCCGATTTTTTGGGGAAATTCGAACAATTGCCCCTCTCCATCACGCCCGATTTGCCTTGATTCGAGCGTTGCTTAACGGCGAGGGAGTATACTGATCCAACAAGTTCCTTATTCACCCTGATAGGAATTGCAGAAGATTTTGAATTGTCTTGAGACTCAACTATTTCGAACGATCCATCGAGGTGGGATATCACCCCCGGCAGTAAAGATTTGCCATTTACGGCTTCGATCGCGATAGTGCCAAAGCGAAAATCGTGAGGTGGAGCGTAATTTTGACCGAGGAGGATTTTTATTTTTTCCCCCGTAGGTAGTAGAAAATAAATCCCGTTCAAAGGCTCCCAGCCCATAGGGCTTGGCAGGGAATGTGGCTTTGATAGCTCAATCAATTGAGTTAATCTCGCGATACCTCTCTTGTCGATCAGAATGAGCTCACAGCCAGACGATAGCAATTCGGCTTCCTGCACCGCATTAGCGCGGAGTTTGAGTGGCAAAAAAAACATTCTGACCTCAGTGGCGTGACGCGCTTGCCGAAGAATCTCGTCAAGATTTTCTGAAGGTGCTTTTGCGAGTGCCCACTGCGAGGCCGCAACAAGAAAAAGGAAGAAGAAAATCCTGCGCGCTCTTGATTTGCAGTCGGCATGGAGGTAATTCATGGTTTTCCAAGCGTGTTTAGTGCTTTTATCGATTGCACTTCAAAATGCGGGGCGGCTTGGCTGGATTTTTGGAAAAATCACTTTAGGCATATTGAAGTCATCGCTTCAGCGAACTATATGGAATGAATGCTATTTGATGAGCGCCGCGAAAAAGTTAGCCGAAAATTAGCCAAAGCGTTGGAATTTTGGTTTTGCGCTTATTACTATTTCAACTGACCGCACCCTGACTTGCTTGGACGAACTCTTGCTGACACCCGCATCGAGGATGCTATCGCCCGTCGCGCCGTTGGCCGTGCCCACGTAGTCGCCGTTGCCGGTGACGGTGCCCACGACCCCGTTCTCACGCACATCGAGGATGTCGCTCGACGCAGCCATCCCGAAGGCGGCTCGCTCACCGGATCAGCTCGCGACCCGGTTCGTGCGGCTGATTGGCAAGCTGTACCGTGCGGAGGCCTTGGCCAGGGATTGGACGCCCGCGCGTCGGTTGCGGATGCGCTCGCGCTACAGCGCCGCGGTCGTGCGCGAGATCGAGCGACTGCTGCTGACGCACTTGCATAGTGTTGCGCCGTCGAGCTTGCTGGGCGAGGCACTGCACTACCTGCACGGGCAGTGGCCCAAGCTCGTGCGGTTCCTGGACAACGGCGCTTGGCCGCTGGGACTCCAACCCGGTGGAGAACGCGATTCGCCCCTTCGTGGTCGGAAGACGGTCATGGTTGTTCGCTGACACCGTAGGCGGCGCGAACGCCAGTGCCAATCTTTACTCGCTCATCGAGACCGCCAAGGCCAACAACGTCGAGCCCTACCGCTACCTCGTCGCGCTGTTCAAGAAGCTGCCGCTGGCGCAGACTGCCGACGACTACGAGGCGCTGCTGCCCTGGAACATCGAGCTCGTCGAACCGTAGACCTCTGCGCGCGCATCGATTCCGGCGCCGCGCGCAAGGGCGTGGTTTATTGAGCACCTTACGTTCTTCACTGGCATCGGCCCGGGTGATCGCGCGACGGCGGCTGGATATCCATGGCGAATCGCGCTCGATGACAACTCGGACAACACCGGCGGCAACGCCAACGTGAGCACGGGCCGCGGCGCTGAGTCGATCCGCAGCCTCCTGAGCGCGCCCTACCACGCACTCGACCTGCTGACCGCTGCACTCGACGTCGGCATCTCTGTGAAGAGCAGCGACGACGCTGGAACCACGGGTTCGGGCGGTCCACGAACGATCGCGCAATACAACTTCGGTCTGCAGCAAACCGCGTTTGCACAGCACCCAGGCGCAGAGGAAATCCGGACTTACCCCTGCAACGGCACGACGGGCACAGCGTTCGAGTTGAAGAACGAGTCGCCGAATCCGATCCCCGGCCGTGACCTTGCGGCGAACCCGATCGGCCAGCCGATCATCATCGCCGTGCGTCCTGGCCAGCTCGTGGAAATCACTTCTGCAACGATGGTGAAGAAATCCGACCTCACAGCGATCGCACTGCGCCCGACGATGACGTGCGCGAACGATCCGAACAGCCACCTCGACCCGAGTCGGGCGATCATCCTCCCGGATGTCCCGCCGGAACCCAACACCGAGTACACGGTGTCGATTGCTGGCACGAACACCGCGATCGCCGACTTCAATAACGGGCATCCAGTGAGCAGCGGCACCAATCCGGCGATCACGTCGAACGCGACGGGCGCCTTCATGAAAACGTTCACGTTCAAGATGGGAAGCTGATCGTAGATCGACTCGCGGGTGCGTTGCCCCTGGACCAGCCACCGACCGCCGATCTTTCGTACTCAAAGAAAAAGCGCCCGAAGGCGCTTTTCTTTGTTGAGGCTCCGAGCTCAGGGGCGAGGCATGTTGGCGTATGCGAGCGCCAAACACATCGGGAAAGCACTGACCCCACCTGCTGTGGCTGCGCAAGAGTTCGCGGCCGTGATAACGATGTATTCGTAGTCGACGTTCACACCGTTCAAGGCCCGGTTCGCCACACCTTGAGCGTTGCTGGCCACAGCCTGCGCATTGTTGGCTGCCTGGCGTGCGTCCTGGGCCACCTGGCCGGACCAATTGGCGGTGCTCTGGGCGTTGTTCGCGGTGCCCTGAGCGTTGTTCGCCAACGAAGTCACGTAGGCGATCGATTGCGCGATAGGGGCCCCTGCGACCTGCTGACCGCCGGTCGAATTCGCCACCTGGTAGGTCTGCGCATGCGCGCTGAAGGCAAGAGTAAGAACCAGCGCGGCGCCGGCCCATGGATTCATCTTCATCTGGAAGTTCCTTTCGAGTTGGTGACCGCTCGCAGGCCCGAAAGGAGGGTTGGATGTGCCGAGGAGATGAATCGGCCAAAGCCTGCGGGTGGTCGAAGCCAGTGTGCGGGTGGCACCTCTGTGCACTGAAATGACAAATTCACGCGGCCCTGATTGGCTCGCTAACCAATCTTCGCGAGCAAATCAGTCGCCCGAAGATGCGTATACCGCTTGAGCATCACAAACGACTTATGACCACTGATGCTCGAGGCCTCAATGGCGCTCATGCCCTTCTCAAACAATCTGGACACCCCCTCATGGCGTAGGTCGTGCCAACGCAAGCCACTGATCTTGAGACGCTTCAGGGTTCGTTTCCAGATCATCAAGACCGCGTTGGCCGTGCACCCGAACACTCTGCCGTCGATGCTGCGCGGCATGGCTTGCAGGACCGTCATCGCCTTCGACGACAGCGGGATTTCGTGCGGAACCCCTTTGTTTACGCGCTGATGGTAGGCGCGCGGAATCATGAGCACTCGGTCGGCCAAGCTGATCCACTCCCACCGCAGTTCGAAAAGCATGGCCTGCCGCAGCGTGGTCTCTACGGCCAGTTCGAAGGCGGGAGCAGCCCATGGGTTACCGGTCTCGGCAAGCGCCATTGCTAGGCGCTCCCGCTCGCCAGGGTGCAGGCGCCGATCGCGCGCCTTTGTGCCGCTGGGCTTTCGGATGTTCTTCAGCGGATTCGGCTGCCCTTCCCAGCCCCACTCCTTTCGTGCCATTTCGAACAGATGGCTTACCAATTGGAGCTCGAGTCTGATCGTATTCTCGGCACGGCCCGCCCGGCGCCGCTCGTCCCTATACGCCGCAAAGTCGGCCCCCCGCAGCGTTGCCATGAACCGTTGCGCAAGCGGATGCTGCTTCCAGCGTTCAATGCGCTGCAGGTCCCGTTCAGGATGCGCTTTACGGCTGCTGAAGTCACGCCCATAGCGATCGAATGCCTCCGCCAGCGTAGTGCTCTCGGCCTCCCGGTTGTCGCGGTAAGTCCCGCGGTCCATGTCCGCCTCGATCGCCCGTGCGATGCGGTGCGCTTCCGCTGACGTGTCGGCCGTGCCGAACCAGGCTGGCCAGCCTTTGCGCCGGATCTGGATCTTGTAGTTGCCCTCGCGGGTCTTTTGGATGCTTGCCAAGTGGTGGGTCCTCTGGTCGATCGATGAAGCCCACAATGTCCAGTGCACTGAAATTGCACTGAAATGACAAATTCGGCGCCGATTCCTGTTGTGCCCGCGCCATCCGAAAAGACAAAAAAAACGGCCGGAACCCGCATAGATGCTGGGTTTCGACCGATTCAGTGTTGGTGGTAGGACGTACTGGATTCGAACCAGTGACCAACGGATTAAAAGTCCGCTGCTCTACCAACTGAGCTAACGTCCCGGAACCATTTTTTCTTCTAGCCGGTATCGAATCCGGCAAAGCCTAAGATTATAGCGTGACGTTCGAGGCGATTTGGTCGAGAACCCAGCCCGCTGCACATTGACCGAAGGTCGCGGTGACGCTGACCACCGATCCGTAGCCATGGCAGTTGAGCGAGCCGTCGCCTTCGATGGCGCATGACGCGTCGGGCGGCGCCACGCTTTCGCGGCTGAAGACGCAGGCAATGCCGATCTTGCGGCCTTCGCGCGGCGCGCCGTGTTCCTTGCGCAGGCGCTGGCGCAATTGCGCCAGCAAGGGGTCGTGCGTGACAAGCGACAGGTCGTCGATGTCGACCTTGTGCGCCTGCCGCTTGCCGCCCGCCGCGCCCACCGTGACGAACGCAGCGCGCGATGAAGAAGATGCACGCGCCCACGCCGCCATGGCCACCTTGGCCTTCACCTGGTCGCAGGCATCGATGATGGCCGTTGCCGGCCCGTTCGCGGCCTGCGCCGCATCGAGCAGCGATGTCCAGTTGCCGGGCTCGACGAAATCGTCGATCGCCTGCACCTTGCATCCGGGGTTGATCTGCGCGATGCGGTCGCGCATGGCTTCGACCTTGGCCTGTCCCACGGTGGCATCGAGCGCATGGATCTGGCGGTTGATGTTCGACTCCGACACGTGGTCGAGGTCGATCATCGTCAGCCGCCCCACCCCGCTGCGCGCCAGTGCCTCGACCGCCCACGAACCCACGCCACCGATGCCGACGACCAGCACATGCGCGTTGCGGATGCGCGCGGCACCGGCAACGCCGTACAGCCGCTCGAGTCCGCCGAAGCGGCGCGCAAGATCGGGCACCGCGGTGTCGGTGAGGACATCCGCGGCGGTGGGAGGAGTGGTGAAAGCGTCGATGACGATGGCACTCAAGCGCAAGGCTCCGCCGGCATCAACGCAGGCGCGAGAGGCGCTCGCGGCCGGCCTGCGCGGCTTCGGACTGCGGATAGGCCTTGGTCAGGTCTTCCAACGTGCGGCGCGCGGCGCGCGTGTCCTTCAGCTCGATCTGGCAGTTCGCGATCGACAGCACGGCCTCGGGGGCCTTGGCATGGTCGGGCGCGAGCGAGAGCATGGAGCGGAAGTTCGCGATGGCCTCGTTGTAGTTGCGCGTGGCGTACTGCGCATTGCCGAGCCAGAACAGCGCAGAAGCGTTGTAGCCGCTCTGCGGGTAGCGCTTGACGAATTCGGCGAACGCGGTCTGCGCCTGCGCGAACTGGCCCGAGCGGAACACGCCGAGGGCGGCGTCGAAGTCGGCCTTTTCCTTGGGATCGGCGGTGAACTCGCGGCCGTCCACCGATACCTTCGAGGGCTCGCTCTGCTTGAGCTTGTCGTCGATGGTGCTCTGGCGCGACTGCATCTCGCTCAGCGTGCGCGTGAGCTGCTCGTTCTGGCCGGTCATGCGGGCGAGGTCGCCACGCATCTGCTCGATCTGGTTCTGCAGGTCGAGCAGGCTGCGGCGCAACTGGCCGTTCTCGTCGGTCAGCCGCTGGTCGGTCTGCTGGCGCATGGCCTCGACGCGCTGGCGCAGATCGAGGATGGCGCGGCGAGCCTCGTCATCCTCGAACAGTGCGGCCTGCGACCCCATCGAGACGCAAAGCAGGGCGGCGGCCAGCGCCGCGCCTCGCATGAGAGCGCGTGGCATCACCGGGTGTAGCGGAGTTCGGCGCGGCGGTTCTGTGCCCATACTTCCTCACCCGAGCCCGGGACGGCAGGCTTTTCCTTGCCGAAGCTCACGGCCTCGATCTGGCCATCGCTCACGCCCAGCAGGGTCAGCGCGCGGCGGACGGCTTCGGCACGCTTCTGGCCGAGCGCCAGGTTGTATTCACGCCCGCCACGTTCGTCGGTGTGGCCTTCGATCGAGACGCGGCGCTGCGGATTGGCCTTGAGGAACCTGGCGTGGCCGTCGATCAGCGACTGGAATTCGGGCTTGACGGTGTAGCTGTCATAGTCGAAATAGACGATGCGCGCCACGCCAACCGGACCCTGCGCGGTGCCGGCGTTCTGATCGGCATTGACTGGCGTCACGGTGCTGGCGCCGCCGCCCTGCTGGCCCGCGGTGCCGCGCCCGTCGGTCACGGGCGTGTCGGTGAGCTTGGTGCCCGACGAGCAACCGGCGATGAGAGCCACGATGGCCAGCGAATAAATCGTACGTTTCAACATTTTTTCAAACTCCTCAAATAAACCTTGGTCATTGCTTTTGAAACGGACCCCAGTCCGGTTCCCTGATGTCTCCCGCCTGTCCCGCAAGCCGTGCCTTTATTTTTCCATCGAGCGTGGTCGTCATGAGCGCTTCGCGGCCTTGCAGGTGCGTTGCGTAGACGATCAGCTTGCTGTTCGGGGCAAAGCTTGGACTTTCGTCCGCGGAGGTGTCGGTGATCGCGCTGACGTTGCCGGTTGCCAACTCCATCACATGGAGTTTGAAGGCACCGCCCACGCGAGAGATGTAGGCCAACCACCGGCCATCGCCGCTGACAGACGGAGAGATGTTGTAGGTGCCGCTGAAGGTCACCCGCGTCGGGTTGCCGCCGCTGGCGCTCATCTTGTAGATCTGGGGCGCACCGCCGCGATCGCTCACGAAATAGATGGTGCCGCCGTCGGCCGAGTACACAGGCTCGGTGTCGATGCTTGCGCTTTGCGTCAGGCGACGCGGTTCGCCGCCGCCGGCCGGGATGGAGAACAGCTGCGAGCCGCCGTCGCGGCTGAGCGTGACGGCGAGCGAATTGCCGTCGGGCGCCCAGGCCGGTGCGCTGTTGGAACCCTTGAAGTTCGCAAGCAGCCGGCGCTGGCCGCTGGCCACGTTGTGCACGTACACGACCGGCTTGCGCGATTCGAAGGACACGTATGCCAGCTGCTGGCCATTGGAGGACCAGCAGGGCGAGATGATGGGTTCGGGGCTGGCGAGCGCGGCTTGTGCGTTCTCGCCGTCGGCATCGGCCACCCACAGCGAGTAGCGGCTGCCACCCTTGGTGACGTAAGCGATGCGGGTCGAGAAGATGCCCTTTTCGCCGGTCAGCTTCTCGTAGACGTAGTCGGCAATGCGGTGCGAGGCAAGGCGCAGGTCGCCTTGCGGCACGGTGTAGCTCTGGCCACCGAGATCCTGCCCTTTCACCACATCCCACAGGCGGAACTTCACGTCGAAGCGGCCGTCGCCCAGCCGGGTGACGCTGCCCACCACGAGCGAGTCGGCGGTGCGCTGGCGCCACAGCGACAGGTCGGGACGGGAGGCTTCGTCCAGCGCCTGGCCCGAGGCATCCACGCCGCGGAACTGGCCGCTGCGTTCCAGGTCGGCCTGGACGATGTCCGAGATCTTCTGGGGCGAGCCTTCCTGGCCCTTGAAAGGAACGAGCGCGATCGGCAACTGCGTGAGCCCGACGCCCGACACCTCGACCCGGAACTGGGCCAGTGCAGGAATCATGGGGGTGGCAGCGAGGGCCGCAATGAGAGTGCGGCGTGCAAAAAGTGATGAAGAAGGAGTTGGAATTGGAGTTGGCAACGGCTTGTTCATGCGATTCGGAGAGGTTTCCGGGTAAAAAGTTCTCCCCGGCTTTGTCGGGCCACATGTTACACACTGGCTTGGGGCGGCCGTCACAAAACGTTTATCGAGCGGCGCGGTCCTACAGAAGCAACCGCGGCAAGCGCTGAACGAGGCCCCCCGTAGAATCCGCCGCCATGCAAGCATCCCCCGGCGGCGAGAACGCCCGCCCTCCCCTGATGCGCCGTCTGGCGCGACTCATGACCTGGTTTGGCGGTTCGCGCCAATGGTGGGCCCTCGGACTGAGCGGGGCGATGCTGGCTGCAATCACCGAGCCGCTAATGGCCGCGCTGTTGAAGCCACTGCTCGATCGCGGCTTCACGCGCGGCGAAATGCCCCTGTGGTTCGTGCCTGCCGCCGTGCTGCTGCTGTTCGCGGTGCGCGGCATCGCCCAGTTCATCTCCCAGTACGCCCTGTCGCGCATCGCCAACGAAGGCATGCAGAAGCTGCGACGGGTGCTGTTCGAGCACCTGCTCGGCGCCGAACTCGCGCTGTTCGCGCGCCAATCGGCCAGCACCCTGTCGAACACGGTGGTCTACGAAGTGCAGACCGGCGCAATGCTGCTGGTGCAGGCGCTGCTCGGCCTTTCGCGCGACGGCTTCACGCTCATCGCGCTGCTCGGCTATCTGGTTTACCTGAACTGGAAGCTCACACTGATCGTCGCATTCCTCGTGCCCAGCATCTCTTGGATCATGAAGGTGTTCTCCAAGCGGCTGTACCGCCTCACCCAGCAAGGCCAGCAGGCCACCGACGAACTGGCCTACGTGGTCGAGGAGAACGTGCTCGCCCACCGCGTGGTGCGCCTGCACGGCGCGGAAGGCGCGCAAGGCCGCCGCTTCGAACAGCTGAGCCAGCGACTGAACCGCCTGGCCGTGAAGTCGACCATCGCGCAGGCGGCCACCACGCCGCTCACGCAGATGATGGCGTCTCTCGCGCTGTCGGTGGTGGTGATGATCGCGCTCTGGCAAAGCGGCAAGCAGGGCTTCACGGTGGGCGGCTTCGTTGCCTACATCACGGCCATGCTGATGCTGATTGCGCCGATCCGGCGCCTCGCCGAAGTGGCCGGCCCGATCACGCGCGGCCTCGCCGCACTGGAGCGCGGGCTGGTCCTGATCGACGACGTGGCATCGGAGTCGCAGGGCACGTTCCAGGTCGAACATGCGGAAGGACACATCGAGCTGCGCAACGTGCAGGTCAGCTACCGAGGCGAAGACGAACAACGCGCGCTCGACGGCGTGAGCCTGACCATCGAGCCCGGCCAGGTGGTCGCATTCGTCGGCCCCTCGGGTTCGGGCAAGACCACGCTGGTCAATCTGCTGCCCCGCTTCGTGCAGCCCAGCGGCGGCCAGGTGCTGCTCGATGGGCACGACACCAGCGAATGGCAACTGAAGAGCCTGCGCGCCCAGTTCGCCATGGTGAGCCAGGACGTCGTGATGCTCAACGAGACGCTGGCCGCCAACGTGGCGCTGGGCGCAGAGATCGACCGCGAGCGCGTGCTGCAGTGCATCGCGGCGGCCAACCTCAGTGCGCACGTCGAAAGCCTGCCCCAGGGCATGGACACGGTGCTCGGCCACAACGCCACACAGCTGTCGGGCGGCCAGCGCCAGCGCCTCGCCATTGCCCGCGCGCTGTACAAGAACGCCCCCGTGCTGCTGCTCGACGAAGCCACCTCGGCCCTCGACACCGAGTCCGAGCGGCTGGTTCAGGACGCCCTGCAGCGCCTGATGCAGAACCGCACGACGCTGATCGTGGCCCACCGCCTCTCGACCATCCAGCACGCCGACCGGATCATCGTGATGGAGCAAGGCCGCATCGCGGAGCAAGGCAGTCACGCACAGCTCATGGCGCTGGACGGGCTCTATGCGCGGCTGCAGACACTGGCCGTGCGCAGCGCCACGCCGGGGCAGGATCCGACGCTCTAAAGCAGCACGATGTCGTACTGCCCCTGCCCGATCGCGGGCTCGGACTGCAGCGAAATCGGCTTGCCGATGAAGTCGCTCAGCCCCGCCAGGTGCTGGCTTTCCTCATCGAGGAACAGCTCGATCACCTGCGGCGACGACACGATGCGGAACTCGCGCGGCGTGAACTGCCGCGCCTCGCGCAGGATTTCGCGCATCACGTCGTAGGCCACGCTGCGTGCGGTCTTCACGATGCCCTGCCCGCCACAGGCCACGCAGGGCTCGCACAGCATGTGCGCCAGCGATTCGCGGGTGCGCTTGCGTGTCATCTCGACCAGTCCGAGCTGCGAGAAACCGCCGGCCGTGGTCTTCACTCGGTCGCGCGCAAGCTGCTTGCGGAATTCCGCCAGCACCTGCTCGCGGTGGTCGTCGCGGCCCATGTCGATGAAGTCGACGATGATGATCCCGCCCAGGTTGCGCAGCCGCAGCTGCCGTGCGATGGCCTGTGCCGCCTCGAGGTTCGTCTTGAAGATGGTGTCGTCGAAGTTGCGCGCGCCGACGAAGCCGCCGGTGTTCACGTCCACCGTAGTCAGCGCCTCGGTCTGGTCGACCACCAGGTAGCCACCCGACTTGAGCTCGACGCGCCGGCCCAGCGCCTTCGCGATTTCCTCGTCGACCGAATACAGATCGAAGATCGGCCGCTCGCCCCTGTAGTGCTGCAGCTTGCCGGCCGCCTTGGGCATGAACTCGAGGCCGAACTTCAACAGCACCTCGAACTGCTCGCGCGAATCGATGCGGATGGTCTGCGTTTCCTCGCTGGTCATGTCGCGCAGCACGCGCTGCAGCAGGCTCAGGTCCTGGTGCAGCAGCGACATCGGCGGCATGCGCATCGATGCCTCGCGGATGCGCGACCAGGTCTTGCGCAGGTAGGCGATGTCTTCGGCCAGTTCGGGGTCGCTGGAATCTTCGCCGTTGGTGCGCAGGATGAAGCCGCCCGTGTTGACGGGCACGACGCCGCCGCTGTCGGCAGCCGCGGCCGCCTCGATCAGCGCGAGCATGCGGTTGCGCAGCGACTCGCGCTGGTCCGACGGAATCTTCTGCGAAACGCCGATGTGGTTGTCCTGCGGCAGGAACACCAGCAGCCGACCGGCAATGCTGATCTGCGTCGACAGCCGCGCGCCCTTGGTGCCGATGGGGTCCTTGATGACCTGCACCAGCAGCGACTGGCCTTCGAACACCTGCTTCTCGATCGGCACCATCGGGCCGCCGTTGCGATGGTCGCGCTCAGGCGCCGGTGCGCTGGGCCGCGAGCCCGGCGTGAACGGCGAGACGATGTCGGCCACGTGCAGGAAGGCAGTGCGCTCCAGGCCGATGTCGATGAAGGCCGACTGCATGCCCGGCAGCACGCGCGACACCTTGCCGAGGTAGATGTTGCCGACGAGTCCGCGCTCGAGCGTGCGCTCGACGTGCAGCTCTTGCACCGCGCCGTGCTCGACCAGCGCCACACGGGTCTCCTGCGGAGACCAGTTGATCAGGATGTCTTGCATGGAATTCTCAGGTATTGAAACCGGCGCTTCGAAGCAGCTGCGCGGTCTCGAACATGGGGAGGCCCATGATGCCCGAATAGGACCCGCTGATGTGCTCGATGAACGCGGCCGCCGCACCCTGGATGGCATAGGCCCCGGCCTTGCCGAGCGGCTCGCCGCTGTCGGCGTAGCGGGCGATCTGCGCATCGGTGATGTCGGCGAAGCGCACGCGCGACACGCTGAGCGCCGCATGGCGCTGCGTGCCGTGCTGCAGCGCCACGGCCGTCAGCACGCGATGCGTGCTTCCTGACAGCATCCGCAACATGCGCGCGGCATCCTTCTCGTCCTCGGGCTTGCCGAGGATGGCGCGGCCAAGCGTAACCGTGGTGTCCGCGCAGAGCACCGGCGCCTCGGCCAGTCCGCGGCTCCGGAGCCGGGCCACGGCGGCATCGAGCTTCAGCGCCGTGACGCGCTGCACGTAAGTCGCCGGGGCCTCATTGGGCAGCACGGCTTCGAGCGATTCGGCGTCTTCGCCGGCATCGGCCAGCAGCAATGCATGGCGAACGCCGAGCTGGCCGAGCAGTTGGGCGCGGCGGGGGCTTTGTGAAGCGAGGTAGATGAAATCCGACAAGGCTCAGTGCTCCTGAAGGGCCGAGCGGCGGCCGCCCGGGTCCGAAAAGAAAGTGAAGGACTGCAAGGCCACCGATGAGGCATCGAGCCGCGCGGCCCGCCCGTCGGTGCTGGTCATTCGCGGTGGTAGGGATGACCTGCGTTGACCGACCACGCCCGATACAACTGCTCGACCAGCAGCACCCGCGCCATCGCGTGCGGCAGCGTCAGGTCGGACAGCCGGATGCGCTCGTGGGCTGCAGCCTTGAAGGCCGGGTCGAGGCCGTCGGGCCCGCCGATGACCAGGGCCACGTCATCGCCCTCGCCCTGCCAGGCCTGCAGCCGTGCAGCAAGCGCCTTGGTGGTCAGTGCCGTGCCGCGTTCGTCGAGCGCGACGATGCGCATGGCGCGCGCCGAGCTTTTGGCAATGGCGCCCTCGATGCGTTCGCGCTCGGCGGCATACAGCGTTTCCAGCGACTTGGAGCCGCGCGGCTCGGTCTTGACGGCGCGCAGCTCGAGCTTGAGCTCGGGCGGGAAGCGCTTGGCGTAGTCGTCCCAGGCAGTCTGAGCCCAATCGGGCATGCGTTGCCCGACGGCGACCACCAGCAGCTTCATGCGCGGCGGGCTGGCGCCTTCTTGGCTGCCGCCGCCTTCTTCGCAGCGGGCTTCTTGGCGGCGGGCTTGCCGACGACCTTGACCGGCACGCGCGCGGTGGTTGCCTTCTTGGCAGGCACCTTCTTCGCAGGCACCTTCTTCGCAGCCGTTTTCCTGGCCGGGGCCTTAGCGACCTTGGCTTCCTGCTCGGCTGCGCGGATCGCGGTCTTGGAGGCGCTCGAACGGCGCAGCGTGGGCTCCTTGCCGGCGGCCTTCTTCTTGCCTTCGGGTTCGTCCTTGACCGACGAGCTGGTCGCCATGGCAGGCTTGGCGCCGCCGAGCTTGGCGCGCACCGGCTTGTCGCCCCAGATCTCTTCGAGGTGGTAGTACTGGCGGATGGCGGGCTGCATGATGTGCGCCACGGCCGCGCCGCAGTCCACGATGATCCACTCGCCGTTGTCCTCGCCCTCGATGCGCGGCTTGCCGAAACCGGCTTCGCGCACCGCATCGCGCACGCTGGCGGCCAGCGCCTTGGTCTGGCGATTGGAGGTGCCCGACGCGACGATCACGCGCTCGAACAGCGGCGAAAGATGTTCTGTGTCGAATACCTGGATGTCCTGCGCCTTGACGTCTTCGAGACCATCGATGATGGCTCGCTGGAGTTTCTGGGTGTCTTTCTTGGCGGCGGCTTCAGTGGTCATCAGGCAGAGCGGTAGAGGTGGTGTTGGTCAATATAGCGTGCAACCGTGGGCGGAACCAGCGAGGAAATGTCCACGCCAAGCGCCGCGCAGCGCCGGATCTCGGTGGCACTGGTGTCCATGGGTGGCAGTTCGAGCGCCTCGAAACGAGCGCCAGCCGGAAGGCCGGGCAGCATTTTCGGATCAAAACGAGCAGTGTCGCCCGTCGATAATGCGCGATACGCTACAGAAACAATAGCAATGCCGAGTATATCCTGCCAGCCGTGCCAGGTCGGCAATGCGCTCGCCTGGTCGGCGCCCATGATCAGGACCAGCTGTGCGCCGGGCTGCTCCCGCTGCAGTTCGTTCAGCGTGTCGAGGGTGTAGGTCGGGCCGTCGCGCAGCACTTCGCGGCTGTCGACGACGACGGTGCCCTTCAGGCCGGAGAAGGCCAGGCGCGTCATCGCGAGGCGGTCTTCCTTCGGCGTCAGCGCCCTGCTCTTGTGCCAGGCCTGCCCGGTGGGAATGACGTGCAGTTCGGCAAGGTCCAATTGAGCCAGCGCGGCTTCGGCAAGCGCCACATGGGCGTTGTGCGGCGGGTCGAACGCGCCACCGAAAACGCCGATGCGGGGAGCTTTGCCGGAAGGGTTCACAACCAGTCGCGCCGCACGATGAAGTCGCTGTACAGCGCGGCTTCGGGGCTGCCCGGTTCGGGCTGCTGCCGGTAGGCCCAGCTTGCCAGCGGCGGCATCGAGAGCAGGATCGATTCGGTGCGTCCGCCCGACTGGAGGCCGAAGTGCGTACCGCGGTCCCACACGAGGTTGAACTCCACGTACCGGCCGCGCCGGTAGAGCTGGAAGTTGCGCTCGCGCTCGGTGTAGGGCGTGGCGCGGCGGCGCTCCACGATGGGCAGGTAGGCCGGCAGGAAACCGTTGCCCACCGAACGGATCAGCGCGAAGCCGTTCTCGAAACCGCCCTCGGAAAAATCGTCGAAGAAGATGCCGCCGATGCCGCGCTGCTCGTTGCGGTGCTTCAGGAAGAAATACTCGTCGCACCACGTCTTGAAGCGCGGGTACTTGTCGTCGCCGAAGGGCGCAAGCGCATCGCGGCACGCGGCGTGGAAGTGAACCGCGTCTTCCTCGAAACCGTAGCAAGGCGTGAGGTCCATGCCGCCGCCGAACCAGCAGACCGGCTCGCCGCCTTCGGGCAGGGCAGCCAGCATGCGCACGTTCATGTGAACGATGGGCACGTAGGGGTTGCGCGGGTGGAACACCAGCGACACACCCATCGCCTCGAAAGGCGCGCCCGCCAACTCGGGCCGGTTCTGCGTGGCCGAGGGTGGCAGCTTCGCTCCGCGCACCTGCGAGAAGCCGCAGCCCGCGCGCTCGAAGAGTTCGCCGCCTTCGAGGATGCAGGTCAGCCCGTGGCCGCTCAGCGGCTCATCCGCAGCCTTCTGCCAGGCGTCGCGCACACATGCACCGCCATCGGCCTTCTCGAGCGCCGCGATGATCGACTGCTGCAGCCCGCGAAGATATTCGCCGACCGCTGCCGGATTGGTTTGCAGCATCAGGCGCCGTGAGGGTTGCGCGCATGAATCGCGCGGAATCCGATGTCCTTGCGGTATTGCGCGCCGTCGAAGCTGACGCGCGCCGCAACCTCATAGGCCCGTTGCTGCGCCTGCTTCACGCTGTCGGCCAGCACGGTCACGCAGAGCACGCGGCCGCCGCTGGTCTTGAGCTCGCCGTCCTGCAGCGTCGTGCCGGCGTGGAACACCACGGCGTCGGGCGCCTCGGCCGGAATGCCGGTGATGCGGTCGCCCTTGCGCGGCGACAGCGGGTAGCCGTGCGCGGCCATCACCACGCCCAGGGCCACGCGCCGGTCCCATTGGAGCTCGACCTGGTCGAGCGTGCCGTCGGTGGCATGCCAGAACACTTCGAAGAGGTCGGACTTGAGACGCATCATGATCGGCTGCGTCTCGGGGTCGCCCATGCGGCAGTTGAATTCGAGCGTCTTCGGATGGCCTGCGGCGTCGATCATCAGGCCGGCATAGAGGAAGCCGGTGAACGGAATGCCGTCTTTTTCCATGCCGCGGATGGTCGGCAGGATGATTTCGCGCATGGCACGCGCATGCACCTCGGCCGTGACCACCGGCGCGGGCGAGTACGCGCCCATGCCGCCGGTGTTGGGGCCTTCGTCATTGTCGAGCAGGCGCTTGTGGTCCTGGCTGGTGGCCAGCGCGGTCACGTTCTTGCCGTCGCACAGTACGATGAAGCTGGCTTCCTCTCCCTGCAGGAATTCTTCGATGACGACGCGCGCGCCGCCTTCGTTGTGCGACACACCGAACTTGTTGTCCACCAGCATGAAGTCGACGGCCTCGTGCGCTTCCTGCGCGGTCATGGCCACCACCACGCCCTTGCCTGCCGCCAGGCCGTCGGCCTTGACGACGATGGGTGCACCCTTGGCATCGATGTACGCATGCGCCGCGGCGGCGTCGGTGAAGGCCTCGTATTCGGCCGTCGGTATTTTGTGGCGCTGCATGAACGCCTTGGAGAACGCCTTCGAGCTTTCGAGCTGCGCGGCCGCCTGCGTCGGGCCGAAGATGCGCAGGCCGTGCGCACGGAACTCGTCGACCACGCCCGCGGCGAGCGGCCCCTCCGGGCCGACCACGGTCAGCGCGATCTTTTCCTTGATGGCCCACTCGCGCAATGCGGCAGGCTCGGTGATGTCGATGCAGTCGTAGCGTTCGTCGCCCGCAGTGCCGCCGTTGCCCGGCGCCACGTACACGCGGCTCACCCGGGCAGCTTGCGCCAGGCGCCATGCCAGAGCGTGTTCACGGCCCCCGCCCCCAATTACCAGTACCTTCATTCGCGGGCCTTCATTTCTCGCAGTGATTCAACAAACAAACAGTCATTCATTCCGACAGCGAGGCGTTGTGATAAACGTCCTGCACGTCGTCCAGGTCCTCGAGCACGTCGAGCAATTTCTGCATTCTTGCGGCGTCCTCGCCAGTCACGTCCACGGTGTTCTCGGCGCGCATGGTGACTTCAGCCGCGTCGGGCTTCAGGCCCGCGGCTTCGAGCGCGTTCTTCACTGCTTCGAAGTCAGCCACGGCGGTGATTACCTCGATGGCGCCGTCGTCGTCGGTCACCACGTCCTCGGCGCCCGCTTCGAGCGCCACTTCCATCACCTTGTCTTCACTGGTGCCCGGCGCAAAGACGAACTGGCCGCAGTGCTTGAACTGGAAGGCCACCGAGCCTTCGGTGCCCATGTTGCCGCCGTGCTTGGAGAAGGCGTGGCGCACTTCGGCCACGGTGCGCACGCGGTTGTCGGTCATGGTGTCGACGATGATCGCCGCACCGCCGATGCCGTACCCTTCGTAACGAATTTCTTCGTAATTCACGCCTTCGAGATTGCCCGTGGCCTTGTCGATGTTGCGCTTGATGGTGTCGATCGGCAGGTTCACCGCCTTGGCCTTTTCCACCGCCAGCCGCAGCCGGGGGTTGGAGCCCAGGTCGGCGCCGCCGGCGCGGGCGGCCACCGTGATTTCGCGAATGGCGCGGGTCCAGAGCTTGCCCCGCTTCTCGTCCTGGCGGCCCTTCCGGTGCTGAATGTTCGCCCACTTGCTATGTCCGGCCATGGCTTTCTATCTCGCTGTCTTGTGTTTTCAAAGCAAGCTCCGAGTTTACTGTCCGGCGCACACAACGCCCGCCGCGGGCCGGGAATTCGGGGTAGGGCTTTTGGTGATAATCGTTCGATGACGCCATCGCCTTCCGTCGGGCCCGGGAATCCCGACATCCTGCCGCCGCACGCTCCTTTGCCGCTGTACTACAAGACCGAGGCCGAGCATCAGGCGTTCCTGCTGCGCATCTTCGACAGCACGGCGGCGGACTACGACCGCATCGAGAGCGTGCTGGCCTTCGGCACCGGTCCGTCGTACCGCCGTGCGGCACTGCAGCAGGCCGGACTCTCGGCAGGCATGCAGGTGCTGGACGTGGGCATCGGCACCGGGCTCGTGGCCCGGGAGGCGCTCAAGCTCATTGGCTCCATGGGCCACCTCGTGGGCGTCGATCCCAGCGCCGGCATGATGAGCCAGGTCAAGCTGCCCGGCGTCGAGCTGGTGCGCGGCGTGGCCGAAGCCCTGCCCCGGCCCGACGCCAGCTGCGACTTCGTGAGCATGGGCTACGCCATGCGCCACATCAGCGACGTGGCGGCGGCCTTCGGCGAATTCCACCGCGTGCTGCGCCCCGGCGGGCGCGTGGCGGTGCTCGAAATCACCAAGCCCGAAGGCCGCGTCGCCACGGCGCTGCTCAAGGGCTACATGCGTGCCGTCGTGCCGCTGATCGCCCGCGTGGTCGGCCGCCAGCGCAACACTTCCGAACTGTGGCGTTACTACTGGGACACGATCGAGGCCTGCATTCCCCCCGAGCGGGTGATGCAGGCGCTGGCCGCCGCGGGCTTTCGCGACGTGCGCCGGCATGCGAGCCTCGGCGTCTTCTCTTCCTATACCGCCATCAAACCCGAACATCCCGTCGAGGCCAGCTGACAGTGCGAGTTCAGGACGACACCTCTTCTTCCCATCTGCGCGTCGAGCGCCTGTCGCTGCCGGCCAGCCTGGCGCTGGCCACCGACGGCAAGGCGCCTTTCGCGGCGCTCGGCTATGGAACGCCGCACGGCGTGGCCTGGATGCCGACGGTCAACGCGTGTGTGCTGTCTGCCAACGGTGCCATGGCCGACGTGTGGCACGCGAGCGGCCCGAACATCAAGTCGGGCACCACCGGCATTGCGCGCTGGCGCACCGACGGGCACTGGCTGCTCGGCGCCATCGATCTCGACGAGGCCAAGGAAAGGCAGGGCCTCGCCGAACTCGCGCACCGCGCCTACCGCGATCTCTTCAAGACGCTCGACCAGGCCGGCACACCGCACCTGCAGCGCATCTGGAACTACCTGCCGCAGATCAACGCCGATGGCGGCGGGCTGGAACGCTACCGCCAGTTCAACCTCGGCCGGCAGGAAGCGTTTCTCGAAGCCGGCCGCGCTGCTTTCGAAGGCGCACCGGCGGCCTGCGCGCTGGGCATCCACCAGGGCGCCCTGTCGATCCGTTTCCTGGCCGGCCAGCAGGCGCCGCTACCGGTCGAAAACCCTCGGCAGGTCTCGGCCTACCGCTATCCCGAAACCTACGGCCCGCGCTCGCCGACCTTCTCGCGCGCCGCGCTGGCAGACATCGGCGATGGAAACATCGCGCTCTTCATCTCGGGCACCGCGAGCATCGTCGGCCACGAGACCGTGCACCGCGGCAACCTGCCGGAGCAGACGCGCGAAACGCTGCGCAACCTGCAGGCCGTGATCGCGGCCGCCAACGAGCGCGGCACGGCGAAGTTCTCGCTGGCCGAACTCGACTGCGTGGTCTACGTGCGGCATCCGTCGGACACCGAGACGGTGCGCAGCATCATCGAGGACACGCTCGGCGCCGACGCCCCGATGGCGCGCCACGCGGTGTACCTCGAAGCCGACATCTGCCGCAGCGACCTCCTGGTCGAGATCGAGGCCCACACGGTCGCGGCCGGCCAGCTGCGGGCCTGACCGGTCGTTGCCCGGCACCCATCGTCCGATTGACTGATTCAATGACTCGCGTGCTGCGATTTCTCATGTCGATTCCGCTCGCGTTGATGCTCTACGCGCTGTTGCTGTTCCTGGGCCTGATCTCGTTGGTCTGGAACTTCGTTGCCATGCTGATCCACCCGGTGATGCCGGCCGCGCCAGCACGCGCTCTGGGCCGCATGACCATCGCCTTTGCGTACCGCATGTTCTGGTGGCTGGCATCGGTGACCGGCATGATGCGCATCGACGCCACCTGCCTCGACCCGATGCGCAAGGAGCCCGGCGTGATCTTCGTGGCCAACCACCCGACCATGCTCGATGCACTGCTGCTGGTGGCGCGCCTGCCGCGCAGCGCCTGCATCATGAAGGCCGACCTGATGGGCAACATCTTCCTGGGCGCGGGTGCGCGGCTGGCGCGCTACATCAGCAACAGGTCGGCGCGCACGATGGTGCGACTGGCCGTGAACGACCTGCGCAACGGCGGCCAGCTGGTGATCTTTCCAGAAGGCACACGCACGGTGACGCCGCCGCTCAACCCGTTCCGCCCCGGCACCACGCTGATCGCCAAGCTCGCGCAGGCGCCCATTCAAACAGTGTTCATCGACACCGATTCGCCCTACCTCAGCAAAGGCTGGCCGCTGTGGCGCGTGCCGCCATTGCCCATCGTCTTCACCTTGCGGCTCGGCAAACGCTTTGCGCCCACGCAGAACAGCGACGTGCTGCAGGCCGAGCTCGAACAATACTTCCGCCAAAACATGGAGCAGCGCGCCATCGACGCGTCCCCCGAATGCCAGACGCCTCGCGCACCCACCTTGTCCTGATCCCCAGCTACAACACCGGCGAACGCCTGTTCTCGACAGTCGCGGCGGCGCGCGCGCAATGGAACCCCGTGTGGGTGGTGGTCGACGGCAGCGACGACGGCACGGGCGAGCGGCTGCAGCAGATGGCCGCCAGCGATCCCGGCCTGCGCGTGTGGGTGCTGCCGCAGAACCAGGGCAAGGGTTCTGCCGTGCTGCACGGACTGCGCGCCGCGAAGGACGCGGGCTTCACGCATGCGCTGACGATGGACTCCGACGGGCAGCATCCGGCGGACCTGATCCCGGCATTCATGAGGGCATCGCTGACCCGACCCGAGACGATGGTGCTCGGGCGCCCGGTGTTCGACGCCAGCGCGCCGCTGCTGCGCGTACGCGGGCGGCGCGTGTCGAACGGATGGACGCAGCTGGAAACGCTGTTCGCCGGCGTGGGCGATTCACTCTACGGATTCCGCGTGTACCCGGTGGCCGACCTGATCGCCGTGATGGCACGCCAGCCGTGGATGCGGCGCTTCGACTTCGATACCGAAGCCGTCGTGCGGCTGGCATGGCGCGGCGTCAAGCCCGTGAACATCGATGCGCCCGTGAAATACCTGACGGCCGAAGAAGGCGGAGTCTCGCACTTCCGCTATGGGCGCGACAACGTGCTGCTGACGTGGATGCATGCACGGCTGATGGTCGAATTCGTGTTGTGGCTGCCTGCGCTGGTGTTGCGCAAGCTGGCAAAGAAGCCGCCGTTCCAGGACTGATGTCTTGTCCCCTCCCCCTCCTGGAGAGGGTTGGGGTGAGGGGTTCAGCGCGCGCGGCGCGAACGCAGCAGCAGCGTGACCAGCAGCAGCGAGAGAACGACGAAAGCAATGAACGACCAGTTCGCCAGCGTCAGGCCGAACAGCGTCCAGTCGACCTTGGAACAGTCACCGCCGCCGCGGAAGATCATCGGCAGTGCGCGCTTCAGCGGGAAGGTCTCGATCATCCCGTAGAGGTCGCGCCCGCAGGAGACGACCTCGGGCGGATACCACTGCAGCCAGCTTTGCGAGGCCGCCGTGTAGGCGCCGCCAACTGCTGCGATCAGCGCCAGCACTCCGCCCGTGACACGCAGGCCGACGTTGCGGAACACCCCGGCCAGCCCGGTGAACAGCGCCACCAGCACCAGCGCATAGCGCTGCACGATGCACATGGGACAAGGCTCGAGCCCGACCACGTGCTGCAGGTAGAGCCCGAAGGCCAGCATGAGAACGCAGGCCAGGCAGATCAGCGCGAACGCGCGGCGCGGCGCGCCGAAGTACCAATCGATCAAGGAGACACCCAATCTTCTTCTACGAACACCCTGGCCTTGCGCGGATTGGCGACGACGGTGTCGCCTTCCTTCAAGCCCAGTTCCCGGAACTGTTGCGCAGGGAGTTGCGCCTCGATGATGGTTCCGGAGCCCGGATTATCTGGATTCGTTTCGGTGGGTTCAAGTTCCAGCCGCGCGATGGGCCCGACCACGATGGCGCGCGCCAGCGTGGCGACGATGCCGGAGGCGCCAGGCACATAGCGTGTCACGTCGATGTCATGCGGGCGCACATAGGCGCGCGCCCTGGCGTCGCGCGCGCCGCTGTGCTCGGGCGAGTCGAGGCGCATGCCTTCGAGCTGCACCTGGCCGTTGTCGGCCCGTCCATGGAACAGGTTCACGTCGCCCAGGAAGCCGTAGACGAACGGGCTCGCGGGCTTGTCCCACACGTCCTGCGGCGAGCCGACCTGTTCGATCTGGCCCTTGTTGATGACCACCACGCGGTCGGCCACCTCGAGCGCCTCTTCCTGGTCGTGCGTGACGAAGATGGAAGTGACGTGCAGCTCGTCGTGCAGCCGGCGCAACCAGCGGCGCAGTTCCTTGCGCACCTTGGCGTCGAGTGCGCCGAAGGGTTCGTCGAGCAGCAGCACCTTGGGCTCTACCGCCAGCGCGCGGGCCAGCGCAATGCGCTGGCGCTGGCCGCCGGAGAGCTGCGACGGGTAGCGGTCGGCCAGCCAGTCGAGCTGCACCAGCTTGAGCAGCTCGGTCACCTTGGCCTTGATCTGCGCGTCGCTCGGGCGCTCCTTGCGTGGCTTCACGCGCAGGCCGAAGGCCACGTTCTCGAACACGGTCATGTGGCGGAACAGCGCGTAGTGCTGGAACACGAAGCCCACCTGCCGCTCGCGCACGTGCACGTCGGTGGTGTCCTCGCCCGAGAAAAGAATGCTGCCCGCGTCGGCCGTTTCCAGGCCCGCGATGATGCGCAGCAGTGTGGTCTTGCCGCAGCCCGAAGGGCCGAGCAGCGCGACCAGTTCGCCCGAATCGACGTCGAGGCTCACGTCGCGCAGTGCGCGGAAGTCGCCGAACTGCTTGCTGATGTTGCGGATTTCGATGCTCATGATTTCTTCTCTCTCACTCTCTCAGGCCGCGGTGGCTTCAGGGGGGCGCTCCGGGGGCAGCTCGGCAATGGCTTTCATCTCGCGCTCGTGGCGCCATTCGATCACCGACTTGATCACCAGCGTGACCAGCGCCAGGATCGCCAGCAGCGAGGCCACGGCGAAGGCGGCCACCGACTGGTATTCGTTGTAGAGCACTTCCACGTGCAGCGGCATGGTGTTGGTCTGCCCGCGGATGTGGCCCGACACCACCGACACCGCACCGAACTCGCCCATGGCACGCGCGTTGCACAGGATCACGCCGTACAGCAGGCCCCACTTGATGTTGGGCAGCGTCACGCGCCAGAAGGTCTGCCAGCCGGTCGCGCCGAGCACGATGGCCGCCTGCTCCTCGTCGGTGCCCTGCGCCTGCATCAGCGGCACGAGCTCGCGCGCGATGAACGGGAAGGTCACGAACACGGTCGCCAGCACGATGCCGGGCACGGCGAAGATGATCTTGATGTCGTGCTCGGCGAGCCACGGACCGAGCCAGCCTTGCGCGCCGAACACCAGCACATAAATCAGTCCCGCCACCACCGGCGACACCGCGAACGGCAGGTCGACAAGCGTGGTGAGGAAGGCCTTGCCGCGGAACTCGAACTTGGCGATGGCCCAGGCCGCCGCCACGCCGAACACGAGGTTCATCGGCACCGCGATGGCGGCCGTGATCAGCGTGAGGCGGATCGCGCTCCAGGCATCGGGCTCCTTCAGTGCGTCGAGGTAGGCACCGACGCCCTTGCGCAGCGCCTCGGTCGCCACGGCAGCTAGCGGCAGCACGAGGAACAGGAACATGAATGCCAGCGCGAGGCCGATCAGCACCCAGCGCACCCAGGGCGACTCGGTGGTGCCGGCTTGCGCGCGGCGAATGACTTTGGAAGGGGCGCTCATCTCATGCTCCCGCGCGGCGGCGCTGCCAGGCTTGCAGGCCGTTGATGACCAGCAGCAAGAGGAACGAAATGACCAGCATCACGAGCGCAACAGCCGTGGCGCCCCCGTAGTCGTACTGCTCCAGCTTCCCGATGATGATGAGCGGCGTGATCTCCGAGATCATCGGCATGTTGCCGGCGATGAAGATCACAGAGCCGTACTCGCCGATCGCCCGTGCGAAAGCCATGGCAAAGCCGGTGAGCAGCGCGGGCGCGATCGACGGAAAGATCACCTTGGTGAAGGTCTGCAGGCGCGTCGCGCCCAGCGAGGTGGCGGCTTCTTCCAGCTCCTTCTCGGTGTCTTCGAGCACCGGCTGCACCGTGCGCACCACGAAGGGCAGCCCGATGAAGATCAGCGCGATCACGATGCCCGCCGGCGTGAACGCCAGCTTGATGCCGTGCGGCTCCAGCAGTTGCCCGACCCAGCCATTGCCCGCGAGCAGCGCGGTCAGCGAGATGCCGGCCACGGCCGTCGGCAGCGCGAACGGCAGGTCGACCAATGCATCGACGATGCGCTTGCCCGGGAACTTGTAGCGCACCAGCACCCAGGCCACCAGCAGGCCGAACACCGCGTTCACGATGGCCGCGATCAGCGAGGCGCCGAAGGTCAGCCGGTACGAGGCCATCACGCGCGGCGCGGTCACGGCCACCCAGAACTGCTCCCAGGTCAGCGTGAATGTCTTGAAGACCAGCGCCGACAGCGGGATCAGCACGATCAGGCTGAGGTAAAGAATCGAGAAGCCGAGCGTGATGTGGAAACCGGGCAGCACGCGCTTGGCGCCCCCTGCCCGGTTGGCACGAGAAAAAGGCGCTCCCGCTGACGGGAGCGCCGAAGAAACAGCGCCGCTCATTACCTGCCGCCGGGGGTGTACAACTTGTCGAACTGGCCGCCGTCGTTGAAGTGCACCTTCTGCGCTTCGCCGAGGCTGCCGAACAATTCTTGCACCGTGAACAGTTGCAGCGGCTTGAAGGTCGATGCGTACTTCTTGAGCACAGCCTGCGAGCGCGGGCGCAGCGCATGCTTGGCCGCGATTTCCTGCGCTTCGTCGGAGTACAGCCAGTCGAGGTAAGCCTTGGCCAGTTCGCCCGTGCCCTTCTTGTTGACGGTGCGTTCCACCACGGCCACCGGGTTCTCGGCCACGATGCTGATCGACGGGTACACCGAGTCGACCTTGCCGGTGCCGAATTCACGGTCGATGGACACCACTTCCGATTCGAAAGTGATCAGCGCATCGCCGATGTTGCGTTGCAGGAAGGCGGTGGTCGCGTCGCGGCCACCGCGCGCCAGCACCGGCACGTTCTTGAACAGCTTGCCGACGAACTCGGCGGCCTGGGCGTCGGTGCCGCCCTTCTTCTTGATGTAGCCCCAGGCGGCCAGGTAGGCGTAGCGGCCGTTGCCGCCGGTCTTGGGGTTGACGATCACGACCTGCACGCCGGGCTTGACCAGGTCGTCCCAGTCCTTGATGCCCTTGGGGTTGCCGTTGCGCACCAGGAACAGCATGGTCGACGTGGTCGGCGATGCGTTGTCGGGGAATTTCTTGTTCCAGTCCTTCGCGACCACGCCGGCGTTGGCGAGGAAGTCGATGTCGGTGGAGGTGTTCATCGTCACCACGTCGGCGTCGAGGCCGTCGGCCACCGCGCGGGCCTGCGCGCTGGAGCCGCCGTGCGACTGGTCGATCTTCACGTCCTTGCCGGTGGCCTTCTTGTAGTGCGCCACGAAGGCCGCGTTGTAGTCCTTGTAGAACTCGCGCGCCACGTCGTACGAGGCGTTCAGCAGCCCGGTGCCCTGGGCAAAGGCGCTGCTGCCGGCGAGTGCGGAAGACGCCAGCGCGAGCACGGCGACGAAGGTCTTGATTCTGGAAGTCATGTGGTTGCCAGGTTTTCTGAAAATTCACGGCCCGCCGACCAGGCGGCGGGCTCGTCGGTCAAGGACTGAAGCAAGGCAAGGCCCAGCGGCCAGTCCCCGTGCCCCGAATCGATGTTGATGTGGCCCGCATTCTGCATCCGCACGAACTCGCTGCCCCAGGCGCGCGAATAGGCGCCCGCCAGGCGGATCGGACAGTACGGATCGTTGCTGCTGGCCACCACGATGCTGCGGTACGGCAGCGCGGCGTACGGCACGGGCGCGAAGTCGGACAGCACGGCGCGGCGTTCGGGGTCCGCAGGCGCCACCAGCAGCGCGCCCTGGATGCGGGCAGCGGCTTCGGCCGGCAGGTGCGCCGTGGCGATGCAGCCCAGGCTGTGCGCTGCGATCACCACCGGGCCGGGGCTGTCGAGCACCAGCTTCGCCAGCGTCGACACCCACGCATCGCGCTTGGGCGAGGCCCAATCGTCCTGCACCACCCGCGCCGCGCCGGGAATGCGCTCCTGCCACAGGCTCTGCCAGTGGCCGGGCCCGGAGTCGCGCCAACCTGGCACGATGATGACGCGGGTGTTCATGAGCACTCCCCCAGGCTTCGCGCACTTCGTGTCGCTTCGCCTCCCCCCTCGCCGGGGGCAACACCAGCGGCCCGGCAAAGCCGGTTCCGCGGTGTTCCACGAAGGAGCGTCGATGCTTTCACCGCCTGCTGTTCCGCTCTTACTTGTTCGGCTGCGGCGTGATGCGCAGGTAAGGCTTGACGGCCTTGAAGCCCTTGGGGAAGCGCTGGGCCAGTTCGGCCGGGTCCTGGATGCTCGGGATGATGACCACGTCGTCGCCGTCCTTCCAGTTCACGGGCGTGGCCACCTTGTGGCTGTCGGTGAGTTGCAGCGAGTCGATCACACGCAGGATCTCGTCGAAGTTGCGGCCGGTCGAGGCCGGGTAGGTGATGGTCGCGCGGATGACCTTCTTCGGGTCGATGATGTAGACGCTGCGCACCGTGGCCGTGGCCGAGGCGTTCGGGTGAATCAGGTCGTACAGGTCGGCCACCTTGCGGTCTGCGTCCGCAATGATCGGGAAGTTGACCGTGGTGTTCTGCGTCTCGTTGATGTCGCCGATCCATTCCTTGTGCTTGTCGGCCGGATCGACGCTCAACGCGATGGGCCTCACGCCGCGCTTGGCGAACTCGCCCGACAGCGCCGCGGTCTTGCCGAGTTCGGTGGTGCACACGGGCGTGAAGTCGGCCGGGTGCGAGAAGAACACCACCCACGAATCGCCGGCCCATTGGTAGAAGTCGAGGGGGCCTTCGCTGGAATCCTGGGTGAAATTGGGGGCTGTATCGCCGAGTCGCAGAGTCGCCATGGTCGCTCCTGGGATGGATGGGAGCTTCGGATTGTGCGAACCATTGCTTCAATGCCAAACGAATATCTGCTTGTTTGGATATGGCGTTTTCCGCATAACGAAGACATGGCGGGGAAATTTGGCGCTCATCTTTTCACAGCAAGCCGCGGCCCCCTCAGTACATCCGCATCTCCACGCCCTGCATATGCTCGACGAGGAAATCGATCAGCCGCCGCACTGCCGGCACCAGCGCGCGCCGCGGCGGAAACACCATGTGCGCGATGACCGTTGACGGCCCCCAGTCGCACAACACCTTCACGAGCCGGCCCGCATCGAGATCGGGGCGGCACATGTAGTCGGGCAGCAGCGTGGCGCCGATGCCGGCGAGCGCGGCCGCCTGCAGGGTCGCGATGTCGTCCGCTACGTAGCGCGGTGTGTGCGAATGCAGGTGGATCTCGCCATTCGGGCCTTCGAGGCGCCATTCGCTGCGGCCCTCGCCGTTGGCCGACATCGCCAGCGTCGGCAGCCGCGCCAGGTCGGCCGGCGCCTGGACCGGCCCCTGGCGCTGCATCAGCTCGGGGCTGGCTACCAGCACGCCACGGCTGGTGCCCAGGACTTTGGCCACCAGCGCCGTGCTGTCCTCGATGCTGGGCCGCACGCGCAGCGCGATGTCGATGCCCTCCTCGATCAGGTCCACCGGTCGGTTGATGACCCGCACGTCGACCCGCACCGCCGGATAGCGCTCCATGAACTGAGGCAGCAGATGGGCGAGCCCGCTGTAGGCGATGGTGACGGGGCAGCTCAGCCGCACCAGCCCGCTCGGCTCGGTCTGCACCTGCGCCACCGCCTCGGCCGCCGCCTGCGCCGCATCGCGCATGGCGGACGAATGCCGCAAGTAGATCTCGCCGGCCGGCGTGAGCGACAGGCGCCGCGTGCTGCGCTGCATCAGCTGCACGCCGAGCCGCTCCTCCAGATCCGCCACGCGGCGAGACAGGCGCGATTTGGGAATTCCGAGCGCCCGGCTGGCTGCCGCGAAGCCGCCGCGCTCAGCCACTTCGGCGAAGAAAACCATGTCGTTGAGGTCTTGCATGGCATCAATTGTCCTGCAAACAGGACGATCTAGGCAATTTTTGGCCACTTATCGAAGACTCGATACAAAAATAGAATTCTTCCATCCGCCGGCCACCTTGAGCGCCGACAGCCAACACAGAAAGTGATTGATTGACATGAAGCTGCTCCACATCGACTCCAGCATCCTCGGTACCAACTCCACCTCGCGCCTGCTCTCGGCCGAGGTCGTGACCGCGTGGCGCGCCGCCCACCCCGACACCGCCGTCGAATACCTCGACCTGGCCGTCGACACCCCCTCGCACTTCAGCGCCGATGCGCTGGGCATCAAGACCGGCGTGCAAGCACAGCCCACGGAAGCACAACAGCGTGAAAACGCCCTGTCCGAAAAGCTCGTGAGCCAGTTCCTGGCCTCGGACGTGATCGTCATCGGCACGCCCTTCTACAACTTCTCGATCCCGACGCAACTGAAGGCCTGGATCGACCGCCTCGCGCAGATCGGCCGCACCTTCAAGTACACCGACAAGGGCCCCGTGGGCCTGGCCGGCGGCAAGACCGTCATCGTGGCCTCGACCCGCGGCGGCATCTACTCGACCAGCGAAGGCGGCCAGGCAATGGAACACCAGGAGAGCTACCTCAAGGTGATCTTCGGCTTCTTCGGCATCACCGACGTGCGCTTCGTGCGCGCCGAGGGCGTGGCGATGGGCGACGAAGCCAGGGGCAAGGCCCTGGCCGCGGCCCGCGCCGACATCCTGGTGGCGACGGCCGAAGCCGCGAACCAGCGCGATGCCGCCATCGCAGCCTGAGTTCGCTCCCGCACCATGAAAAAAGCCGCCCGGCAGGGCGGCTTTTTTTGCTTTGCGCAGAGCAGATCAGATCAGGCTGCGTGGTTCTTGACCCAGGCCACGTACTTGTCCATCCAGCTCTGCAGGAACTTCTTCGAGCCTTCGTTGCCGATGTGGCCCTTGTCGTCGAACAGGTCGTCCTTGGCTTGCAGGAACACTTCGGGCGTGCCCATCGTGGGCACATCGAGGTAGGCCAGGATGTTGCGCAGATGCTGCTGCGCCAGCGCGGTGCCGATGGCACCCACCGAAATGCCGAGCACGCCGGCCGGCTTGCCCGCCCATGCGCTCTGGCCATAGGGGCGCGACGCATGGTCGATGGCGTTCTTCAGCACGCCGGGCACCGAACGGTTGTATTCGGGCGTGACAAACAGCAGGCCCTGAGCCGCCGCGATCTCGGTCTTGATGCGCTTCACCGCCGGCGCCTGGTTGCCGTCGTCGTCCTGGTTGTACAGCGGCAGGTCGTCGATGCGCAGGTTCTCGAAAGTGAAGTCCGCGGGTGCGAGGTGCGCCAGCGCGAGGGCCAGCTTGTGGTTGTACGAATCCTTGCGCAGGCTGCCGACAATGACGGCGATCCGGGTCTGGGCCATGGACGAAACTCCTTGTGTGAGGGGTTGGAATGACGGACACGATTATGCGAAGCGCCCAAGACCTTATCTGGAAAAGCCCATGCGGTGCCGGGCGTACGGCGTCGAATTGAACCGCATTCCGCCAACCCCATCAAGGCGCAGGACGCTCCCGTGACCCGGTCCTCTTCTTCGCACTGCGCCCCCAAGGCGCACGCCTGATGCGGCCCTTTGCCCGCCAGCGACTGCTGGAGAAGGCGACGGCGCAAAGCAGCCTCGCGCGAACGAAGGCATCATCGCTTCCGATCTTTTTTTGGCTCAGGAGCGACACGCGATGAGATTTCTGGTGGTGGGTGCCGGCGCACTCGGTGGTTATTTCGGCGGCCGTCTGCTGGAGGCGGGGCGAGACGTCACCTTCCTGCTGCGCCCGCGCCGTGCGGCACAGCTCGCAAAAACCGGGCTGGTGGTGCAGAGTCCCTTCGGCAACCTGCAGCTGCCCGCACCCAGGCACGTGCTGGCCGACGGCATCGACGGCCCCTACGATGTGGTCGTGGTCGGCAGCAAGGCCTACGACCTCGATTCGACGATGGACTCCTTCGCGCCGGCGGTCGGCCCCGACACCGTGATCCTTCCGCTGCTCAATGGCATGAGCCACCTCGACCACCTGGCCGAACGCTTCGGCAGCGAGCGTGTGCTGGGCGGCCTGTGCATGATCTCGGCCACGCTCGACGACGAGGGCCACGTGCTGCACCTCAACGACATGCATGGGCTGAGCTACGGCGAACGCGCCGGCGGCCGCTCGGCCCGCGTAGATGCCATCGCGGCACAGTTCGCGGGTGCGAAATTCGATGCCACGGCCAGCGAGAGCATCTCGCAGGACATGTGGGAAAAGTGGGTCTTCATCGCTTCGGCAGCAGGCCTCACGAGCTTGATGCGCGCGTCCATTGGCGACATCGTGAGCGCCGGCGGGCAGGACGTGGCGCTGTCGATCTTCGACGAGTGCTGCGCCATCGCCGCGCACAAAGGCTTTGCGCCCCGCCCCGCCGCCGTGCAGCGCGGGCGCGCCATCATGACGGCCGCCGGCTCGCCGATGACGGCGTCGATGTACAAGGACATGGTGCGCGGCGCGGCGGTCGAGGCGGATCACATCGTCGGCGACCTGCTGAGCCGCGCGGCGCCAAGTAATTCGCCAGTGCCGACGGTGCTGCGCACCGCATACGTCCACCTCAAGGCCTACGAAGCGCAACGCGCCCGCACGGCGAGCGCCTGAGGCCATGCGCGACGCGCTGGCGTTCCTGCACACGGCACACGTGCATGTGCCGACCTTCGAGCGGCTGGCGAGCGAGATCGCGCCCGCCCTGCGCGTGCGGCATTCGGTGCGGGAGGACCTGCTGGCCGATGCGCGCGTGGTGGGCCTCGATGACTCGGGGCTCGTGACACGCGTTCACGACGCCATGCGCGAAGCCGCATCCGGCGGTGCTGCGGTCGTCGTCTGCACCTGCTCGACCATTGGCGCCATCGCGGAACGAACAGCTTCGAGCGGCGCGTTCAAGGCCATGCGCATCGATCGCGCCATGGCCGACCGCGCTGTGCGCGCCGGGCCGCGCGTGCTGATCGTGGCGGCGCTCGAAAGCACGCTTGCGCCTACAGAGGCCTTGATTCTCTGCGCTGCGGAGAACGCGAGCGTCACGGTGCAGCCAGACGCATTGCTCGTCGAAGAAGCCTGGCCCTATTTCGAAGCCGGCGACGGCACGCGCTACATCGAGGCCCTGGCCCGTTCGATCCGCGCTGCGTCAGGCAGGGCTGACGTCGTCGTGCTGGCACAGGCCTCGATGGCCCCCGTGGCCGCCCTGCTCGCGGACCTCGGCATCGACGTACTCAGCAGCCCCGCACTGGGCGTTGAACGCGCAGTAGCGCTGGCGGCTACTCCGACTTGAGGATCGTCTCCCCCTTCAACATGCCCATGTCCCGGATGTTGAAGCGATGCCGCTTCCAGCCCTCCCAGGTCCGCCGCATGTGCGTGACCGAGATGAAATAGTACAGAACCTTGAACATGCCGAGCGGCCCCCGCATCGGCGTGCCGCGGTAGATGTCGCCGGCCAGCAGCGACATCAGCCCCTCCTTCACGCGGAAGGGGTTGCCCGGGTGCATGAACATGTCGCGGATGGTCGGGTTGGTCACGCGGTAGATGAACCACGAGTACTCGCGCGGGCCCTTGCGCATCATGGCCTCGAAGTCCTTGCGTGCGGCCGCCAGCTCGGTGGGCCGATCGAGCGCCTTTGCCACCAGTTCGGCGCCGTCGAAGGCGCTGTGCATCGCGAGGTACACGCCCGAGGAAAACATCGGGTCGATGAAGGTGAAGGCGTCGCCCAGCAACAGGTAGCGATCGCCCGTGGCATGCGTGCTCGAGTACGAGAAGTTGCCGGTGGCGTGCACTGCGTCGTCGACCAGCGTGGCGTTCTTCAGGCGTTCCACCAGCACCGGACAGGTCGCGATGGTGTCGTAGAAGAACTCCTTCAGCGGCTTGTCGCGCGTCTTCAGGTAGTACGGCCAGCACACCGCGCCCACGCTGGTGGTGCCGTCGGCCAGCGGAATGAACCAGAACCAGCCGTGCGGAAACCAGCAGATGCTGATGTTGCCTTCCTTCTTGCCCTCCAGCCGCTCGGCGTTCGTGAAGTGGCCGAACAGCGCGGTGCTGTTGTGGTCCGGGTTCTTTTCCTTGCAGCGGAATTTGTTGGCCAGCAGCGTGTCGCGGCCGGTGGCATCGACCACGAAGCGGGCGCGCCAGCTGCGGCGCGCGCCGTCGTCCATCTCGGCTCGCACCGTGGCGCCGTCGGCATCGAAGGCCACGTCGCGCACCTTGCAGCCTTCGATCGTCTGCGCGCCGCGCGCGGCCGCGTTGCGGAACAGCAGTTCGTCGAGCTCCGAACGGCGCACCTGCCAGGCGGAGTCGAGCGACTTGTCCATCCCTTCGGCAAAGTCCACGTAGCTGCGGTGCTCGTGCTCGGGCGAGACGAACTCGATGCCGAACTTGGGCATGCCGATCTGCTCGACCTGGTCGCGCACGCCGAGCTTGTCGAACAATTCGACGTTCGCGGGCAGCAGCGACTCGCCGATGTGAAAACGCGGATGGTGTTCCTTCTCGACCAGCACCACCTTGCGGCCCTGCTGCGCCAGCAGCGCCGAAATCGTCGACCCGGCGGGGCCGCCGCCGATCACGAACACGTCGCAGGATTCTGGAGAACTGGAAACGCCGGGAGAGGAAACCTGGGGCTGGGACATGCGAAGACAAGCTGCGTTGTTGACAGCGACAGAGCATAGCGCGCTCGCATCGCCCGACGCAAAACGGGCTGTTCGCATGGGTCGGGAGACGGCACACTTGTGCCCCACCATCCCTTGCCTTTGAGGCATTGCACGCCATGTTCCTGCATCGCCTTGCCTTGGCTGCCGCGCTCTGCCTGACTGCCGCATGGAGCCATGCGGCGGGCTTCAGCTTCATCGAAGTCCCGGCCGACAAGGACGGGCCGGCCTTGCGTGGCGCGGTGTGGACACCTTGCGAGACGGCGCCCGGCGAGATCGCGTTCGGACTGATCGCCATTTCGGCCGCCAGGGACTGCCCCATCGCCGGCAGGAAGCTCCCGCTGGTGCTGATGTCGCACGGCTCGGGCGGCTCGTTCCTGGGTCACCACGACACGGCGGCCGCGCTGGCCGATGCCGGCTTCGTGGTCGCCGCCATCAACCACCCGAACGACAACTTCCAGGATCTCGAGCGCCGGGGCCATCTCTCGACCCTGGCCGCGCGGCCTGTCGACATGCGGCGGCTGGCCGACCACATGCTCGGCGCGTGGCCCGCGCGCGAGAAGCTCGCCGCCGACCAGGTCGGCTTCTTCGGCTTCTCCCGCGGTGGCTTCACCGGCCTCGTGGCGACGGGCGCGGTGCCTGACTTCAGGCTCGGCCTGCGCTTTTGCACGCCGACATCGAAGATTCCGTTCTGCGGACAGATCCAGCGCCAGGAGCTGCCTGCGCCTCCGGTGCGCGATGCGCGCATCAAGGCCGCCGTCATCGTCGATCCGCTGAGCTTCTTCGACGCCGAGGGGTTGAATCAGGTCGCGGTGCCCGTCCAGCTTTGGGCCTCTGCCCGTGGCGGCGACGGGGTGACCCCGGACGACGTGGAAGCCATCCGCCGCAACCTTCCCGTGCCGCCGGACTGGCACGTGGCCGCGAACGCCGGGCACTTCGCGTTTTTGGCGCCCTGCGCGCCCGCCATGGCCAAGGCCCTGCCGGAGATCTGCAACGACGGCGCCGGCTTCGACCGCTCCGCCTTCCATGCGGACTTCAATGCCAGGGTGCTCGCCTTTTTCAGGCAGCACCTCACATCGAAGCCCTGATCCGGCCGCGCTACCGCGTGCGCCACTGGCCGGCCAGCCGCCGTACCACCGCCACCAGCCGGTCGATTTCGTCGAAGGTGTTGTAGAACGCCAGCGACGGCCGCACTGTGGTCTCGACGCCGAAGCGCCGCAGGATCGGCTGCGCGCAGTGGTGCCCCGTGCGCACCGCAATGCCCTCGTCGTTGAGCGCGTGGCCCACCTCCTCGGTGCTGTAGCCGTCGAGCACGAAGGACATCACGCTGGCCTTGTCGGCCGCCGTGCCGATCAGCCGCACACCCGCAATCGCACCGAGCTGCGCCATGCCGTACAGCAGCAGGTCGTGTTCGTAGCGCGCGATGTTCTCGATACCGACTTTGTTGACATAGTCGATGGCGGCGCCCAGCCCCACGGCATCGGCAATGTTGCCGGTGCCGGCCTCGAACTTGTTCGGGATCGGCTGGAACACGGTCTTCTCGAAGGTCACGTCGGCAATCATGTTGCCGCCGCCCTGCCACGGCGGCATGTCTTCGAGCACCTCGCGCTTGCCCCAGACCACGCCGATGCCGGTGGGGCCGAAGACCTTGTGGCCCGAGAACACGAAGAAGTCGGCTCCGATGTCCTGCACGTCCACGCGCATGTGCGACACCGATTGCGCGCCGTCGACCAGCGCCTTCGCGCCCGCGCGGTGCGCCAGCTCGACGATCTCCTTCACCGGTACCACGGTGCCCAGCGCATTCGAGACCTGCGTGACTGCCACGATCTTCGTGCGGTCGTTCAGCAGCTTGCGATATTCGTCGAGCAGCACCTGGCCCGAGTCGTCCACCGGGATCACGCGCAGCTTCGCGCCCTTGGCGGCGGCAAGCTGCTGCCACGGCACGATGTTGGCGTGGTGCTCCAGGTTCGACACGATGATCTCGTCGCCCTCGCCCACGTGCGGGCTGCCCCAGCTCTTGGCCACGAGGTTGATGGCCTCGGTGGTGCCGCGCACGAAGATCACCTCTTCGACTTCGGGTGCGTTGATGAAGCGGCGCACCCGTTCGCGCGCGCCTTCGTAGGCGTCGGTCGCGCGCGCGGCCAGCTCATGGGCTGCGCGGTGGATGTTCGAGTTCTCGTGCTCGTAGAAGTACGCGATGCGGTCGATGACCGACTGCGGCTTGTGCGTGGTGGCCGCGTTGTCGAACCACACGAGCTGCTTGCCGTTCACGCGCTCCTGCAGGATCGGGAAGTCGCGTCGCACGGCGTGCACGTCGAACGGCGGATGCTGGCCGCTGCCGGCCAGCGGCACCGCGTCGGGGCCGCGCGGATCGGGCTTGGCCGGCGTGACGAAGCCGTTGGGCAAGCGCACCGCATCGACGAAGTAGAACTGCGCATCGCGTCCGGCCGGCGCCGAAGGCGGGCTCGGTGGCAATGCGGGCTGCGTCGTCGACGCAGCGAGGCCCGCGAACGGATCGTGGATCGCGAAACCGTCACTGGCAACGGCCGTCGGATGTCCGTAGCTGTTGTTCAGGAAGTAGAACGGTGATGCAGAGGCTGCCTGCGGCGACGCAGGCGCCCCCACCTGCTGCGGCACGCCCTGCACCACGCCGCCCGAGCGCGGCTCGAAAGCCGGCGCCACCGACAGCACCGTGTCCGGCACGCCGTTGCCCGCCACAGCATGCGGCAGCAGCGCCGGCGCGCGGTTCGCGAGCGAGGGCAGCTGCGTCGGCGATGCCGGCAGCACGTTGGCGCCCGGAATCTGCCCCTGTGGGATCGGCGTGCCCGGCACGCTCGGCCCAAAGCCCGCGGGGCTCACCAGCGGCGAGCCCGGCGGTGCGACGTTGGCGGGAAACTGCGCGCCCGGCGGCGCGGAGAACATGGCGCTGGCCATGCGCGCGAGAACGGCCGGATCGAACGGCGCCTCGCCCGGGAACGTGGGTGTGCTGCTCACCGCGGCTTACTTGTAGGTGTCGGGATAGTCGTGGTACTTGCCGATCTCGACGTCGTCGAGCACGGCCAGCGCGTCGGTGGTCAGCACCGCGAGCGAGCAGTACAGCGAGATCAGGTAAGACGCGATCGCGTGATTGTTGATGCCCATGAAGCGCACCGACAGCCCCGGGCCCTGCTCGCCCGACAGACCCGGCTGGAACAGGCCCACCACGCCCTGGCGCTTGTCGCCCACGCGCAGCAGCAGGATCTTGCTCTTGCCGTCGGCCACCGGCACCTTGTTCGACGGAATCAGCGGAATGCCGCGCCAGGTGATGAACTGCGAACCGAACAGGCTCACAGTCGGCGGCGGCGTGCCGCGGCGCGTGGCTTCGCGCCCGAAAGCGGCGATGGCCAGCGGGTGCGCGAGGAAGAATGCCGGCTCCTTCCACACCTTGGTCAACAGCTCGTCGAGGTCATCAGGCGTGGGCGCACCGGTCAGCGGGAAGATGCGCTGCTCTTCCGTCACTTGCGCCAGCAGGCCGTAGTCGGGGTTGTTGATGAGCTCGCTCTCCTGGTTCTCCTTGATCGTCTCGATCGTGAGGCGCAGCTGCTCCTTGATCTGGTCGTGCGGGCTGCTGTAGAGGTCGGAGATGCGGGTGTGCACGTCGAGCACGGTGCTCACGGCATTGAGGTAGTGCTCGCGCGGGCTTTCTTCGTAGTCGACGAAGGTGCGCGGCAGCTGGTTTTCTTCTTCGCGCGAGGTGCAGGTGACCTTGATCGATTCGGGATTCTTGACCTTGTTCACGCGGTAGATGCCGGCCTCCACCGGCACCCATTGCAGCAGGTGCGTCAGCCAGCGCGGGCTGATGGTTTCGAGCTGGGGGACTGTCTTGGTGGCATTGGCCAGCTGGCGTGCGGCGTTGTCGCCAAGGGCGGTGATACCACCGACTGTTGCGCTCATGAATCAAGGCTCCGTGTTGAGAAGAAAGTGGCCGCCAGTGTCCGGTAGCCACGGGTTTTCCCTCAACAGGCTATAGCCGCCAAGTTGATCCTTCGCGCAAGACGCGATTGTTCCAACTGCTCGCAGCGCATGAGCAGGCCGACCATGTTGATGCCGAGCGCGGTGGCCAGCTTCTGCGCGGTAACGATCGACGGGATGACGCGGCCGCGTTCGATCTCGCCCACGTAGGAGCGGTTCAGATCGGAGCGCTCGGCCAGCTCCTCCTGCGACCAGCCCTCGCCTTCGCGCAGCTGGCGGATGGTCACGCCGAAGTCTTCGACGAATGCTTTCATGCGCCACCCTTCGGTGCGTTCTGCAGGCTGGCCTGCGTGATGCTCGCACCCGGTTTCACGTCGTCGGTGATCCAGACGTTGCCGCCGATGACCGCGCCCTTGCCAAGCGTGACGCGGCCGAGAATGGTCGCGCCCGCGTAGATGACCACGTCGTCTTCCACCACCGGATGCCGCGGCAGCCCCTTCTGCAGGTTGCCCTCGGTGTCGATCGGAAAACGCTTGGCACCGAGCGTCACGGCCTGGTACAGCCGCACGCGCTTGCCGATGACCGCCGTCTCGCCGATCACGACGCCAGTGCCATGGTCGATGAAGAAGCCCGCGTCGATCTGCGCGCCCGGGTGGATGTCGATGCCCGTCTGCCCGTGCGCCAACTCGGCCACGATGCGTGCCAGCAGCGGCAGGCCGAGCTTGTAGAGTTCGTGCGCAAGGCGATGGTGGATCATCGCGAGCACGCCGGGGTAGCACAGCAGCACCTCGTCGACGCTGCGCGCAGCCGGGTCGCCCTGGTAGGCCGCGAGCACGTCGCTGTCGAGCAGGCGGCGCAGTCCAGGCAGTGCGTTCGCGAACCGGCGCACGGCCTCGGTGGCGATGTCATCGACCTCGTGCGCGGGGCGCGGCTCGTGGCGCGCGTTGTAGTTGAGTTCGAGCCGTGCCTGCGCCAGCAGCGCCTGCAGGGCCGCATCGAGCGTGTGGCCGACGTAGAAGTCTTCACTCTCGTGGCGCAGGTCCGGCGGGCCCAGCCGCATCGGAAAGAGCGCACCTTTCAGCGACTCGACGGTCTGCGCAAGCGCATCGCGCGACGGAAACTCGCGTGCGCCGGGCTCGCGCGAGCGGCGCTGCGAGTCGCGCCACTCGTCGCGCACGCTGTGCAGCGCACGCACGATGTCGCTCACTTCGAAATGGGCCATGTGTGTTTCTCCCTGGAAGATGTGCCTGGTGCGCTCAGTCCTGCACCCACGGCAGGCCGTGGAAGCGCCAACCGTCGGAGCCGCCGCGATGCTGCTGCGCATCGATCTCGCCCTCGAAGCCTTCGAGCACGTTGAACACCTGCGTGAAACCCGCCTTGGCAGCGGCCTCGGCCGCCAGCGCGGACCGCTTGCCGCTGCGGCACAACAGCAGCACCACGGCCTCCTTGCCGCCGTCCTTCGCAAGCCTGGCTTCGAGTTCGCGCACGAAGCGGGGGTTGCGCGTGAGCGCCGTACCGGTGGCCCACGCCACGTGCAGGCTCTCGCGCACATGGCCGACGAACTTGCGTTCTTCACCCGAGCGCACATCGACCAGCACGGCCAGGCCCTTCTGCACCAACTCCCAGGCCACCGGTGGCGTCACGCCGCCGGCGTAAGGTAAATTGCTTTCGGTGGCCTTGGCGCGCGCCTGTTCCAGTGCTTCGGGCAAGACGAGTTCTTCAACTTCCACTGACATGCTGTGCGGCTCCTGTTGTGCGTTGGATTCGCCTTGATGGCGATGGCCACCACTGTAGGAGCCCGGGGCGCAAGCTCAAACAACCGAAAAGTCGGTTCCTAACAACCAGACGTTGTATAGCCGCATGTCAGGCAGCGGCTCCCGCGGTGGCGGCGCGCACGGCCGGCGCGGTCCGGTCCACGCTCCTCGCGCCATCCACGCCGAACGGCACGTCGCCCGCAACCGTCACCCGCCGCACCACGCGGTGCTGGTCACCGTAGTCGTTGATTGCATAGTGCTGCGTGGCCCGGTTGTCCCAGGTCGCCACGTCGCCCTGCGTCCAGCGCCAGCGCACCGTGTTCTCCAGGCGATGCACGTGGCTCTGCAGCACGCTCAGCAGGTGGCCCGAGTAGTTCGTCGAATGGCCGACGAGCTTCTTCGCAAAATGGCCCAGCACCAGACTGCGCTCACCCGTCTCGGGGTGAACGCGCACCACCGGGTGCTCGGCTTCGAGCAGGCGGCGCGTGAAGACCTCCCTGTAGCGCCTGGTGCCCTCCTCGTCGAGGTCGCCGGGCGAGCGCGTCGCGGCGTAGTCGTAATCGTTGCCGTGGATGGCGCGCAGCCGGTCCGCCAGCGCCTTCAAGTCGCCGGGCAGGCTCTCGTATGCCGCCACCGTGTTGGCCCAGACCGTATCGCCGCCATAGGCCGGGATCACCACGGCCCGCAGGATCGATACCTGCGGATAGGCGACCTCGAAGGTCACGTCGGTGTGCCATGAATTGGCACGGCCGCCGTGGCGCGAATCGAGTTCCAGCAGCCGTGTGCCGTCCCTCGAAGGCACGGTCGGGTGCGGCACCAGTTCGCCCCACAGGCGGCCGAAGGCCTCCTGCTGCGCGTCGTCCAAGTGCTGCTGGCCGCGGAAGAAGAGCACCTTGTGTTTGAGCAATGCGGCCTTGATGGCACCGAACACTTCGGGCTGTAGCGTGCCGGAGAGGCGCACACCGCGCACTTCGGCGCCGATGTGGCCGGCCTGGCGGACGATGTCGAGTTCGTGGGCCTGTGCGGCTTGCGCAGGGGCTACGGAAGAAAGAATGGCGCTCATCGGAGGTCCTTTTTCGGGGTTCCGCAAGATTCTGCGAGGCACCTTGTGGGGGTGGAAGGAAGCTGTTTGCAGTTCCTAATGCGCTGTGCGACTAAGGGTGGTTGGCGTTTGTGGACAGGCAAAAGAAAACCCGCCGTAGCGGGTTATCGGGGAAACACCGACCGGCCGAGCCGGTCAGGGCTTGTCGCGTTCAGCCTTGCTCCTCTTCAGTCGGACTTCCGCCTCGCCGGGAGGGATCTTGCCCTCTGCCTCAAGTCGCTTGAGCCGTCGCTCATCCGCGCGATGCAGCGCATCCTTCAGAAGAGCCATCTTGCGGTCCCTGCAGGGGGCGCATTCATAGACGCTCGTAGGACTCCCCGTGAGTTTCATCCTGGCGTTGTACTCCAAGGCAAGAGTTCGCCCGTTCGGTTCGATACCCATGGCAAGAATCCTTCCGTTCTTGAACGTGACGAGGGCATCTCCTTCGCACCCTGTGGTGTCGGTTTTCTCGGGATCGTAGGCACTCCGCGAAATCCGGCGCATATGTCGCAAGGCAAAAAAGACGTCCTCTTCTGTCAAAACGACGTCGTCGCAACTCAGAAATTCCTTGTTCTCCCATACCGTTCTGCCCGAAGGCTCCGTGATTTCCACCTTCTGCACATAGCTGATGGGATATCGCCTGTCCGCCGCTTGGGCCGGAAGCACAGCAGCCGCAATCAGCAACGCTGCTGAGATCAGGAGAGTGGTGTTCCTATTCATGGCATTGGTACCTGCATCTTCCAGTTCGCACCCTGGGCCTCAGTCGGGTTCTTGCGGCTGACCAAAGGATGACGAAACACTTCCTCGTGGCCTATTCGGACCGATTCCTGAAGCACACGGACAAGCCACGAGAGCGACTGATTCTGTGCCGCAGTTGGTTCGTCATATATTCCATGCCTGCCGCGCAATTCGTCGAGAGTCAGCTTGATGGACGACGATGCCGGTGATTGCGCCGGCCCGTTTCCCCCGTTCGATCTGGGGGCTGCGAGCATGTCTGACTCGTGCGTGATTGATCATTCCATGTTCGTCAACTTCGACAAGCATGCGGTTTCTCCCTGAATTTATTCGATTGGTTTCCGACTTTTCGCGAGGTGTGTCCGTGCACCGATGCATGTCGCGGATCACGGCCTCGCGGCGCATGCTATGGCGATATCTTCAAAGGAAACGGAGGTCCCCGAAAGATTCGACGGATTCCCGAAATTCAGCACAGTCGACGAATGCATGCCCCGCAGATCGCTGCAAGCACACACCCTCGAAAACGAAAAAACCCGGCGCCAAAGCGGCGCCGGGTCATCGCAGATGCCCGAGGGTCCGTCAGAGCTTCGCGATCGAAACCTCGGTCGACTTCACGAGCGCGACCACGTCGGAGCCCACCTTCAGCTGCAGCTCGTCGACCGAGCGCGTGGTGATGACCGAGGTGACGATGCCCCAGGCGGTCTCGACGTCGACTTCGGAGACGACGTCGCCGCGGATGATCTCGCGGACCTTGCCCTTGAACTGGTTGCGCACGTTGATGGCTTGGATGGACATGATGTTTCTTTCTCTTTCAGGTTGAAGGAATGATCGGGATGGGTAAAACAGGAGCGATGCGATCACCTGGCCGCGGCCAAGGCCTGTTCGAGGTCGGCGATCAGGTCGTCGATGTGCTCGATGCCGACCGACAGGCGAACTGTGTCCTCCGTGACGCCGGCCTTGGCAAGCTCTTCGGGCGACAACTGCCGGTGCGTGGTCGATGCGGGGTGCGTGGCCAGCGAGCGCACGTCGCCGATGTTCACGAGGCGCGTGAAGAGCTTCAGCGCATCGAGGAACTTCGCCCCGCCCTCGCGACCGGCGCCGATGCCGAAGGTCAGCACGCCGCTGGAACGGCCGCCGAAGTACTTCTTCGCCAGCGCATGGTCGGCATGGTCTTCGAGCGCCGCGTAGTTCACCCAGTTGACGGCCTTGCTCTGCTTGAGGTGCTGCGCCACCGCCAGTGCATTGCTGCTGATGCGGTCCATGCGCAGCGCCAGCGTCTCGATGCCCTGCAGGATCAGGAAGGCGTTGAACGGCGAGATGGCCGCGCCCGTGTTGCGCAGCGGCACCACGCGTGCGCGGCCGATGTAGGCGGCCGCGCCCAGCGCCTCGGTGTAGACCACGCCGTGATAGCTCACGTCGGGTTCGTTCAAGCGCCTGAAGCGCTGCTTGTGCTCCGCCCACGGGAACTTGCCCGAATCGACGATGGCGCCGCCGATGCTGGTGCCGTGGCCCCCCAGGTACTTGGTGAGCGAATGCACCACGATGTCGGCGCCGTGCTCGATGGGTCGGCTCAGGTACGGCGACGGCACCGTGTTGTCGACGATCAGCGGCACGCCGTGGCGGTGCGCGATCTCGGCGATGGCCGCGATGTCGGTCACGTTGCCGGCCGGGTTGCCCAACGATTCGACGAACACCGCCTTGGTCTTCTCGTCGAACAGCTTATCGAAACTCGACGGATCGCGGTGGTCCGCGAAACGCGTGGTAATGCCGAACTGCGGCAGCGTGTGGGCGAACAGGTTGTAGGTGCCGCCATACAGCGCGGTGCTGCTGATGATGTTGTCGCCCGCCTCCGCGATGGTCTGGATCGCATAGGTCACGGCCGCCTGGCCCGAGGCCAGCGCGAGCGCCGCGATGCCGCCTTCCAGCGCGGCCACGCGCTGCTCCAGCACGTCCTGCGTCGGGTTGTTGATGCGGGTGTAGATGTTGCCCGGCACCTTCAGGTCGAACAGGTCGGCGCCGTGCTGCGCGCTGTCGAAGGCGTAGGCCACCGTCTGGTAGATCGGCGGCGCGACGGCGCGGGTGGTCGGCTCGGGCGAATAGCCGGCGTGCACCGACAGGGTTTCGAATTTCCAGTTCTGCGACATGCGGATCACCTTTCAGAGTTGAAGGAAAAAGCGAGCTGGCGGATTGAATTCATCCAGGAATACCGCGGAACCGGCTCTGCCGGGCCGCTGGTATTGCCCCCAGCGAGGGGGTTGGCGGCCACACGAAGTGGGCAAGCCTGGGGGGTGAACATCAAATTGCCCAGCGCAGGGCATGGGCCGGGGGCGTGAGCCAACTGGCATCGGTGCTTTGCGCGTCGGTCTCTTCGGACTTCTGCAGCACCCTGTCGAGGATTCGTTTTTCAATCGCCGCAAAGGCAGGGTCGCCCTGCGAGCGCGGACGGGCCAGCGCGATGTTCTCGTCGAGTGCGATGCGGCCGTCTTCGATCAGGATCACGCGATCGGCCAGCGCAACGGCTTCCTGCACGTCGTGCGTCACCAGCAGCGCGGTGAAGCGGTGGTGCTGCCACAGGTTCTCGATGAGGCGGTGCATCTCGATGCGCGTCAACGCATCCAGCGCGCCCAGCGGCTCGTCGAGCAGCAGCAGGCGCGGGTGGTGCACCAGCGCGCGCGCCAGTGCCACTCGCTGGCGCTGCCCGCCCGACAGGCGTGCAGGCCATTCGTTCTCGCGGTCGGCCAACCCGACTTGCGCGAGCACTTCCTTGCCGCGCGCCTTCGCATCGTTCGACAGGCCCAGCGTCACGTTGTCGAGCACGCGGCGCCAGGGAAGAAGGCGCGCCTCCTGGAACATGATGCGGGTGTCGTCGTGCAGCCCGTTCACGGCCTTGCCGTCGGTGTAGAGCCCGCCAGAGCTCGGTTCCTCCAGGCCCGCGACGAGCCGCAGCAGCGTGCTCTTGCCGCAGCCGCTGCGCCCGACGATGGCGATGAACTGACCCGGCTCGATGGTCAACCGGGTGTTGCGCAGCACTTCGCGCGCGCCATAGCGCTTGTGCAGGCCGCGCGCTTCGAGGCGCACGCCGCCGGCGATGGCCTGGGATTGGATGTCTTTCAGAACGGCACTCATGGGTCAGGCTCCAGGCTTGAACAGCGCCACATTCAGCGCATCGATCTTTCGGGGCAGCAGCTTTTCGGCGAAAAAGGCGTCGGCGATACGCTGCTGTTCGACCAGACCCTCGGGCGCCACCGGGCGCACCGCGTAGCTGCGGCGGGCGTTGGCCTGTTCGATGGTCGCGGCGTCGAGGCCCCACACCGGGGACAGCAATGCGGCCGCCTCCTTCGGGTTCTGCTTGACCCACCGGCCGGTCTTCTCCAGTTCGGCATAGACCACGCGCAGCACGTCGGGTCGCGCCTTCGCGAATCTGGTGCGCGCCAGGTAGTAGCGCTGGTACGACGCGATGCCCGTGCCGTCGGCCAACACGCGCACCTTCGACTGGCGCTGCGCGGCGGCGAGGAACGGATCCCACACCACCCAGGCGTCGATCGCGCCCTTCTCGAAGGCTGCACGGCCGTCGGCAGGCGTGAGGTAGGCGGGCTCGATGTCCTTGAACGACAGACCGGCATTGTCGAGCGCGGCGATCAGCAGGTAGTGCGCACCAGCCGCCTTGGCAAAACCGACCTTCTTGCCCTTCAGGTCGGCCACGATCTTGAGCGGCGAATCTTCACGCACGACGATGGCCTGCGCGGCGGGCGACGGCGCTTCCTGCGCGATGAAGGTCAGGTCGGCGCCTGCCGCCTGTGCGAACACGGGCACGGTGTCGGCCACGTCGGCGCTGATATCGAGGTTGTCGAGGTTCAGCGCTTCGAGCAGCGGCAGGCCGCTGGTGAACTCGTGCCAGCTCAGCGCGGCGTTGAGCGGCGCGAGCTGTTTCTCGAGCGCGCCCTGTGCCTTGAGCACGGCGATCAACGTCGACGACTTCTGGTAGCCGAGCCGCACGATGACCGGCCGCGCGGCCACGCCTTGTGCAAGCACCGTGCTGGCCCCCATTGCGCCCAGCGTGGCGATGGCCGCGCGTCGGGAGATGATGGACGAATGTGTCATGCCTCGGCCCTCACTTCGCCTTCTTCTGGTAGCCGGGGTGCCAGCGCAGCCACCATTGCTCCAGCCCGCGCGCGAACAGGTCGGCCAGCTTGCCGAGCAGCGCGTACAGCAGGATGCCCACCAGCACGATGTCGGTCTGCAGAAACTCGCGGGCGTTCATCGTGAGGTAGCCGATACCGGCCTGCGCCGAGATGGTCTCGGCCACGATCAGGATCACCCACATCAGGCCGAGCGAGAAGCGCAGGCCCACCAGGATCGACGACAGCGCCCCCGGCAGGATCACCTCGCGGTACAGCTGCCATCGCGACAGGCCATAGGTGCGGCCCATCTCGATCAGCTGCGGATCGACGTTGCGGATGCCGTGGAAGGTGTTGAGATAGATCGGGAAGAACACCGACACCGAGATCAGGAACAGCTTGGCCGATTCGTCGATGCCGAACCACAGGATCACCAGCGGGATCAGCGCGAGCGCCGGAATGTTGCGCACCATCTGGATGGTGGAGTCGAGCAGCGTCTCGGCGAACTTCACCGAGCCCGTCAGCAGGCCCAGCGCGAGCCCTGCCCCGCCGCCGATGGCGAGCCCCGCCAGCGCGCGGCCCGCGCTGACCTTCACGTGTGTCCACAGCTCGCCCGAGGCCGTGAGCGTCCATGCGGCCTTGACCACGTCGACCGGCGCCGGCAGCACGCGGGTGCTGAGCCAGCCCAGCGACGACGCGATCTGCCAGAACACGATGAGCCCGACGGGCACGAGCCACGGCACCAACCGCTTCGCGACGTTGACGGCGAACCCTGCGAGCGTGCTGCCGGTGTTTTCCACCGGCGCCACGGCCGGCAGCTCCTGAACTTGTTCGGTCATGTGATTCCCTCTTTTCAAGAAACACCGCGGAGCCGGCTTTGCCGGGCCGCTGGTGTTGCCCCCTGCAAGGGGGTTGGCGAAGCGACACGAAGTGCGCGAAGACTGGGGATGTGCGTCATTTCTAGCTTTGGGAAGCGAGGCGCGAGGGCGCGTCGAGATTGGCAACGACTTCGCCGAACGGGCCGCTCAGCGAGCCGCCGGCCAGCTGCGTCTTCGCCTTGCGCGAGAGCAGCGGGAACACCAGCTCGGCGAAGCGGTAAGCCTCTTCGAGGTGCGGATAGCCCGAGAGAATGAACTTGTCGAGGCCGAGCGCTGCGTACTCCTCGATGCGCGCCGCGACGGTCTTCGGGTCGCCCACCAGCGCGGTGCCGGCGCCACCGCGCACGAGGCCCACGCCGGCCCAGAGGTTGGGCGAAATCTCCAGTTCTGCACGCGAGCGCCTGGCGCCGCCCGCATGCAGCGCGGCCATGCGGCGCTGGCCTTCGGAGTCCATGCGCGCAAAGGCGGCCTGGGCGCGAATGACCGTCTCGTCGTCGACGCGGCTGATCAGTTCCTCGGCAGCCTTCCATGCGGCGTCTTCGGTCTCGCGCACGATCACGTGCAGGCGAATGCCGAACTCCACCGTCCGCCCTTTGCGCGCGGCACGGTTGCGCACGTCGGCGATCTTCCTGGCCACCTCCGCGGGCGGTTCGCCCCATGTGAGATAGGCATCGACCTGCTCGGCCGCAAGCTCGTGCGCGGCGGCCGACGAGCCGCCGAACCACACCGGTGGATGAGGGTTCTGCACCGGCGGATAGAGCAGCTTCGCGCCCTTCACGCTCAGGTGCCGGCCCTCGTAGTCGAAGGCCTGCCCGCCGTGGCTGCGCGCAAGAATCTCGCGCCAGATGCGGATGAACTCGGCCGACTGCTCGTAGCGCGATGCATGGTCGAGGTAGACACCATCGCCTTCGAGCTCGGTCTGGTCGCCGCCGGTCACGAGGTTCACGAGCACACGCCCGCCCGAGAGCCGGTCGAAGGTCGCGGCCATGCGCGCGGCCAGGCTGGGCTGATGCAGGCCGGGGCGCACCGCGACCAGGAACTTGAGCTTCTTCGTCGAGCCGATCAGGCTGGAGGCGATGACCCAAGGGTCTTCGCACGAACGGCCCGTCGGGATCAGCACGCCTTCGTAGCCGAGGTTGTCGGCCGCGCCGGCAATCTGCTGCAGGTAGGCCAGGTCGACGGGGCGCGCGCCTTCGCTCGTGCCGAGGTAGCGGCTGTCGCCGTGCGTGGGGAGGAACCAGAAGATCTGCATCACGCGACTCCCGCGCCGGCGGCTTCGAGCACGTTGATCTTTTTGGGGATCAGCTTCAGCGCGAAGAAGGTGTCGGCAATTTTTTGCTGCTCGCCCAGGATGGCCTTGGTGATGGGCGAGGTGCCGAAGGCCGTGCGGCCCTGCGCGAGGTCGGCCACCGGCTTGGGCAGGCCCCAGAGCGCGGCCAGCTCGGTGGCCAGTTCGTCCTTGTGGGCGGCGCCCCAGGTGTCGACCTTGTTGACTTCCTCGATCGCGATCGCGAGCACGTCGGCGTTCTTCGCGACGTAGTCGAGCGACGAGAAGTAGTAGCCGCGGTTGCCGACCACACCGGTGGCGTCGGCCAGGATGCGCGCGTCGAGCGACTTCTGGGCCGCGGCCAGGAACGGATCCCAGATGACCCATGCGTCGACCGAGCCCTTCTCGAACGCGGCGCGCGCATCGGCCGGCGGCAGGTAGACCAGGTCGAGGTCCGCGTATGCGAGGCCGTGCTTTTCGGCCAGCTTGACGATGAAGTAGTGAACGTTCGAGCCCTTGTTGAGCACGATCTTCCTGCCCTTCAGATCTGCCACGGTCTTGATGGCGGAGCCCTTGGGCACCAGCACCGCCTCGGCCTGCGGACGCGGCACCGTCGCACCCACGTAGGCCAGCGGCGCACCGGCGGCCTGCGCGAAGATGGGCGGCGCCTCGCCCACGTCGCCGAAATCGATCGAGCCGACGTTCAGTGCTTCGAGCTGCACGGGGCCGGCCGTGAACTCGGTCCACTTCACGCTCACGCCGAGCGGTGCCAGGCGCTTCTCGAGCGTGCCGCGGCCCTTGAGCAACGTGAGATAGCCCTTCTGGTGGCCGATGCGGAACTGGCGCGCGGGCGCCTGCGCCAATGCGGCGAACGAGGAAGGCAGCGCGATGGCGGCGGCAGCGCCCTGGATCAGGCGGCGGCGGGGAGCGGAAATCTGTTGTGTCATGGCAAGGCTTGTGTGGAATGCGCCGCGCTCAGGCGGCGGCAATGAAGCTCACGATCAGCGCGATGGCGCTGACGACGACGACGCTCACGGCGAGATCGCCCAGCGCGTGCCAGAGGGAGCGCGGCGTCGTGTCGAGCACGGAGTCTTCGGTGGCAACGGGGTTCATGCGGAGATTCCTTGGTGTTGCAAAACGTCGGGCAAAGGCTGTCCCGCACCGCGCGCAGGCGGTTCTCAAAACAGCGGGAATGAAGGGTGAGGTCGAGAAGCCGGACTCGCGACGAGTCCGCGCTTTCAGACGCTACATCGCACTCGGGAGAACGGCACCGGCTCGAAGCCGTGGGTCGCGGGCAGCTTCAGGCCTTCCGTGGCCAGCACCTCTGTGGCCTCGTTGAGCCGTTCGGCCAGGTCGGGGTGCACCTGGTAGGCGTTCTCTGGCGTCAGCGCAATCTGCGATTCGCTGGCGTAGACGCCCGGCAGGATGTGACGCGCCGCCAGCGACTGCAGCACGGGCCGCAATGCGTAGTCGAGCGCGAGCATGTGGTGCGGGCTGCCGCCAGTGGCCAGCGGCAGCACCGTCTTGCCCTTGAGCGCGTTCTGCGAGAGCAGGTCGAGGAAGACCTTGAGCACACCGCTGTAGGCCGCCTTGTAGACCGGCGTGGCCACCACGACAACGCGGGCCTCGGCCACCTTGGCAATCGCGTTCACGATGGCCGGATGGTTCCAGTCGGCCAGCAGCAGCGCCTGCGCCGGCAACTCGCGGATGGCGAGCCGCTCGATCCGCGCATGGCGCTGGGCCAGGCGCTCGCCCACCGCGTCGAGCAACGCGGTAGAGCGGGACGGGGTCGAGGGACTGCCGGCAATCAGGAGAACGGACACGGGAAGCTTTCGTTTTTGATCTTCGGAAATTCAGGGCGAGCCGGGCCACGGCGCTCGTCGAACGGCGCCCTGCACTGCCGGCTTGGCAGCGGGTTGGCTTCTTACTTCTGCCTGGTCGTATAGATCTGGTCGAAGGAGCCGCCGTCAGCGAAATGCTCCTTGTCGGCTTTCGCCCAGCCACCGAAGGCCTGGTCGATGGTCACCAGCGTGAGCTTGGGGAACTGCTTGTCGTACTTGGCCTTCGCCTTGTCCGACGTCGGGCGGTAGAAGTTGCGGCCGGCGATGTCCTGGCCTTCGTCGGAGTAAAGGTATTTCAGGTATTCCTCGGCCACGGCACGCGTGCGCTTCTTGTCGACGACCTTGTCGACCACCGACACGCTGGGCTCGGCCAGGATGGAGATCGACGGCACGACGATCTCGAACTTCTCGGGGCCGAATTCCTTCAGCGCCAGGAAGGCTTCGTTTTCCCAGGCCAGCAGCACGTCGCCCACGCCGCGCTGCACGAAGGTAATGGTCGAGCCGCGCGCACCGGTGTCGAGCACAGGCACGTTCTTGAACAGGCTGCCGATGTATTCCTTGGCCTTGGCGTCGCTGCCGTACTTGCGCTTGGCGAACTCCCATGCCGCCAGGTAGTTCCAGCGGGCGCCGCCCGAGGTCTTGGGGTTGGGGGTGATCACCTGTACGCCGGGCTTGATCAGGTCGTCCCAGTCCTTCAGGCCCTTGGGGTTGCCCTTCTTCACCAGGAACACGATGGTCGAGGTATAGGGAGCCGAGTTGTGCGGCAGGCGCTTCTGCCAGTCCGCGTTGACGAGGCCGCCATGCTTGACGATGGCATCGATGTCGCCGCCCAGCGCCAGCGTGGCCACGTCGGCGTCGATGCCGTCGATGATCGAGCGTGCCTGCTTGCCCGAGCCGCCGTGCGACTGCTTGACCGACACATCCTGGCCGGTCTTGGCCTTCCAGTACTTGGCGAAGGCCTGGTTGTAGTCCACGTAGAGCTCGCGCGTCGGGTCGTACGACACGTTCAGCAGCGTCACCGGACCCTTGGCCGCGGCAGGAACCTGCTGCGTGAACGCCGGCAACGCCGACAGGGCCATGGCACCGGCCGCACCGGCACCCAGGGAAAGCTTGATAAAGTCGCGGCGAAGGCTCATGGTGTCTTGCTCTAAAAAGGCATATCAATGAAGCTGCGTATTCTCAATACGACATATAGAAACTGGAACAACCAAGTTTTCAGTTCTAAATAGCCAAATCAACTAAGCACCCGCTTTCCCCACTTTTCCGTTCAAAGGCAATCGAAATGGCACGCATGGTTCAGTGCATCAAGCTCGGCAAAGAGGCCGAAGGGCTCGACTTCCCGCCCTACCCAGGCGATCTGGGCAAGCGCCTGTGGGAAAACGTCAGCAAGGAAGCCTGGGCCGCTTGGCTCAAGCAGCAGACCATGCTGGTCAATGAAAACCGGCTGAACCTGGCCGACCTGCGCGCCCGCCAGTACCTGGCGCGGCAGATGGAAAAGCATTTCTTCGGCGAAGGCGCCGACGTGGCCCAGGGTTACGTACCCCCGTCGGGAAGCTGATCGCCGCCGCTGCGTCGTGAACGCAGAACCGGTGGCCTGGCGCGCCGACGGCGTGCCCCGAAGCGAACGCTTCGACGACATCTACCACACCGAAACCGGGGCCCTGGCGCAATCGCGCCATGTGTTCCTGGGCGGCTGCGGCCTGCCCGAAGCCTGGGCCGGACAGCCGCAATGGCTGATTCTCGAAACCGGCTTCGGGCTGGGCCTCAATTTCCTGACAACCTGGCAGGCGTGGCGCTCGGATTCGGCGCGGCCGCGCATGCTGCACTTCGTCTCGGTCGAGGCCCATCCGGTTTCACCCGACGATCTGCTGCGCGCGGCCGGCGCGTATCCCGAACTGGCGTCCCTCGCCGGCGAACTGGCTGCGCAGTGGCATGGGCTGCTGCCCGGCTTTCACCGGCTGGCGTTCGATGAGGGCCGCGTGCTGCTCACCCTCTGCATCGGCGACGTGCAGCCGATGCTGCGCGCTCAGCGCTTCGAGGCCGACAGCATCTTTCTGGACGGCTTCAGCCCGCAGCAGAACCCTGCAATGTGGTCGGAAGACACGCTCAAAGCGGTGTCTCGCTTCGCGCGGCAGGGCACGCGCATCGCCACCTGGACCATCGCACGGGCGGTGCGTGATGCGCTCCTGCAGTTCGGGTTCACGGTCGAGAAGCGCCAGGGCCTGCCGCCCAAGCGCGATTGCCTGCACGGCGTGTTCGCGCCCGCCTGGACGGTGCGCCGCCGCGGCCCCATGCCCGAGCGAATCGGCACGCCAGGCCATTGCGCCGTCATTGGTGCCGGGCTTGCGGGCGCGGCCGTGGCGGCCAGCCTGGCGCGGCGCGGCTGGCAGGTCACGGTGCTGGATGCCGCCGAGCGGCCCGCATCAGGCGCTTCGGGGCTGCCCGTGGGCATGCTGGCGCCGCACGTGTCGCCTGACGACTCCCTGCTCTCGCGCCTCACGCGTGCCGGCATCCGCGCCACGTGGATCGAGCTGACGCGGCTGCTCGAAGAAGGCCGCGACTGGCGCGCCAGCGGCGTGCTGGAGCGCCGGCCCGACGGCGATGTGCGCGTTCCGGCCGGCTGGAACGACGACGGGCCCAACGAATCGTGGCCCGCGAATGGGGCGCAGTTGGCGGCGGTTGGCCTGCCGGTCGATGTGCCCGCCCTCTGGCACGCACGCGCCGCCTGGGTGCGGCCGCACCGGCTGATCGCCGCATGGCTGCGCCAGCCGGGCGTTGAGTTTCGCGGCGGATGCCAGGTGGCACGCTTGGAGCGCCGTGCGAACAGCTGGCAATTGTTCGACCCGGCCGGTGAGTTGCTGACAGACGCCGACCGCGTGGTCATTTGCGCAGGCTTCGAATCGGACCGCTTCGCCCCCAAGCTGCCCCTGCAGCCGGTGCGCGGCCAGGTCGCCTGGGGCTACATGGCCGACGGCATCGAATTGCCCGCCACACCCCTGAACGGCGACGGCCATCTGGTCGCACGCGTGCCCGATGCCGAAGGCACCCCGATCTGGCTGGCCGGCGCGACCTTCGATCGCGACAGCACGGACCTCGCCCCGACCGCGGCCGACAGCGACTCCAACCGGGAGCGCCTTGCGCGGCTGCACCCGGCGTCGGTCGCTGCACTGGCTCCATCGTTCGCGCACGGCAAGGTCCGCAGCTGGGTTGGCATCCGCTGCGCTTCGGGCGACCGGCGCCCGCTGGTCGGCCCGATCGGCGCGGAAGCACCGGGCCTCTGGGCCTGCACCGCATTGGGTTCGCGCGGCCTGAGCTTCGCTGCGCTGTGCGCCGAACTGCTGGCTGCGCAGTGGCATGCCGAGCCGCTGCCCCTGCCGGCCACGCTGGCCAAGGCGCTTGGAACGCAGCGGCTCTAGCCAGCACCCTGCCCCGAAGCTGCCCGCTGTGGTCGATCCGGCAGTCCCCATAGGTGCGCCGATTTTGTGGCATGCGCCAGCGCAATCACCGCTTTGCCACGCGAACGCGTGAGAATGCGGCGCATGGCCATCCAGTACGACATCAAGCACACAACCGTCTACCGCTACAAGAAGCCGGTCACCTTCGGCCAGCACCGTGTGATGTTCCGCCCGCGCGATAGCCATGACCTGCGCGTGCTGGCCACCGACCTGCAGGTGAGCCCGCAGGCCTTCACCCGGCTCATTCAAGACCCGCATTCCAACTCCGTGGCGCTGGTGCAGCCGATGGGCGAGGCGACCGAGTTGCGCATCGTCTGCTCGTTCACCATCGAGCAGGTGCCGGCGCAGCAAGACCAGCTGGCGCTCGACCCGGCCGCCGAATTCCTGCCCTTTGCCTACTCGGTGCAGGAGCGTCTCGACCTCGAGCACTACCTGCGCCCGCACCACGACGACGACGCCCAGGGCACGCTGATCCGCTGGGCCCACCAGTTCCTGCACACCGACAAGCCCAACAGCACGCGCGAGGTGCTCGCACGCATGAACGCGCACATCGGCCAGAGTCTCGAATACAAGGCACGCGATGAGGAAGGCACGCAAACGCCGCTCGTCACGCTGGCGCTCGGCAGCGGCAGTTGCCGCGACTACGCGCTGCTGATGATGGAAGCCGCGCGGCGCCTGGGCATCGCGACGCGTTTCGTCTCGGGCTACATCTATGACGCCGCGCTCGACAACGCCGCGCAGGCCCAGGGCGAATCGATGACCGGCGCCGGCACCACGCATGCCTGGCTGCAGGCCTACCTGCCGGGCATCGGCTGGCTGGCCTTCGACCCGACCAACAATCTGATGGGCAGCGGCCAACTGATCCGCGTGGGCGTCACGCGCGACCCGGCGCAGGCGGCGCCGATCTCAGGCAGCTGGTATGGGGATGCCGAGGCCTATGAGGGCCTCGAAGCGACGGTGGTCGTCACGCGCCGCAAGGACTGAACGGGCATCGCCGGGGGCCGCCGGCGCTTGGGCCTCAGCCCCCCGCCGCCCCGCCCAACTGGAACCGGAACACCGCGCCCTTGTCGGGCTGCTGCACCAGCCGGATGTCGCTGCCGTGCAGCTGCAGGATTCGCTTCACGATCACGAGGCCCAGCCCGCCGCTGCTGGCGCTGTCGGTGCGCGAACCGTTCATGAACACCGGGCGCATGAACAGGGCCTTCTGCAGTTCACCCGGAATGCCCGGGCCCGTGTCGCTCACCTGCACCGTCACGCCCGCGTTCTCCGCCCGCAGCTGCACCACGATCTCGCCACCCTCGGGCGTGTGGCGGATGGCGTTGTCCAGCAGGTTGGTCAGCACGCGCTCGATCATCCCGAGGTCGGCCGACACCACCGGCAGGCCCGGTGCGATGTCGGGCTCGAGGCGTTGATGGCGCGCTTCGGCCGCCAGCTCGAACTTCTGGAACACGTCCTGCACGAGGTCGGCCAGCGCGAAGTTCTCTTTCTCGGGCTTGACCACGCCGTATTCGAGCCGCGCCAGCTCGAACACCTCTTGCGCGAGCCGGCCGACCTTGCGGCTCTGGCCGAGCGCGATCTCCAGGTAGCGCCGGCGCTCTTCTTCACTGAGCGTGCCCGCCTTGAGCAGCAGGGTCTCGAGGTAGCCATGCAACGAAGTGAGCGGCGTGCGAAGGTCGTGCGAGATGTTGGCGAACAGCTCGCGGCGCTGCTGGTCCTGCAGCGTGAGCTCGCGCCATTGCTCTGCGATGCGGCGCGTCATCTGCGTGAAGGCCTGGCCCAGCTGGGCGATTTCGTCAGTGCCGTGGGAGAGGCGCTCCAGCGTGGGCGCTTCGCTTTCGAGTGAAGCGATGCCCTCGGTCTCGAAGCGCTTCACCGCCGCCGTCAGCTCGCGCAACGGCCGCGTGATGAGGCGAAAGGCCGCGAGGCCCGCGAGCAGCCCGAGCAGCGCCACCAGCCCCATCGACCAGAGCGTGGTGCGCAGCACGTTGTCGGCGCCCACGTTGGCGACCAGCGCGTCGTGGTCCTCGCCCTGCAGCACCACGTAGACGTAACCCGCATCGCGCCCGCCCATGCGCAGCGGCGCGGCGCTGAATACCTTGGAGGTTGTGAGGCTGCGCGGGTCGTCGCCCGCGATCGGCAGTGGCGCGCCCGACAGCAGCTTGCGGATCGGCCCCAGCGCGACCCTGTCGCGCTTCAGGTGCCCGGGCGGTGCGGCCTGCGCCTCGATGCGGCCGTCGAGCCCCAGCAGGTAGACCTCCACGCTCGGGTTGACGGCCATCAGCTTGTCGAACAGGTCCTTTACCGCTTCCTGGTCGAGGCCGCCCGGCTTCATCAGCTCGGAGTTTTCCGCGATGTGCGCCGCCAGCCCGGTCGACAGGCGCTGGACGACCTCCTGCTCGTGCATGCCATTGGAGCGCACCTGCAGCCACACCGAGGCGCCGCAGCAAACCAGCAGCAGCACCGCGAACACGGCCGACAGCCGCCGCGACAGGGTGGCCCAGGCGATCACGCCACGTCCTCCCCGCTCCCGGTGGCCGACAACTTGTAGCCGCGCCCCCACACCGTGAGGATGCGCCGTGGCTCTGCCGGGTCGGCCTCCACCTTGGTGCGCAGCCGGTTGATGTGCGTGTTCACCGTGTGCTCGTAGCCATCGTGCTGGTAGCCCCAGACTTGGTTGAGCAGGTCGAGCCGCGAGAACACCTTGCCCGGGTTGCGCGCGAAGAAGTACAGCAGGTCGAACTCGCGCGGCGTGAGCTCGATGAGCCTGCCGTCCACGCGCACCTCGCGCGCCAACGGCTCGATGCCGAGGTTGCCGAGCGTGAGGCTGCCGGACTCCATGCGTGCGTTGCGCGCCAGCGCATCGGTGCGCCGCAGCAGCGCCTTTACGCGGGCCACCAGCTCCAGCACCGAGAAAGGTTTGGCCAGGTAGTCGTCGGCGCCCAGTTCCAGCCCGAGGATGCGGTGCACCTCGCTCGACCGCGCGCTGATGATGATGATGGGCGTGTAACGCGTCATGGCGCGGGCACGGCGGCAGATTTCGAGGCCGTCGATGCCGGGCAGCATCAGGTCGAGCACCAGCGCGTCCCAGCTGCCGCGCTCCAACTCGCGCAGGCCGGCATGGCCGTCGGCGGCGTGCTCGACCGCATAGCCTTCGTCGCGCAGGTGCATGCGCAGGAGTTCGGCGATATGGGCGTCGTCCTCGACGATCAGCACGCGTTTGGGGGTGTCCATGGCCTCGATTGTCCCGCCATCCGGGTTCTGGAGTTATCACGATTAATTGAACTTTGCGTGATGAATCGGCCATGGGGTGCGCCCAACAATCCACCCCATGAACAGCTCAGCCATCGCCCCTCCTGCCGACCCGGCCGCGGCGTCCGATCCCCGCCCGATCCATCCGCTGTGGATGCGCATCACGCACTGGCTCAACGCGCTGGCCGTGATGATCCTGGCGACGAGCGGCTGGCGCATCTACGACGCGTCGCCGTTCTTCCCGTTCACCATTCCGGCCGTCATCACGCTCGGCGGCTGGCTCGGCGGTGCGCTGCAGTGGCACTTCGCGGCGATGTGGCTGCTGGTGTTCAACGGCTTCGTGTACCTCGCCATCAACATCGCCAGCGGACGACTGGCGCGCAAGTTCTTTCCCGTGACGCCCCGCGGCGTCTGGCACGACGCGCTGGCCGCACTGAAAGGCCAGCTCTCGCATGCCGACCCGCGCCACTACAACAGCGTGCAGAAGCTGGCCTACCTGTTCGTGATGCTCGACCTGATCGTGATCGTGCTGTCGGGCCTGGTGCTGTGGAAGTCGGTGCAGTTCCCCGTGCTGCGCGAACTGATGGGTGGCTACGAGTTCGCGCGCCGCATCCATTTCTTCGCGATGGCGGCCATCGTCGCCTTCGTCGCCGTGCACCTCGTGATGGTCGCCCTGGTGCCCCGAACCCTGCTCACCATGATCCGCGGCCGCGCGCCGAAAACGGAGCTCTCCCCCAGCCTTCGCGCACTTCGTGTCGCTCCGTCAACCCCCTTCCGGGGGCAACACCAGCGGCCCGGCAAAGCCGGTTCCGCGGTGTCCCACGAAGAGACCGCGCAACTTACGCAACACAGCGCAGGAAAGTGACGTGAAGATCTTCAAAGCCCCCACCCTGAGCGGCATCGACGGTGACGCCGTGCTGCGCGAAGCCCGCACACTGATCGCGAAGCAGCTCGACCAGCCCTCGCGCCGCGCCTTCCTGCAGCGCTCGCTGACGCTCGGCGGCCTCTCGCTGCTCACGGGTTGCAGCCTCAGCGACAACGCGCAGGTGGAAGCCGCGCTCACGAAGATCTCGCGCTTCAACGACAAGGTGCAGGGCCTGATCTTCAGCCCGACGCAGCTCGCACCGACCTATTCGGAGGCAGAGATCACGCGTCCCTTCCCCTTCAACGCCTACTACGGCGAGGACGAGGTGCGCGAGGTGGACGAGGCCAGCTACAAGCTCGAAGTGACCGGCATGGTCGCCGACAGGCACGCCTGGACGCTCGCCGAGCTGCGCGCCATGCCGCAGCACGACCAGATCACGCGCCACATCTGCGTGGAAGGCTGGAGCGCCATCGGCAAATGGGGCGGCGTGCGCTTTGCCGACTTCCTGCGCCACATCGGCGCCGACACCACTGCCAAGTACGTCGGCTTCAAGTGCGCCGACGACTACTACACCAGCATCGACATGCCCACCGCGCTGCATCCGCAGACCTTGCTGACGCTCACCTACGACGGACAGCCCCTGCCGCCCAAGTACGGCTTTCCGATGAAGCTGCGCATGCCGACGAAGCTTGGCTACAAGAACCCGAAGCACATCAAGGCGATGTTCGTCACCAACACCTATTCCGGCGGCTACTGGGAAGACCAGGGCTACAACTGGTTCGGAGGGAGCTGAGGGGCTGCTGAAGCCGCTCGACTGCCGAAGAAAGCGCGAGGCCGTGTTCATTGAACCGAGCCGATCCTGAAAACGAAACTTCATCAACCACTAGGAAAATTCCAAATGAACAAGCTCACCGCAACCCTGCTCGCAACCTGCATGGCCTTCGCCGGCGCCTCGGCATTCGCCGCAGACGAAATGGTGAAAGACGGCATGGCCAAGGACGGCATGAAGAAGGACGCCATGTCGAAGGACGGCATGAAGAAGGACTCGATGGCCAAGGATTCGATGTCGAAGGACGGCATGAAGAAGGACGCCATGAAAAAGGACAGCATGGACAAGGACGAGATGAAGAAGTAAGCGCCTTCGCAACCGCCATTGACGCCCGGCAGATTCGGCGTCAATGTCGCGTCGGCCGGTTTCCCAGCCACTGAAAGCTCTCTCAAGGAACCCTCATGAAATCCCTTGCACTCACTGCCGGCACGCTGGCGGCTGCCGCCCTGGTCTGGTACGCGGTGCCCTCGTTCGCCGAAACCGCCCGCCGCGTGCCCGCGCCCACGGCCGACCTCGTGGCGCCGCCGGCCGCCAAGACCGAAACCGCCGTGTTCGCCGGTGGCTGCTTCTGGGGCGTGCAGGGCGTGTTCCAGCGCGTCAAGGGCGTGAGCAATGCGGTGTCGGGCTATGCCGGCGGCGATGCGAAGACGGCGCGCTACGACGAGGTCGGCTCCGGGCGCACCGGCCATGCCGAATCGGTGCGCATCACCTACGACCCGCAGCAGATCAGCTACGGCAAGCTGCTGCAGATCTACTTCTCGGTGGCGCACGACCCGACCGAGCTCAATCGGCAGGGTCCCGACACCGGCACGCAATACCGCTCCACCGTGTTCGCCGAGAACGCCGAGCAGGCCCGCATTGCCAGCGCCTACATCGCGCAGCTGAACCAGGCCAAGGCCTTCGGCAAGCCGCTGGCCACCACCGTCGAGATGGCCAAACCCTTCTACGCGGCCGAGGACTATCACCAGGACTACCTGACGCTGCACCCGAGCCAGCCCTACATCGCGATCAACGACATGCCGAAGATCGACGAGCTGAAGAAGCTGTTCCCCGAGAGCTACCGGGCTACGCCTTCACTGGTGAAGGCGGCCAAGGCCAGCTAAGGCCGATTAAGGCGTTGTGGCCAGTGCCCCGCGGCGCGCGGCCTGGTTGGATCGGGTGCGAAGCACCAGCGCCTGCTGCGCAGCGGACGCGTTGGCGGCATCGCCCTTCCATGCGTCGAGCGCGGGCTGCTGCACCGCACGGGAGAAAGAGAAGGCCAGCGCCCACGGCACGCGCGGCCTGAACCGGGCGTTCATTTCATTGAGGCGGGCGGAAGCCAGCTGCGCCGGCTGGCCACCCGAGAGAAACGCCACGCCGGGCACAGCGGCGGGCACTGTGCGCAGCAGGCAGGCGACCGTAGCCTCGGCCACCGCTTCGACCGAATCCTGCGTGGGCGCCTTCAGCCCAGGCAGCACCATGTTCGGCTTCAGCAGCATGCCTTCGAGCAGCACACCCTGCGCGCGCAACTCGGCGAAGGTCCGGTGCAGCACCTCTTCGGTCACCTCGGCACATTGCGCCAAGGCATGGCCACCGTCCATCAGCACCTCCGGCTCGACGATGGGCACCAGCCCGGCCTCCTGGCACAGCGCCGCATAGCGTGCCAGGGCATGCGCGTTGACGTCGATGCATGCGCGCGTCGGCAAGCCGTCGCCGATGGCGATCACGCCGCGCCACTTGGCAAAGCGCGCACCCATGCCAGCGTATTCGGCGAGGCGCTCGCGCAGGCCGTCGAGGCCTTCGGTAACGGTTTCGCCCGGATGTCCGGCCAGCGGCTTCGCTCCGGTGTCGACCTTGATGCCGGGGACGATGCCAGCGTCGGACAACGCCTTCGCGAAGGGCACACCTGCATGGGTCTGCTGGCGGATCGTCTCGTCGAACAGGATCGCGCCGCTGATGCTGTCGGCCAGGCCCGGCGCGGTGACGATCAGTTCGCGCCATTCGCGCCGCGCCGCCTCGGTTTGCGGGATGCCGAGCGCGGCAAAGCGCTTGTTGCAGGTGGCGTTGCTCTCGTCCATCGCGAGCAGGCCCTTGTCGCCGGCGACGAGCGCGCGGGCGGTATCGATCAGCGTCTGTGCGGTCATGGGGCACCTCTTTTGCGGAAGATCGTACGCCCTCCCCCGGGCTCCGCCTAGATCACGTTCTTCTCCAGCAGCGGCCGGTTCTCCAGGATGCGCGCGAAAGACACCGGCGATAGATCGAGGCTGCGGTACTCGCCGAAGCGGATCAGTTCCGCAATGCCGCGCCCTGCGGCCGGGCACTGTTGCAGCCCATGGCCCGAGAAGCCATTGGCGAAGTACAGGTTGTCGCGCTCCGGGTGCAGGCCGAGGATGGCGTTGTGGTCGAACACGTTCATCTCGTAGTAGCCGGCCCACGCACCGGTCATGCGAATGGCCTCGAAGGCCGGCACGCGCTCGGCCAATGACGGCCAGATGAAGCTGTCGAAGGCTTCGTACTCGACGTCGAGCGGAACGTCGTCGTGGTCCTGGTCCTCGGGCGGCGCGAAGCCGCAGATGAACTGGCGGCCTTCGGGGCGCAGCCAGATGCCGGAGGTGTCGATCACCAGCGGGCAGCCCGGCAATGTCTCGGGGCACGAGAAGCTGAACACGCTGCGACGGCGGCCGCGCACCGGAAGATCGATGCCGGCCCATCCGGCGACCTGGGCGGCCCATGCGCCCGCGGCGTTGACGACAACCTCGGCTTCCAGGGTCTCGCCACGGTCCAGCTGCACACCCGTCACGGCGCGGCCGTTGCGGCGCAAACCCGTTGCATGAGCCTGCACATAACGCGTGCCTTGAGAGGCGGCCTTCTTGCGAAAGGCCTGCAGCAGGCTGTAGCCGTCGTACCAGCCCTCGCCCGAGAGGCCCAGCGACGCGAGCGCAATGCCCTCGGTCGAAATCCATGGAAAGCGCGCCTTCAGTTCGCCGGGCGTCATCAGCGCCACGTCCACCGCGTGCGCCTTCTGCATCGCATGGTTCTCGCGCAGCACGTCGACGCCAGCCGGCGAGGCCAGGTACAGGTAGCCGGGCTCGACCAGGCCTATGTCGGGCACGTCATCGCCCACGCGCAGGGTCTCGCCGAGCGCGCGGAAAAAGTCGATGCCGTAAAGCGACATCTCGATGTTGATGGCGGTCGAGAACTGCTGCCGTATCGAGCTCGCGGACAAGGCCGAGGACGCCTGCTTGTAAGAGAAGTCGCGCTCGACCACCGTGACCTCGAAGGGCTCCTCCTTCGGGTCCCGGGTCAGGAAATAGGCGATGGCGGAGCCGATCGCCCCGCCTCCGATGATCACCACACGACGCATACGGGGCCTCATGCCAGCCTAGACCGGATTCGGATTGCGCTCAAGAAAGCCCTGCTGATGCCAGTACGGATAAGCCCGCGTCGTCGCGCTGGCCGCATCGAGTTCCGCAACCTGCGCGGGTGTGAGGTTCCAGCCCACGGCGCCGAGGTTCTGGCGCAACTGCGCCTCGTCGCGCGCGCCCACCACCACGCTCGACACCGTCGGTCGCTGCAGCAGCCAGTTCAGCGCGACCTGCGGCACGGTCTTGCCCACTTCGGCGCCAACCTTTTCCAACGCCTCGACCACGCGGTAAAGCAGTTCGTCCGGCACCGGCGGGCCCATGTCCGCTGTCGCGTGCAGGCGGCTTTTGGCGGGCAGCGGCTGGCCGCGGCGGATCTTGCCCGTGAGCCGGCCCCATCCGAGCGGGCTCCACACCACGGCACCAACGCCCTGGTCTTGCGCGAGAGGCATCAGCTCCCATTCGTAGTCGCGGCCGACCAGCGAGTAGTAAGCCTGGTTCGCGACATAGCGCGCGAGGCCGTAGCGCTCTGAAGTGGCCAGCGATTTCATCAGGTGCCAGCCCGAGAAGTTCGACACGCCGATGTAGCGCAGCTTGCCCGCGCGCACGAGGTCGTCGAGCGTCGAAAGCGTTTCTTCCACCGGTGTGCTCGCGTCGAAGCCGTGCAGCTGGTAGAGGTCGATGTAGTCCGTGCCCAAGCGCTTGAGCGCGCCATCGACGGCCTGCACGAGATGGTGGCGCGACGAGCCCACGTCGTTCGGCCCTTCGCCGCTGCGGAAGGTGGCCTTGGTCGAGATCAGCAGCCGGTCGCGCGGCCGGCCCTTGATCGCCTCGCCGAGCACCGATTCGGCGGCGCCGCCCGAGTAGACGTCGGCGCTGTCGAACATGTTGACGCCGGCATCGATGCAGATGTCGATCAAGTTGCGCGCCTCGGCCACGTCGGTACTCCCCCAGGCGCTGAATAACTCGCCCTTGCCTCCGAAGGTGCCGGTGCCAAAGCTCAACACGGGGACCTTGAGGCCCGATTTACCTAGTTGACGGTATTCCAAAGTACTGCTCCTTCGTGTTTGCGGATTCGGGGAGAAAACCGACAAGCCGACCGGCTTGTCGTCGCGCCATTCTTGGACGAAGCAGTGAACCCTGCAGGCCGGCGGACTTTGTGGAAATCGATCGGAATAAGTTGACAACCGTCACTGAATTCCCTGCTGTAGCATGCGCCGCGAAGCCGTGATCTGGGCCGTGAATTGATGGAAAGACACGCCTTGGTGGGAATCGATAACTAAATAATTATTTTCAGGAGGACCCGCATGCTTGTCGAAATTGACGCGAACGGAATGATCAATCACGCGCGAGTCAGAAGTGCTCGCAGCCCCGAAATCGAAAGAGGCAGGCGGACCGGTGCGATCACCGGCATCGTCGTTCATCAAACCGATGCCGACACATCGGCATCTTCACTGAACAGCTACAAGCGGCCGAAGGCGAATGGCGCGCACTTTCTCATCGATACGGATGGGACCATCTATCAGACTGCGGCGATTTATCAGCGTACGAATCATGTGGGGCCGCTGAAGGCGAGATGCCTGGTGATGCGGACGTGCAAGTTGCGCGACTTTCCTGAGAAAGTGGGAGCCACGGCGATGCATCGCATTGAAATGCGCAAGGCACCTGGCGACCGGTATCCGAGCAACATGGAAGCCATAGGAATCGAGATGGTTGGCAGGGCAAGGCTGCCGGAAGGTTTCAAGCCAGAAACCCGGCACAGAAACTTGTCAGCGGAAGAATTGCGAGGGGAAGCTGGCATCTTTCCCTCACCAACTGCCGCTCAAAATCAATCGCTCTCGTGGCTTGTCGACGTGCTTCAAGATTCCATGCAGATCGCCCCGGGAGAAATCTTTCGGCATCCCGATGCCAGCAGAAAGAAGCCGACAGAGGCACAGGGCGCAAATTGGAATCTGTCTCTACCCACACCATGACCAAAGCCGGCATCCTCTTGCTCACGCTATTCACGGCGGCAACAACTGCTTCGACTTACGCGGCCGACAAACGATATCCGCTCTATTCCGTAGAGAAGATCGAAATCGTCGATCCCTCCAGCAGGTCTGCCTGGGAAGACAAAAACTTCCTGGACTGCTCCGATGTCATCCTGACCGAGGAAGATGTGCGGCACGCACTGAAGCACATGCGCAGGATCTCGAAGAAATCCTACTTCAGCGAGGATACGGAAAGGACAGGATGCTCGGGTGGTGCGTCAGTCACTTTCAGGAATGGAAAGATCATCGTCATCGGGATCGAACCTACGGGAAGAATCAATACCTTCGAGGCGAACGCCAAACTTGAACCTACCGCAGTTCCAGGCAGCTTCTACGACTGCGATCCTTGCAGGAAGCGCAAGATGGCTCTCCTGAAGGACGCGCTGTATCGAGCGCACGAGCGAGCGCTGAGGAAACTGGCGGCTGAAGGGAAGTTTCCGCCTGACGAGGTGGAGCGCCGGCTGAAGTGGTTCCGGGACAGCCGCTAACGGCCCTGACGCGCCCGCCAGGGCAACGACTCTCCCACCCCGCTGCGGCGGGGTTCTCCTTTTGGCCTCAGGGACACCATAAGATCCGGCGACCCAACGAAATCCTCCGCATGAACATTGCCCTCGAGCGCCCCGACCAGCCCGACGTCATCCAGCTCATCGACGACCTCGATGCGTACCAGAAGCCGCTGTATTCGCCCGAGAGCCACCATGGCATCGACATTGCGGCACTGTCGGCGATGCACGTGCTGTTCGCGGTGGCGCGCGACGAAGCGGGCACGGCCATCAGCTGCGGCGCCCTCGTCATGAACCCCGGCTACGGCGAACTCAAGCGCATGTATGTGCGCCCGCAAAACCGCGAGCAAGGCGTTGCGGCGAAGATGCTGAGCTTTCTCGAAGGCGAAGCCACGGCGCGCGGTTGCACCCTGTTCCGGCTGGAGACGGGCGTGAGCCAGCCAGAGGCGCTCGCGTTCTATGCGCGCGCGGGGTATGCGCGGCGCGAGCGCTTCGGCGACTATCCCGACGATCCGTTGAGCGTGTTCATGCAAAAGACGACGAATCGTGGCGCACGGTTCATCGATTGAGGCGTGAGGCGTGAGGCGTTGACTCAGGGTTTTTCCTAATCCTGGGGCATGTCGAATCGCAACGGGCTCATCCGACGTAACCACAGAGGGTCGTCCTCTGTTCTTCAGGAGTAAGCAACCATGGCTACCAACATTGTTCGTCTGCACCGCGTCCTGCGCACCTCCCCCGACCGGCTCTATCGTGCCTTCGTGGAGGCCGGCGCGTTCGAGCGCTGGCTGCCGCCCTTCGGCTTCACCGGCAAGGTCCACACCATGGAGCCCGTGGTGGGCGGCGCCTGGCGCATGTCCTTCACCAACTTCGGCACCGGCCACAGCCACTCGTTCGGCGGCAAGTATCTGGAACTCGTTCCCGGCCAGCGCATTGCCTACGACGCCAGCTTCGACGATCCCCATCTTCCAGGCACGATGAAGACCACCGTGACCCTGACCGCGGTGTCCTGCGGCACCGACATGTCCGTCGTGCAGGAAGGCATCCCCGACGTGATTCCCGCCGAGATGTGCTACCTGGGCTGGCAGGAATCGCTGATCGCGCTGGCCCAACTGGTCGAGCCGAACATTCCGGGTTGAGGCGCTTGCGCTTCGAAACCGTTTGAAGGGCGGCGCGGCGTGCCCGCGCCGGCGTCACCCATGCCGCGCCTCACAGCCGGCAAATCCCTCGAGCCCGGCCAGTTCTTCCAGAATGGGGCACTCGGGACGCTCGTCACCTTCGCAGCAGTGGGCCAGGCGCTCCAGCAGGCGCTTCATGTGCGCGAGCTCTTCGATCCGCTGGGCCAGTTCCTCGGCCCGTTCGAGCGCGACGCGCTTCACATCGAAACTCGCGCGGCGCCCGTCTTGCCACAGAGCATGCAGCTCGACGACTTCCGCTGTGTCGAAGCCCAGCGTGTGCGCCCGTCGTACGAAGCGCAGTGTCGACACGGTTTGCTCGTCGTAGAGATGGCCGTCCGCGTCGGTGCCGTCGAGCAGCCCGAGCGATTCGCAGTCGTGCAGCAGTTGCGCGGACGCACCGGAGCGGGCAACCACGTCGGCAAGGGATAGGCGCGCCGCAGCAGTCGGCGCCGTGGGATGTCCCATGAAGTTCTCCTTCGAACCAAAACGCAAAAGTCTCAGCCTTCACACCATGGCAGAGTCAAGCCGCCGCATGACCTTGGCGCGCAAGGGGGTCAGGCTCGCTGAGTTCACTGCGAGTCGGGTTGAATTGCTCCGTTTCGCTTGCTTTAAGCGGCACGATGAGTTTTTCGAGACCTGCCCGCCTGGCTTGTCCACCCCGGGCAAACCCTCAAATGCCCCCTCTCTTCTGGCCCGGTATTTGCGTCTACGATCGGAAATGACAGAAAATTTTCTTATCTGTCATATATTTGTAAATTCATTTTCATCACTAGCACCCTTCGAGGTGCATCGCCTGCCCCATGAGCACCAACGTCGACACCAATGGCACCACCGTGGCCCAGCGCATCGCGCAGGCGTTGCCGCGGCTGACGCGTTCGCACCGGCAGGTGGCCGACTTCGTGCTCGAGCACCCGCTGCAGGTTGCGACGCTGCCCATCGACGAGCTGGCAACCGCGGCGGGCGTATCGGTCGCCACGGCCAACCGCTTCGCGCGGGCGTTGGATTTCGACGGCTACGCCACCTTCCGCGCCGAACTCGTGCGCGGCTTCGAGTCGCTGGTGGCGCCGGTCGAACGGCTGCGCGGCAACCTGGAGCGCCCGACCACGGTCGCCGAGGTGTTCGCCACGGCGCTCGACGAGAGCCGCCGCAACATCGAGGCCACGCGCCAGTCGCTGGACTACGCGGCTTGCGAGGCCGCGGTGCAGCGCATCCTGAAGGCACGCTCGATCTACATCGGCGGCTTCGGCGCCAGCGCCTGGCTCGCGGGGCTGCTGCAACACGGCCTCGATGGCTCGTGCAGCGACGTGCGCATGCTCTCCAGCGTGAGCGGCATCACCCATGCGGCGCGCACGCTGATGCACGCGGGGCCGCAAGACCTGTTCATCGGCCTGACCTTTCCGCGCTACCTCACCGACACGGTGGCGCTGGCGCAGATCGCGCGCGGCCAGGGCTGCGCGGTGCTCGCGCTGACCGACCGTCCCAGCTCACCGCTCGCGCCGCTGGCCGACGTGGTGCTGTATTGCCAGACCGAAACCAGCTACCGCCCCAACTGCGAAACCAGCGTGCTCGCGCTGATCGAAGCGCTGACCAGCGCGGTCGCCCTGCGCGCGCCGGGCGCGGCGCAATCGGCCGGCCGCATCCTGCAGGCAGTGCGCCCGTGGCTGCACGGCGGACTGGGCCAGGGCCATGTGCGCGGCGAGGTCTCCATGCCATCCCTGTCTGCCGCCGTCGCTTCCGACGCCGGCAGGAAAAAGAAGAAAGCTTCCCGATGAAGAACGTCACGCCCGTCATCGCCATCCACGGCGGCGCCGGCACCATCAGCGCCTCGACGACCAACCCCGAGCAGGCGCAGGCCTACCACGACGCGCTGCAGGCCATCGTGCGCGCCGCGCAGGCCGCGCTGCTCAAGGGCATGTCCGCGCTCGACGCCACCTGCCTGGCGGTCGAGATGCTCGAAGACTGCCCGCTCTTCAATGCCGGCTACGGCGCGGTGTTCACGCACGAGGAAACGCACGAGCTCGACGCGGCCGTGATGGACGGCGCCACGCTCGCCGCCGGCGCCATCGCCGGCGTGAGCCACGTGCGCCGCCCGGTGCGCGCCGCGCGCGCCGTGCTGGAGGACGGCGCCCACGTGCTGCTGGCCGGTGCGGGCGCCGAGGCCTTCGCGCGCGACCGCGGCCTGGAGATGGTCGAGCCCTTCTTCTTCTCGACCGACGCGCGCCGCCAGCAGCTGTACCGCGTGCGCGACACGGGCCGCGTGGTCACCGACCACGAAGGCGCCGCCATGACCAAGCCGCCGCTGAACGAAGACAAGAAGTTCGGCACCGTCGGCGCCGTGGCGCTCGACATCCACGGCCACCTGGCCGCCGCCACCTCGACCGGCGGCATGACCAACAAGCGCGTGGGCCGCGTCGGCGATACGCCGCTCATCGGCTCCGGCACCTACGCCGACGACCGCACGGCCGCTATTTCGTGCACCGGCAGCGGCGAAATGTTCATCCGCGTCGCAGCCGCGTACGACATCTGCGCGCGCATGGCCTACGGCGGCGCCACGCTCGAAGCGGCCACGCACGCCGTGGTGCACCAGTCGCTGCCCGCCATCGGCGGCACCGGCGGGCTGATCGCCGTCGACCGCCACGGCAACCTGAGCCTGGCCTTCAACACCGAAGGCATGTACCGAGGCCACGCGCGCGGCGACGAAGCGCCCCATACGGCCATCTTCGCCTGACGACGCACCAACGTACGCCCCCAATTTTTCTTCGCACTCCCATGTCCACCCCTGTCCTCGCCCTGCCGGACGGCCGCGTTCTCGCCGTCGACGACCTCACCGTTCGCTTCTCGACCTCCGAGCGCACGGTTGATGCCGTCAAGAAGCTGTCCTTCCACGTCGACCACGGCGAAACGCTCGCGGTAGTGGGCGAATCGGGCTCGGGCAAGTCGGTCACCTCGCTCGCGCTGATGCGGCTCGTGGAGCATGGCGGTGGGCGCATCCTCGATGGGCGCATGACCTTCCGCCGCCGCAACGGCGAAGTGCTCGACCTCGCGCAGGCACGCGACACCACGATGCGCAACATCCGCGGCGCGGACATCGCGATGATCTTCCAGGAGCCGATGACATCGCTGAACCCGGTGTTCACGGCCGGCGAGCAGATTGCCGAGGCCATCCGCATCCACCAGGGCAAGAGCGACTCGGCCGCGCGCGCGGAAGCCTTGCGCATGCTGGAGCTGGTGCGCATTCCTGAAGCGCGCAATGTGCTCGACCGCTTTCCGCACCAGCTGTCGGGCGGCATGCGCCAGCGCGTGATGATCGCAATGGCGCTGTCGTGCAAGCCGCAGCTGCTGATTGCCGACGAGCCGACCACCGCGCTCGACGTGACGATCCAGGCGCAGATCCTCCAGCTCATCCGCGAGCTGCAGAAAGAAATGCGCATGGGCGTGCTCTTCATCACGCACGACATGGGCGTGGTCGCCGAAATCGCCGACCGCGTGCTCGTGATGTACCGCGGCGACAAGGTGGAAGCCGGCAGTTCTGACACCGTGTTCGCGGCACCGCAGCACCCCTACACCAAAGCGCTGCTGTCGGCCGTGCCCAAGCTCGGCGCGATGCAGGGCACCGACCTGCCGGCCAAGTTCGAACTGCTGCGCACCGAGGCCAACGCCGACACCGTGCCCGTCGAGGCGCCCACGCAGCAAGACACGGTGCGCCAGGACACCGGCCCCATTCTTCGCGTGCGCGACCTCGTCACGCGCTTCGACGTGCGCAGCGGCATCTTCGGCCGCGTGAAGCGCCGAGTGCATGCGGTGGAAAAGATCAGCTTCGACCTGTACCCCGGCGAGACGCTGGCGCTGGTCGGCGAATCGGGCTGCGGCAAGTCGACCACTGGCCGCTCGCTGCTGCGCCTGGTCGAAAGCCAGAGCGGCGCGATCGAGTTCGGCGGCAAGAACATCCGCGAGCTGCCCACGCGCGAGCTGCAGGCGCTGCGCCGCAATATCCAGTTCATCTTCCAGGACCCGTTCGCCTCGCTCGATCCGCGCGTGACGGTGGGCTTCTCGATCATGGAGCCGCTGCTCATCCACGGCATTGCCAAGGGCGCCGAGGCGCAGCAGCGCGTCGACTGGCTGCTGCAGAAGGTCGGCCTGCCGCCCGAGGTGGCGCAGCGCTATCCGCACGAGTTCTCGGGCGGCCAGCGGCAGCGCATTGCGATTGCACGCGCGCTCGCGCTCAACCCCAAGGTGGTGGTGGCCGACGAATCGGTGTCGGCGCTGGACGTGTCGATCCAGGCGCAGATCGTCAACCTGATGCTCGACCTGCAGCGCGAGTTGGGCGTGGCCTTCCTTTTCATCTCGCACGACATGGCGGTGGTGGAACGCATCAGCCACCGCGTGGCCGTGATGTACCTGGGCCAGATCGTCGAGATCGGCCCTCGCCGCGCCGTCTTCGAGGCGCCGCAGCACGCCTACACGCGCAAGCTGATGGCCGCGGTGCCGGTGGCCGACCCGTCGCGCCGCCACAAGCCGCGCGCGCTGCTCGAAGGCGAGATCCCCAGCCCGATCCGCGCGGTGGGCGACGAGCCCGAGGTGCCGCCGCTGGTGCAGGTCGCGCCCGGCCACTTCGTTGCACGGCACGCCATCGGCGGCGCTTTCTGATTTTTCAACCCGCAGGCCCTCCTGCTTTTTTCCTCGAACCGACTGGAGTTCTTTCCATGAAGCAATCTTCTTCCTCTCTGCGATGGGCATCGGCATTGCTGGGCCTGGCCGCGTTGGCCGCATCGGGCACGGCACTGGCCGCGAAAGACGTGGTGCTGTCGATCGCCGCGCAGCCCGAGACGCTGGACCCCTACAACACCAACACCACCCTGACCACCGCCGTCACCAAGACCTTCTATGAAGGCCTGTTCCAGTTCGACAAGGACCTGAAGGTGCAGAACGTGCTCGCCGAGAGCTACGACGTCTCGAAAGACGGCCTGGTCTACACCATCAAGCTGCGCAGCGGCGTCAAGTTCCACGACGGCACCGACTTCAACGCCGAAGCCGTCAAGGTCACGCTCGACCGCGTGCTCAACCAGGACAACAAGCTGCTGCGCTACAACCAGTTCAACCGCGTGGGCAAGGTCGAAGCGGTGAACCCCAGCACCGTGCGAATCACGCTGAAGGAGCCCTTCGGCCCCTTCATCAACTCGCTGGCCCACGCATCGGCCGCCATGATCTCGCCCACCGCGCTGAAGAAGTGGGGCAACAAGGACATCGCCTTCCACCCCGTGGGCACGGGCCCCTTCGAATTCGTCGAGTGGAAGCAGACCGAAGCCGTCAAGGCCAAGAAGTTCGACGGCTACTGGAAGAAGGGCTACCCGAAGGTCGACAACGTCTCGTGGAAGCCTGTGCTCGAGAACAACACGCGCGCCGCGATGCTGCAGACCGGTGAGGCCGACTTCGCGTTTCCCATTCCCTATGAGCAGGCCGAGCTGCTGAAGAAGAGCGACAAGCTCGAAGTGACGACTACGCCTTCGATCATCACGCGCTTTCTCACGTTCAACGTGCTGCAGAAACCATACGACAACCCCAAGGTGCGCGAGGCCATCGGCTACGCCATCAACAAGGACGCGCTCGCCAAGGTTGCCTTCAGCGGCTTCGCATTCCCGGCGCAGGGCTTTGTGCCGCAGGGCGTCAAGTTCGCCGAAAAGATGGCGCCAATCGGCTACGACGTCAAGAAGGCAAAGCAACTGCTGACCGAAGCAGGCTATCCGAACGGCTTCGAGTCGGTGCTCTGGAGCCACTACAACAACACGACTTCTCAGAAGGTCATTCAGTTCGTGCAGCAGCAGCTCGCACAGGTGGGCATCAAGCTGCAGGTGCAGGCGCTCGAAGTGGGGCAGCGCACCGAATGGGTCGAAACCTGGGCCGATCCAGCGACCGCCAAGGTACGCATGTACTACGTGGGCTGGTCGTCTTCCACCGGGGAAGCCGACTGGGCACTGCGCCCGCTATTCGCCTCGGAAGCCTGGCCGCCGAAGCTCGCCAACTACGCGTACTACAAGAACGATCTGGTCGACGGCAACATCGCCAAGGCCCTCGCCGCGGTGGACGACAAGGAGAAGGCTGCGCTCTACAAGGCGGCTCAGGAACAGCTCCAGAAGGATCTGCCGCGTATTCCTCTGGTCACCGAGCAGAACCTGTCGGCGCACGCCAAGCGTCTCTCGGGCGTGTTCGTGATGCCTGACGGCAACATCAACATCGACGCGATCGCCACGTCGAACTGATCCCGGCTCCTCGTTTCCTGACTGACTGCCCGACGGCCGATGGCATGCCGCCATCGCCCGCCCGCGGCAACCGCACCCCATGCTGAATTACTTCCTCAAACGACTGTTGGGCCTGATCCCCACGCTGCTCATCGTGGCGGTGCTGGTGTTCCTGTTCGTCCACATGCTGCCCGGCGACCCGGCGCGACTTGCCGCCGGCCAGGACGCCGACGAGCAGACCGTGGCCATGGTCCGCGCGGAGCTCGGGCTGGACAAGCCGCTGCCGCAGCAGTTCGTGAACTTCTTCTCCCACATGCTGCAGGGCGACTTCGGCACCTCCATCCGCACCCGGCGGCCGGTGTCGGCGGAGATCGGCGAACGCTTCTTCCCGACGGTGATGCTGACCATCACCAGCATGGTGTGGGCGGTGATCTTCGGCATGGGCATCGGCATCGTGTCGGCGGTGTACCGCAACAAATGGCCGGACCGGCTGGGCATGACGCTCGCCGTGTCGGGCATCTCTTTCCCCGCATTTGCACTCGGCATGCTGCTGATGCAGATCTTCTCGGTCCAGCTCGGCTGGCTGCCCACGGTGGGGGCCAGCAGCTGGAAGCACTACATCCTGCCCTCGATCACGCTGGGCGCGGCCGTGGCGGCCGTGATGGCGCGCTTCACGCGGGCCTCCTTCGTCGAGGTGATCCAGGAAGACTTCGTGCGCACCGCGCGCGCCAAGGGCGTGCACGAATCCAGCGTGGTGTTCAAGCACACGCTGCGCAACGCGCTGATCCCGGTGGTCACGATGATGGGCCTGCAGTTCGGCTTCCTGCTGGGCGGCTCGATCCTGGTCGAGGCCGTCTTCAACTGGCCGGGCCTCGGGCGCCTGCTGGTCGATGCCGTGCAGATGCGCGACTACCCCGTGATCCAGACGCTGGTGCTGCTGTTCTCGCTCGAATTCATTTTGATCAACCTGGTGGTGGACGTGCTCTACGGCTACATCAACCCCACCATCCGCTACAAGTGAGGCAGCCGACATGACGCAAGCCACCGGCGTGACCGCCGAATCGATCACTCCGCCCGTGGTGGCGGTTCAAACCGCGGGCAAGGTCCGCACGCCCTGGGGCGAATGCTGGCGCCGCTTCAAGAAGCAACCTGTGGGCATCGTCGCCGCGGTGTTCGTGCTGCTGCTGGTGTTCGTCGCGGTGTTCGCACCTTGGATCGTGCCCTTCGATCCGGAGAACTTCTTCGACTACGACATGCTCAACACCGGCCCCTCGGCCGTGCACTGGTTCGGCGTCGATCCACTCGGGCGCGACATCTTCAGCCGAATCCTGGCCGGCGCGCGCATCTCGCTGATGGCGGGCTTCCTGTCAGTGGTGCTGGGCGGCATCATCGGCACCGCCTTCGGCCTGCTGGCCGGCTACTACGAAGGCTGGTGGGACCGCATCGTGATGCGCATCTCCGACGTGCTGTTCGCCTTCCCCGGCATTCTTCTCGCGCTCGGCGTGGTCGCCATCCTGGGCAGCAGCATGACCAACGTGGTGGTGGCCGTGTCGGTGTTCAGCGTGCCGGCGTTCGCGCGGCTCGTGCGCGGCAACACGCTGGTGCTCAAGCAGCAGACCTACATCGAGGCCGAGCGCAGCATCGGCGCATCCGACTGGACCATCATCGTGCGGCACATCCTGCCGGGCACCATCTCCTCGATCGTGGTGTATTTCTCGATGCGCGTCGGCACGTCGATCATCACGGCGGCCAGCCTCTCCTTCCTGGGCATGGGCGCGCAGCCGCCGACGCCCGAATGGGGCGCGATGCTCAGCGAGGCCCGCGCCGACATGGTGACCTCGCCGCACGTGGCGCTGTTCCCCAGCCTGGCCATCTTCTTCACCGTGCTCGCCTTCAACCTGCTCGGCGATGCGCTTCGCGACGCGCTCGATCCGAAGATCGACCGCCAGTAGCCCGCTTTTTCTTCATGCCATCGACGACCTCCCTGCCCTTCATCGGCAACCTGCTCCAGGGCGCGCGCAATGCCATCACCGACGTCGCGGGCGTCACCGTGGGTCACCAGACGCTCAGCGACGGTGCCGTGCAGACCGGCGTGACGGTGATCCGGCCCCACGCGGGAGACCCGTTCCGCGACAAGGTGCCCGCGGCCGCCGTGGTGCTCAACGGCTTCGGCAAGAGCGTGGGGCTGGTGCAACTCGCCGAACTCGGCGTGCTCGAGACGCCAATCGCGCTGACCAACACCTTCTCGGTCGGCACGGTGGCCACGGCGCAGATCCGGCATTGCGTTGCGGCGAACCCCGAGAGCGGCCGGTCGCTGCCGACGGTAAACCCGCTGGTCTTCGAGTGCAACGACGGCTTCCTCAACGACATCCAACGGCTGGCTGTGACCGAGTCGGACTACCTGCGTGCGCTCGGCAACGCCGGCGTCGACTTCGCGCAAGGCTCGGTCGGCGCGGGACGCGGCATGTCGAGCTTCCAGCTCAAGGGCGGCATCGGGAGCGCATCGCGCCGCGTCTCGGCCCCCGACAGCGCGGTGCACACCGTCGGCGCACTGGTGCTGGCGAACTATGGGCGCCAGCCGCAACTGGTGCTGGCGGGGCATGCGGTCGGCGAGCGATTGGCGACGCAAGGCTCGGCCGAATGCAAGGAGCCTGAAAAGGGCTCGATCATCATCGTCGTCGCCACCGACGCGCCGCTCGATGCGCGCCAGTTGCGCCGCCTCGCGCTGCGCGCGGGCGCGGGGCTGGCCCGCACGGGCTCGGTCTTCGGGCACGGCAGCGGCGACATCGTGCTGGCTTTTTCCACCGCCTACACCGTGCCCGACCAGGTCGAGCGGCCGATGCCGGTCCTGGCGATGCTGCACGACGGGCTGCTCGACGGCCTCTTCCAGGCCGCGGCCGACAGCACCGAGCAGGCGATCATCCATGCGCTGTGGCGCGCCGAGGCCGTGACCGGCCGTGACGGCAACCACCGCGCCGCGCTGAGCGAACTCCTGCCCGCAGCCACCTTTTCTTCTCGAGCCTGACCTGATCGCACCGCCCATGAAAGTCCTGATCTCCACCGACATCGAAGGCGTCGCCGGCGTCTATCACTCCGAGCAAGTGCGCGCGGGCAACCCCGAGTACGAGCGTGCGCGCCTGTTGATGGCGCAGGAGGCCAACGCGGCGATTGCCGGTGCCTTCGACGCGGGTGCCACCGAAGTGCTGGTGAACGACTCGCACGGCGGCTTTCGCAACATGCCGCCCGACGTGCTCGACGCGCGCGCCCGCGTGGTGCAGGGCAAGCCGCGCTACCTGAGCATGGTGGCCGGGGTCGAGGAAGGCGTCGACGCGGTCTGCATGGTGGGCTATCACTCGCGCGCGCAGGGGCGCGGCATCCTGGCGCACACGATCAACAGCTTTGCCTTTGCAAGCATCTCGCTCGGCGGGCAGGAGTTGGGCGAAGCCGGGCTCTACGGCGCGCTGGCCGGGGAATATGGCGTGCCTGTAGTGATGGGCAGTGGAGACGACGTGTTCATTGCCGAGAACCGGCCGCTCTTTCCGCACGCGACCTTCGTCGAAACCAAGAAGGCCACGGGGTGCAACAGTGGCGTATCGCTGTCACCCGAGCAATCCCGACGAGCAATTCGCGCGGGCGTGGAAGAAGCGCTGGCCGCCCGCTCCCGGGCGAAGCCGCTCGTCTTCGAGGGCCCGCAGACCGTGACGCTGCGCGCCCAGTCGCCCGCGCTGGCCGACCTGTTCTGCCAGTGGCCGGCTTTCGAGCGCGTGGACGGCGTCACGCTTCGTTTCACCGCCGAGACGGTCGAAGCCGCGGTGCGCATGCTGAATTGCTGCTCGGCCATGTCGTCGATGCTGCGCTAAAGCATTACGCCCTCTTCCAGGGCGAACAGGAAAACAGGCCCGGGGACATCCCGGCCTCGCCGCGGGGCTTATCCTTGCCCATGCAGGGCACCCGCGCCCTTATCCGGAATAAGCATCCAACCGTCCCGCAACCCGCATGGATGCTGGGGAATAAGCTTATCCGCATAAGGCGCGAACCAAAAAATAGTTTGTTTCCATAAGGCCGGCTTTCAGAATCTCGGCTTCTTGCTGGGGCGATGGACGCACTGCACTTCAAGACACACGCACGATGTACCAATACACAGAATTCGACCGACAGTTCGTTCATCAACGAGCCGCCCAATTCCGAGACCAGCTCGAGCGCTGGCAAAAAGGCCGTCTTCACGAGGACGAGTTCCGCCCCCTTCGGCTGCAAAACGGCTGGTATGTCCAGCGCTACGCGCCGATGCTGCGCGTGGCCGTGCCTTACGGCGAGCTCTCCAGCCGCCAGATCCGCGTGCTGGCCCGCATCGCCCGGGAGTACGACGAGCCCGAAGCCGAGGTCTACAAAAAGGCCGTCGAGACGCAGGGCCTGCTCGGCAGCCACAAGCTCCCGACGCACTACGCCCATTTCTCGACGCGCCAGAACGTCCAGTACAACTGGATTCCGCTCGCCAAGTCGGCCGACGTGATGGACCTGCTGGCTTCGGTCGACATGCACGGCATCCAGACCAGCGGCAACTGCATCCGCAACATCACGAGCGACGAGCGCGCCGGCATTGCCGTCGACGAAATCGCCGATCCGCGCCCGTTCGCGGAAATCATGCGGCAGTGGAGCACGCTACACCCCGAGTTCGCGTTCCTGCCGCGCAAGTTCAAGATCGCCATCACCGGCGCCACCGAAGACCGCGCCGCGACCGGCTGGCATGACGTGGGCCTGCACATCGTGAAGAACGCGGCCGGCGAAATCGGCTTCCGCGTGCAGGTGGGCGGCGGCATGGGCCGCACCCCCATCATCGGCACCGTGCTGCGCGAGTTCCTGCCGTGGCAGCAGATCATGAATTACCTCGAAGCGGTGATTCGTGTGTACAACCGCTATGGCCGCCGCGACAACATCTACAAGGCGCGCATCAAGATCCTGGTGAAGGCCGAGGGCCAGCGCTACATCGACGACGTCGACGCCGAGTACAAGCAGATCCTCGAGCACGACGGCGCGCCGCACACCATCACGCAGGAAGAGTACGACCGCGTGGCCGCATCCTTCGTGCCGCCGACGCTCGCCACCCGCGTGCTGCAAAGCGCCGAGAAGACCGACGCCGAGCTGCGCGCCCAGGCCGCCGACGACGTCATGTTCGCCCGCTGGCTGGCGCGCAACGTGGCGCCACACAAGAACCCCGCGCTGCGCGCCGTGACGCTGTCGTTCAAGCGCCTGAAACAGGCGCCCGGCGATGCCTCGGCCGACCAGCTCGACACGCTCGCGCAATTGGCCGACCGCTTCTCGGCCGGCGAAGCCCGCGTGACGCACGACCAGAACGTCGTGCTGCCCTGGGTGCATGCCGAAGACCTGCATGCGCTGTGGCTTGCCGCCCGCGCTGCCGGCTTTGCCAGCGCCAACGTGCACCTGCTGACCGACATGATCGCCTGCCCCGGCGGCGACTTCTGCGCGCTGGCCAATGCGCGCTCCATTCCCATCGCCGAAGCGATCACCGAGCGCTATCAGGACCTCGACGAGCTCGACGACCTGGGCGAGATCGACCTGCACATCAGCGGCTGCATCAACTCGTGCGGCCACCACCACAGCGGCCACATCGGCATCCTGGGCGTCGACAAGGACGGCAAGGAGTGGTACCAGGTCACCCTCGGCGGCTCCGACGGCTCCGCGCTCAGCGGTACGCCGCAGGCCGGCAAGGCGGTCGGCCCCTCGTTCTCGGCGGCAGAAGTGCCGGGCGTGATCGAGGCCGTGCTCACCGCGTACCGCGACACCCGCGAGAGCGGCGAGAACTTCATCGACACGCTGCGCCGCGTGGGCCATGACCCGTTCAAGGCCGCGGCCAACGGTGCGCGTTTCAAGGTGGAGGAAGCAGCATGAAGAAGAACCTGAACATCCTGGCCGCCGAAGAACATGTGGACGACGGCGACCCGAAAGTGCTGCAGTTGCCGAACGACGCAGACCCGCTCGCCATCGAGGTGTGCCTGGAAGACATCGAGCGCATCGACCTGAACTTTCCGAAGTTCACCGACGGCCGCGCCTACAGCCAGGCCTTCCTGCTGCGCCGCCGCCTGGGCTTCAAGGGCGACATCCGCGCCACCGGCGACGTGCTGATCGACCAGCTGGTGCAGATGGAACGCACCGGCTTCTCCAGCGCCGTGCTCAAGGAAGGCGTGGACGCCTCCGACGCGCAGCGCCAGTTCGACCGCTTCGCCGCGTTCTACCAGGGCGATGCGGTGAAGACCGCGCCGCACTTCGTGGCCGGCGCCTGAACCCCGAGAGACCTTCAGCCATGAGCATGGACCTCACCAAAATCAACGCCGAACTCGGCCGCAACGCCGAGGGCCTGGTGGACTGGGCGATCGGCCTGGGGCAGCCCACCATCGTCACCACCAACTTCCGCCCGTTCGAGGCGGTGATCCTGCACATGGTCACGCGCGCCAAGCGGGATGTTCCCGTGGTCTGGATGGACAACGGCTACAACACCGAGGCCACCTACCGCTTTGCCGACGAGGTGACGAAGCAACTGGGCCTGGACCTGCACATCTACCTGCCGCGCCGCTCGCGTGCGCATCGCGAAGCGGTGGAAGGCCCGACGCCGGCGCTCGACGATCCGCGCCATGCCGCCTTCACGGAAGAAGTGAAGCTCGAGCCCTTTGCCCGCGCGCTGCGCGAGACGGCACCCAAGGTCTGGTTCACCGCGCTGCGGGCCACCGATACGGCCGTGCGTGCGCAGATGGACCCGGTCAGCGTCAATCCGGACGGCCTCATCAAGGTCGCGCCGCTGCTGCACTGGTCGTCCAAGGAGCTGTACGAGTACTGCGAGGCGCATGGCCTGCCGAACAACTTCGATTACGTGGACCCGACCAAGGGCGAAGACAACCGCGAGTGCGGATTGCATCTTGCGCACTGAGAGCCAAGGTCTCACCGATTCACCGCATCCAGCATCCCCTCCGATGAACGCCCGTACCGAAACCGAACTGCTGCAGCCGCCCATGCACTCTCCCGCGCGCCTGTCCAACACGCACCTCGATGCACTCGAAGAAGAAACCGTCTTCATCCTGCGCGAGGTCGCGGCCGCCTTCGAGCGGCCCACCCTGCTGTTCTCGGGCGGCAAGGATTCGCTGGTGCTGCTGAAGTGCGCGGAAAAGGCCTTTGGCGCCGGCCGCATTCCCTATCCGCTGCTGATGATCGACACCGGCCACAACTTCCCCGAAGTGACCGACTACCGCGACCAGCGCGCGAAGGAGCTGGGCGCCGAACTGATCGTGCGCAGCGTCGAAGACTCGATGAAGCGCGGCACCGTGCGCCTCGCGCACCCCGGCGAATCGCGCAATGCGCACCAGTCGGTGACGCTGCTCGAAGCCATCGAGGAGTTCCGCTTCGACGCGCTGATCGGCGGCGCCCGTCGCGACGAGGAAAAGGCCCGCGCCAAGGAGCGCATCTTTTCGCACCGCGACTCCTTCGGCCAATGGCAGCCCAAGGACCAGCGCCCCGAGCTGTGGACGCTGTTCAACACGCGCCTCGCTCCCGGCGAGCACTTCCGCGTGTTCCCGATCTCGAACTGGACCGAGCTCGATGTGTGGCAATACATCGAGCGCGAACACGTCGGCCTGCCGTCGATCTACTACACGCACAAGCGTGAAGTGGTCGAGCGCCGCGGCCTGCTGGTGCCGGTGACCGGGCTGACCCCGGCGCGCGACGGCGAAACCGTGCAGGTGCGCGACGTGCGCTTCCGCACCGTGGGCGACATCACGACCACCTGCCCGGTCGAGAGCCTCGCGGCCGATGCGGGCGACGTGGTGCTCGAAACGCTGTCGGTCGACGTGAGCGAACGCGGCGCCACCCGGATGGACGACATGACCTCCGAAGCATCCATGGAAAAACGCAAGAAAGACGGTTACTTCTGATGAGCGCGACGACGACAGCCTCCCCCCAAGAACTCGCCGCTCACGGCGACACCGGCACCGCTCTGCGCTTCATCACCTGCGGCTCGGTCGACGATGGCAAGAGCACGCTGATCGGCCGCCTCCTGGTCGACAGCAAGACCGTGCTGCAGGACCAGCTCGCCGGCGTGCAGCGCGGCGGCGAGACCGACCTCGCCCTCCTGACCGACGGCCTCTCGGCCGAGCGCGAACAGGGCATCACGATCGACGTGGCCTACCGCTACTTCTCGACCGCCAAGCGCAAGTTCATCATCGGCGACGCGCCGGGCCATGAGCAGTACACGCGCAACATGGTCACGGCCGCCTCGGCCGCCGACGCTGCCGTGGTGCTGGTCGATGCGACCAAGCTGGCCTGGGCCGCCGAAGTGGAAGACGGCACGGTCGTCAAGCGCGAGCTGCTGCCGCAGACGCGCCGCCATTCGCTGCTGTGCCACCTGCTGCGCGTTCAGTCGATCGTGTTCGCGGTCAACAAGCTCGACGCCATCGACGACGCCGGACTCGCCTTCGAGCGCATCTCGGCCGCGCTGAACGCTTTTGCCGAAGCGGCCGGCGTGCAGGTCGCGGCCATCGTGCCGATCTCCGCGCTCAAGGGCTGGAACGTGGCCACGCGCCATGCCGACTGGGTCGGCTACGAAGGTCCGAGCCTGCTGGAGCTGCTCGAGGAACTGCCCGTGACGGCGCAGGACGAGGCCGTGCCTTTCGCCTTTCCGGTGCAGTGGGTCGAGAAGTTCTCGGCCTCCGCCGACACCTCGCAAGGCCGCCGCGTGTTCTGGGGCCGCGTCGCCTCGGGCCATGTGGAACCCGGACAGCGCGTGACCGTGCTGCCGAGCAACCAGACCGCCACGGTCGCGCAGGTGCTGAGCCATACGCGCCAGCCGAAGTCGGTGCATGCGGGCCACAGCGCCGGCATCGTGCTCGACCGCGAGGTCGACGTGTCGCGTGGCGACTGGCTGCTGGCGCCCGAGGCCTTCGAGCCGGTGCGCGAGATCACGGCCACCGTGGCCTGGCTCGACGACGAGCCTCTGGTCGCGGGCCGTGTGTACTGGGCGCTGCAGGGCCACCGCTGGGTCAAGGCCAAGGTGGCGCGCATCGTCGATCGCGTGAACATCACGACGCTCGAATCGGAGCCGGCAACGCAGCTGGAAGCCAATGCCATCGGCGACGTGGTGCTCGCGCTGCAGCAGCCGCTGGCCGTGCTGCCCTTCACGCAATCGCGTGCACTGGGCTCGCTGGTGCTGGTCGATACCGCCTCCCACAAGACCGCTGCTGCCGTGCTCGTGCAGCCTGCCGCCGCAAAGGCCTAAAATCAGGGGTTTTCCCCGATCAAACTGACGTTAAAAGACAAATGACCCACGTCGTCTCCGAAGCCTGCATCCGCTGCAAATACACCGACTGCGTGGACGTTTGCCCCGTCGACTGCTTCCGCGAAGGTCCCAACATGCTGGTGATCGATCCGGACGAGTGCATCGACTGCGCGGTCTGCATCCCCGAGTGCCCGGTCAACGCGATCTACGCCGAGGAAGACCTGCCGGCCAACCAGATCGCCTTCATCAAGATCAACGCCGAGCTGGCCCTGGCCGACGGCTGGAAGAGCATCACCAAGCGCAAGCCGGCGCTGCCTGACGCTGAAGAGTGGAAAGACAAGACCGACAAGGTCGGGGAGCTGGTGCGCTGAGCACGCAAGCCGCCCCGATCGAAACCGACGCCCTCATCATCGGCGCCGGTCCGGTCGGGCTGTTCCAGGCCTTCCAGCTCGGCCTGCTCGAGATCTCCTGCCACATCGTCGATGCGCTGCCCGCCGCGGGCGGCCAGTGCGTGACGCTCTACGGCAACAAGCCGATCTACGACATTCCCGGCACGCCGGTCACCAGCGGCCGCGGCCTCGCGCAATCGCTGCTGGAGCAGATTGCGCCCTTCAAGCCCCAATTCCATTTCGGCGAGCAGGTGGCCACGCTCGAAAGGCAGGCCGACGAACGGCTGCTGCTGACCACCTCGGCGGGCAGCGCTTTCCTGGCCAAGACAGTGTTCGTCGCGGCCGGCGTGGGGGCCTTCGTGCCCAAGCGCATCGCCATCGAGGGCATTGCGCAATTCGAGGGCGCATCGCTTTTCTATCACCCCGATTCGCTGGAGCGCTTTGGCGGCCAGACCGTGGTGGTCAACGGCGGTGACGACATCGCGCTCGAAACCGCCATCGCGCTCACGGCCGTTGCGAAGCAGGTCACGCTGGTCCACCGCCGCGATGGCTTCCAGGCCGACGAAACCACCGTTGCCTCAATGCGAGCCCTCGTGGCCGCGGGCAAGCTGGCCTTCCAGGTCGGCCAACCGACCGCATTCGACGGCAAGCAACTGCAGCTCACCACGCCCGATGCAACGACCGTCGATCTGCCGCTCGACGCGCTGATCGCCTGCCTGGGCATCTCCCCGCGCCTCGGCCCCATCGCCGACTGGGGCCTGGAACTCGAGCGCAAGCAGGTGCCCGTCGACACCGAGAAGTACGAAACCCGCGAGCGCGGCGTGTTCGCGGTAGGCGACATCAACACCTACCCGGGCAAGAAAAAACTCATCGTCTGCGGCTTCCACGAAGCCACGCTGGCGGCCTGGGGCGCCACGGCCATCGTCTTTCCGGGCAAAGCCGTGCCGCTGCAGTACACGACCACCAGCACGCGGCTGCACGAGCTGCTGGGCGTGGCTACTGCCCGCGAGGCAACAGCGCGCGGTACTCGCCGATGAAGCTGCCGATGGCGGCAACGTAGCGGTCGATGTCCGCATCGGTCAAGGGCAGCGACAGCACGACAAAGCCGCGCGGCGAGGCATAGATGCCCTGCTCCAGCAGGTGGAAGAACAGCAGCTGCCGAAGCCGTCCGTCGACCGCCGCCAGGTCGTCCACGCGGCGCACCTCGCCGCGCAGGAAATGCGCGTTCATCAGCGACCCCACGCCGGTGAACTGCATGGCCACATCCTCCGCCGCGCACAACGCATTGAGCCGCGCGCGCATCGCCTCGCCGCGCCCGGCCAGCGCGGCGGCCGCCTGGGGCGTGAACAGCTTCGTAAGCCCGGCATGGCCGGCCGCCATCGTCATCACGTTGTTGTTGAAGGTGCCCGAATGCGAGAGCGGCCCGGTGCGCGGGTCGAACAGCGCCATCACGTCGGCCCGCCCGCCGAAGGCGCCGAAGGACATGCCGCCGCCGATGTACTTGCCCAGCGTGGTCAGGTCCGACCGGATGCCCAGCCTGTTCGCCAGTCCGTGCGGCGCGAGGCGCGAGGTCATCACCTCGTCGAAGACCAGCAATGCGCCGACGCGCGTGGCCGACTCACGCAATGCCTGCAGGAAGTCGAGACGCCCCGGAATACAGCCGCTCGCCCCCTGCATCGGCTCGGCCAGAACAGCGGCGATCTCGGTGCCGTGCCTTTCGATCTGCTCGCGCGCTGCCTGCGTGTCGTTGTAGGGCAGCACCAGGAAGTCGAACGGCACGGTGGTCGGCAACGGCCTGGCGCCGAAACCCAGTACGCCGCCGTGGTAGCCGCCCGAGAACACCACGATCTTGCGGCGTCCCGTGAAATGCAGAGCCGCCGTCAACGCCATCAGGTTCGCTTCGGTTCCCGAATTGGTGAAGCGCAGCTGCTCGATCTGCGGAAAGCGCTCGCAGATGAGCCTTGCGAGCCGGCCTTCGAGCAGGTTGTGGCCCGTAAGGTTGATGCCGCTTTGCATCGCCTCGACGACGGCGTCGCGTATCTCGGGCGCCGAATGGCCATAGACGCCTGCCGTGTACTCGGCGATGAAGTCGGCATAGCGGTGGCCGTCGGCATCCCACAGCGCCGCGCCTTCGCCCCGGGCAATGGTGAGCGGAAACGGCGCATAGAACAGCACCGAGCGGCTATTGGCACCGGGCATGTAGCGCGCCTGTTCCTCGAACTGGCTGCGGCTGGCCGGGTTGCTGTCGGTGAAGCGCTGGTGCGCCCCTGCAAGGGCGCGGTCGGTGGCGGCATGGGTCATGGCTATGTCCTTCGGATGGCGAGGCGCTCGCCTCTTGCAGCGAATTTAATTGATCAATGCTCAATTAATATTGTTTATACAGTCAACCAAGCTGCAGCACAATGGCTGCAGCCATGACGAAGAAATCGCCACCCAAGCCCCGCACCGCCGGCCGCCCCGCCGGCGGTGGCGGCCTGACGAAGCAACGCATCGCCGAGGAGGCACTGGCGCAGATCGACGAATTCGGCCTCGGCGCCTTCAGCATGCGCGAGGTTGCGGCGCGGCTCGATGTCTACCCGGCCACGGTGCACTGGCACGTAAGCACGCGCGAGGCGCTGCTGGCCGAAGTGGCGGCCATCGTCATGGCCGAAGTCGCGCCGCCGCCCGGCAAGCTGGCCTGGAAGGACTGGATCGCCGAACTGTTCCGGCGCTGCCGCGCCGCCGTGCGCCGCCATCCGAACGTGGCGCAGCTGCTGGGCGCGCAACTGGTGTCGAACGGCAGCCTGCCGATGGCGTTGGTCGAGGGCGTGCTGGCCGCGCTGACCGAAGCCGGCTTCGAGGGCGAACCGCTGCTGGAGGCCTACAACTGCGTGATCGCGGCGATGCTGGGATTCCTCACGATGGAGTTCTCGCCCCTGCCCGCCGACAACACGCAGGCCTGGGCCGAGGAGTTGCGCGAGCGCGTGCACACGATCCGCCCGCTCGACCATCCGGTGCTCACGCGCAACCTGCCGCTGCTGGCCAACAAGGCGTTCATCGTGCGATGGGACAACGGCACGGCGGTGCCGCTCGACGGCAGCTTCGAGCGGCACATCCAGATCACCATCGACGGGCTCGAGGCCTCCGCGCGGCGGATCGAGGCGGCGTAGGCCCCGCGGTTCGCGCAGCGCCTCAACGATGGCGGTGGCATCGACCGGCGCTTCTGCGGGTTTACCCCCTGGAATGGCACGCCCGTCGTCGCGGGCTTCCCCGCAGCGGATAAACTCCGCCCTGCGCCGCGGCTCGCCACGGTGCAATTGCTAGGGGTGCTGGGCGGCTTGCCGTCCGGCTGAGAAAGTCCCTTTGAACCTGTCCGGTGGTTTCACCGGGGGTCCGCATCGTTTCCGACGACGCGGGCTCGAGGCAATCCTCGCGCAGGGAAGCTGGTCCGGTGGCCTCTCACGTTCTCTCGCGTGACGGCTGCGCCGCTCGGGCCTCGCCCACCTGCCAAACCTTTTGCACTGGAGCAAATGGATGGCAAACGATGACACCGCTACCGGCGCCAACGAAGCGCTGACGCCGCTGCCCGCATCCCAGCGCGTGTTCGGCTGGCACGACCACGCCTCGCTCTGGTTCAGCCTCGGCGTGGGCCTGCTGGTGATGCAGATCGGCGCCTACCTGGTGCCGGCCGTGGGCACGCGCGACGCGGCCATTGCCATCGTGCTCGGCTCCTGCGTCGGCGCCGGCCTGCTGGCCTGGACCGCGCGGCTGGGCTGCGAGAGCGGCCTAGCCAGCGCCGGCCTGATGCACGCCACCTACGGCAGCGCCTTCGCGCGGCTGCCGGTGCTGCTCAACATCGTGCAGCTGGTGGGCTGGACCACTTTCGAACTCGTCGTCATGCGCGAAGGCACGCAGGCCATCGGCCAGTCGGTGGTCGGCCCTTCGCTCGGCACCGCCTGGGGCGGCGTGCTGACCACGCTGCTCTGGGGCGCGGTGCTGCTGGCGCTGCTTGCAGGGTCGATGGTCAAGCTGGTGCGGCGCTTCGTGAGCCGCTTCGGCCTGCCGCTGGTGATGCTGTCGCTGATCTGGCTCACATGGCAATTCGCGACGCGGCTACAGGCCAAGGGCCTGGACGCCTTCTGGGCACGCCCGGGTGACGGCACGATGGGCATGTTCGGCGCGCTCGACCTGGTGATCGCGATGCCGGTCTCGTGGCTGCCGCTGGTGGCCGATTACGCGCGGCACGGCCGGCGCAGTGCGACCGGCAAGGGCGGCCTGGGCAGCGCCTTCAGCGGCACCTGGATCGGCTATGCGCTCGCCAACATCTGGTGCTACGCACTGGGCGTGATGGTGGTGAGCGTGGCCGAGCCCGGCACGGGTCTGGTCACCGCGCTGCTGCTGGCACAGGGCGGGCTGGTGGCGCTGGGGCTGATCCTGATCGATGAACTCGACAACGCGTATGGCGATGTCTATTCGGGCTCGGTCTCCACGCACAGCCTGCTGCCGCGATGGAGCGTGAAACGCTGGGGCCTGCTGCTGGCCGCGCTGTGCATCGCATTGGCTCTGGTGCTGCCAATGCACACGCTGGAGCCCTTCCTGCTGCTGTTGAGCTCGGTGTTCGTGCCGCTCTACGGCGTGATCATCGGGCGGCTGGGCGGCGGCCAGTCGGTGTCGCCGGCCGGCACGCGGCAGATCGATTTCGGCGCGGCGCTGATCTGGATCGCGGGCATCGCGGCGTACCACGCGCTGGCCAGGTGGGCGCCGCAGTTCGGCTCTGCGCTGCCCACGCTGGCGGCGACTTTTGTTCTCGCCTGGCTCAGCCGGCCTTCACCGGCAAACGGTGCGTCGGCACTGGCGCAAAGCCGTGGTTGAGGGGGCCATGACCCGCACCGACCTTCACGTTCGCACCGGCGGCCATCGCGCCGAGGATGTAGGCACGCGCCTGTTCGACCGCCTCGGGCAGCGCCGCGCCCAATGCAAGATGCGCGGCGATGGCGGAAGACAGCGTGCACCCCGTGCCATGCAGGTTGCGGCTGGCAATGCGCCGGGAGGCCAGCCGCTTGCGCTCGCCGCCGGTTTGCAGCAGCACGTCGACCACGTCTTCGCCCGGCAGATGGCCGCCCTTGAGCAGCACGGCCTTTGCACCGAGCGCGAGCAGTTCGTCGGCGGCGCCGTCGAGCGCATCGACGCCATCGATGGCATGGCCGATCAGCAAGGCGGCTTCATCAAGGTTGGGCGTGACGACCACGGCGCGCGGAAACAGTTCGCGCACCAGCACCTGCACCGTCTCGGCCGCGATCAGGCGGTCGCCGCTGGTGGCCACCATCACGGGGTCGAGCACCACGTTCTTCAATTGATAGCGGTCGATGGCCCAGGCCACCACCTCGACCACCTCGGGTGCATGCAGCATGCCGAGCTTGACGGCATCGACGCCGATGTCTTCCACCACCGCCTGGATCTGCGCCTTGAGGAAATCGGGCGGCACGCCGTGGATGCCCGAGACGCCGAGCGTGTTCTGTGCGGTGAGCGCGGTGATGGCCGTCATGCCGTAGCAGCCGAGCGCCGCGAAGGTCTTGAGGTCGGCCTGGATGCCGGCGCCGCCGCCGCTGTCGGAGCCGGCGATGGAGAGCACGCGTGCGTAGCGCTGGGTGGGTGCGGAGGTCATGCCGAAAATTATCGGCGACTCTTCTTCTCCCTCCCCTTCCGGGGGAGGGCCGGGGTGGGGGCACGCGGCGTATCCATTGGGCGCTCTGCCTGCCCCCATCCCAGCCTTCCCCCAGAGGGGGAAGGAGCAAGACCATGAGCCTTCCTTTTCAATCGGCTGCCATTCTCGGCGCAGGCCTCATGGGCCGGCTGCTGGCGGTGACGCTCGCGCAGGCCGGCTGCAAGGTCGATCTGTTCGAAGCCGGCAGTCCCGATGCCGAAGGCGCCGCCGCGCGCGTGGCTGCGGCGATGCTCGCCCCGTTGGCCGAATCGGCCGTGGCACCTGTGTCGGTCGTGCGCATGGGGCAGCATGCGCTGTCGCGCTGGCCCGAACTGCTTGCCTCGCTCGCTCAGCCCGTGTTCTTCCAGCGCGAAGGCACACTGGTGCTCTGGCATCGGCAGGACGCCGCCGAAGCCACACGGCTTGCGCGCGTGCTTGCGAACACCGGCACGCAGGTGCCTGAGCTCGCGCCGATGCAGACACTCGACGCGCAAGCGATTGCCGCGCTCGAGCCTTCACTGGGCCAGCGTTTCGCGCAGGGCCTGTTCCTGCCGGGCGAAGGCCAGCTCGACAACCGCGCGTTGCTGGCTTCGTTGCTCGCCACGCTGCAGGCCAGCCCGCGCGTCACGCTGCACTGGCAATCGCCGCGCGCACCCTCGGACTTTTCGCCCGGTGCGACGGGCCAGCCCGACTGGTTGATCGACTGCCGCGGTCTCGGCGCCAAGCCCCAATGGAACGTGCTGCGCGGCGTGCGTGGCGAGGTGATCCGCGTGCACGCGCCCGAGGTGAGCCTGAAGCGCCCCACCCGCCTCGTGCATCCGCGCTACCCGCTCTACATCGCACCCAAGCCCGGCAAGCTGTTCGTGATCGGCGCGACCGAGATCGAATCGGACGACATGTCGCCCGCCAGCGTTCGCTCCACGCTCGAACTGCTGAGCGCCGCCTATGCCGTGCACAGCGGCTTCGCCGAGGCGCGCATCGTCGAGATCGCCACGCAGTGCCGCCCTACGCTGCCCGACAACCTGCCCGCCATTCGCCAGCCGCAGCCGCGCATGCTACAGATCAACGGCCTGTACCGCCACGGTTTCATGATCGCGCCCGCCCTGCTCGACGCCGCGATGGAACTGCTTGCGCATGGCCACTCGGTCCTCGCAAGGAGCTTCGGCATGGAGACCTCCGACACATGACGATGAACATCCTGATCAACGACAAGCCCTTCACGCTGCCGGACCACGCCAGTCTGACCGACGCTCTGGCGGCATTGAACGCCACGCCGCCTTTCGCGGTGGCCGTGAACCGCGAGTTCGTGCCGCGCTCGGCATACGCCGCGCGCACGCTCCAACCCGACGACCGCATCGAAGTGATCCGCCCCGTGACCGGCGGCTGAATGATGGAGACAAAGAACATGACAACGAACGACCCCTTGGTGCTCTACGGCGAGACCTTCCAGAGCCGCCTGCTGCTGGGCACCGCGCGCTACCCCTCGCCCGACCTGCTCGAAGCCGCGGTGAAACGCGCAAGGCCCGCGATGCTGACCGCCTCGCTGCGCCGCCAGACCGCCAGCCAGGGCTCGGGCAATAGCGAGCTCGGCAACGGTTTCTGGGAGCTGCTGCGCAAACTCGCGGTGCCGGTGCTGCCCAACACCGCCGGCTGCCACAGCGTGCAGGAGGTGATCGCCACCGCGCAGATGGCGCGCGAGCTGTTCGACACGCCGTGGATCAAGCTCGAGCTGATCGGCGACGACTACACGCTGCAGCCCGACACGCTGAACCTCGTCGATGCCGCGTCGCAGCTGATCCGCGACGGCTTCAAGGTGCTGCCCTACTGCACCGAAGACCTCGTGCTGTGCCAGCGGCTGGTCGACGTCGGTTGCCAGGCCGTGATGCCCTGGGCTGCGCCCATCGGTACCGGCCGCGGGCCGATCAACCCCTACGCGCTGCAGGTGCTGCGCGACCGCCTGAAGGTGCCGATGCTGGTCGACGCGGGCCTGGGGCTGCCCTCGCATGCCTGCCAGGTGATGGAGTGGGGGTACGACGGCGTGCTGCTCAACACCGCCGTTGCGCTGGCGCAGGACCCGGTCGCGATGGCCGGTGCTTTCGCCGACGCGGTGCAGGCCGGCCGCACCGCATACCGTGCCGGCGCCATGGCCGCACAAGACGCAGCACAGCCCAGCACGCCTGTGCTCGGCACGCCCTTCTGGCATCACGCACCATGACCGCCGCGACCGACGCCCGCGCCATCGCGCACGCCATCGTCGCGGCCCACGGGTTGCGCTTTGGCGCCATCACCTCCGCGCCCGTGGCCGCGCCCAGCTTCTCTTCCGACGACCCCGTCTACCGCGGCGCCAAGCAGGCCTGCACCGCTCTCGGCTTCATCGAGATCGATGCCGAATGCCTGGCCCATGCGTGGCGCGCCCAGACGCAGCGCCTGGGCAGCTTCGACGCCGTGCTGTGGCCCGCCGCACCCGAAGATTTCGGCATGCGGCCGTTTCCACCGGCCGGGCGCGGCGACGCGTTCCCGCCCTGCCCCGAACGGCTCGGCCTGTATGCCGTGCTGCCCGATGCGCAATGGGTCGGCCGCATGGCGCGCGCTGGCGTACCGACGGTGCAGTTGCGCTTCAAGTCCGATGACGCAGCGGCCGTCGAACATGAAGTGCAGGCGGCCGTCGAAGCGGTGCAAGGTACCGGCGCCCTGCTCTTCATCAACGACCACTGGCAGGTCGCCATCGCGGCCGGCGCCTACGGCATCCACCTCGGCCAGGAAGACCTCGACGCGCTCTCGCCCGACGAGCTGGCGCAACTGCGCGCCTCGGGTCTTCGCCTGGGTGTCAGCACGCATGGCTACGCCGAGATGGTCCGCGCCGACAGGGTGAGCCCGAGCTACATCGCCATGGGCGCGGTGTACCCGACCACGCTCAAGAAGATGGCGACCGCACCGCAGGGCGTGGCCCGGCTCGGCGCTTATGCACGGCTGCTGCGCGGCTATCCGCAGGTCGGCATCGGCGGCATCGATGCCGTGCGACTGCCCGAAGTGCTGGCCACCGGCGTCGGCTCCGTCGCCGTGGTACGCGCGCTGGTCGCGGCCGAAGACCCCGAGGCCACGGCCGCGCAATGGATGGCGGCCATAGGCGCCACAGCGGGCAACTGAACAGAATGAACCACAAGCTCACCTCCTCCCCTGGCTGGCCACTCTCGCCCGTTTCGCGTGCACTGGCCGTCGTTCTTTTCACCACTGCCTTCGGCGCGCATGCGCAACAAGGCACGTTGCGCGAAGTCACAGTCACCGAAGGCGCCGCCGCACCGCAAGCCGACATCAGCGGCTTCGGCGACGTGCCGCTGCGCGAGTTGCCGCTCTCGGCCACGGTGATCGACGACAAGCAGTTGCGCGACAGCGGCGCGCGCCGGCTCGCCGACCTCACGCAATTCGATGCCTCGGTCACCGACGCCTACAACTCCGCGGGCTACTGGGACTACCTCACGGTGCGCGGCTTCGTGCTCGACAACCGCTTCAACTACCGGCGCGAGGGCCTGCCGATCAGCGCGGAGACATCGATCCCGCTCGACAACAAGGAGCGCGTCGAGATCCTGCGCGGCACCAGCGGCATCCAGGCCGGCACCAGCGCGCCGGGCGGGCTGGTCAACTACGTCGTGAAGCGGCCCACCGAACAGGACCTGCGCACGGTGCGAATCGAGACCACGAGCCGCGGCAGTACGCTCGGCGCCATCGACCTGGGCGGGCGCTTCGGCGCGGACCGCCAGTTCGGCTATCGGATCAACGTGGCGAGCGAAAACCTCAAGCCGCTCACGCACAACCTCGACGGCAACCGCAACCTGTTCTCGCTCGCGGCCGACTGGCGCATCTCGCGCGACTCGGTGCTGGAGTTCGAGATCGAGCAAAGCCGCAAGACGCAGCCGAGCCAGAACGGCTACAGCCTGCTGGGCAGCGCGCTGCCTGCGCCGGTCGATCCGCGCATCAACCTCAACAACCAACCGTGGTCGCAGCCCTCGGTGTTCAAGGCGCTGACGGGCACGGTGCGATTCAGCCAGGCGTTGAACGCCGACTGGCGCTGGAGCGCGCAGATCGGCCAGCAGCGCCTGAAGAGCGACGACCGGCTGGCCTACGCCTTCGGCTGCGGCGCCGAAGGCAACTACGACCGCTACTGCTCCGACGGCACCTTCGACTTCTACGACTTCCGCAGCGAGAACGAGCGCCGTACGCAGACCGCGGGCAGCCTCAACCTCAAGGGCAACGTGACGACGGGCAGCGTGCGGCATGAGCTCGGCTTCGGCCTGCTGCTGAGCCGCGTGCGCAACCGCTTCGACAACCAGGCCTACAACTACGCGGGCACCGGCAACGTCTGGGGCACGGCCATCGTGCCGCCGAGCCCCGACGCCAACACGCCGCAGACCAATCGCGACGAACGCTCGACCGAGCTGTCGGTGCAGGACGCGATACGCTGGAATGACCGCTTCACCACCTGGCTCGGCGTGCGCCACACGCGGCTCGATCGCAGCAGCATCGGCAACGATGGCTCGAGCCCGACCGGCTACAAGCAGGACGTGACCACGCCGTGGATCGCGGCGAGCTACGCCATCCAGCCGGGGCTGCTGGCCTATGCGAGCTGGGGCAAAGGCGTCGAATCGCAGGTCGTGCCGAACAGGATCTCGCAGTACAGCAATGCGGGGCAGGCGCTACCCGCGTTGACCTCGCGCCAATGGGAACTGGGCCTGAAGGGCGGCAGCGAAGCATTCAGCTGGCAGGTCGCGTGGTTCGACATCTCGCGGCCGATGACCAACCTCGACCTGTGCGGCGCCTACTGCGAAGTGCGCAACGACGGGCGCGCGGTGCATCGCGGCCTGGAGGCCGGCGCGCAATGGAGCCAGGGTCCGTGGCGCATCGGCGGCAGCATCGCGGTGATCGATGCCAAGCGGCGCGGGAGCACCGCGAATCCGGCGCTCAATGGAGAGTCGCCGACCAACGTGCCCAAGGAGGTGCTGCGGGCGCAGGCCGCGTACCGCGTCGCATCGGTGCCGGGCCTCGAAGTCGCGGGGCAGCTTTCGTACGAAGGCCGCCGCAACGTGTTGCCCGACGGCTCGGTCACGTTGCCTTCGTGGACCCGCGTCGATGCGGTGCTGCGCTACGACACCAAGGTACGGGGCGTGAACACCAGCTGGACGCTGGCCGTCGATAACCTGTTCGATCGCCGCTACTGGAAGGAATCGCCCTATCAGTTCAGCCACGTCTACCTGTTCCCCGGGGCGCCGCGCACGCTGCGCCTCGGGGTAAGTGTTGCGCTTTGAACGCGGCCGGGCAAGCACCGTCAAAAATCACGCTATAATCTAAGGCTTGTTCCTCGATAGCTCAGTCGGTAGAGCGCCGGACTGTTAATCCGTAGGTCCCTGGTTCGAGCCCAGGTCGAGGAGCCACTACAAAGCCGCAAGGCCTCTGGATGCCCCGCTACTCACAAGGTAGCGGGGCATTTTCATTTGCACTGTCGCGCCGGGTGCTCGGCGTCACGCAAAAAATCGGGGATGGCCGGCGAGATCGGCAAATCCATTGCATATAATTTAAGGCTTGTTCCTCGATAGCTCAGTCGGTAGAGCGCCGGACTGTTAATCCGTAGGTCCCTGGTTCGAGCCCAGGTCGAGGAGCCACCACAAGCCGCAAGGCCTCTGGAAAGCCCGCTGTCTTTTTGGACAGCGGGCTTTTTCTTTGCCGGTACATGCTTAACGGCAAGGCAGGTGAGGCCATTGCTTGATGGCCTCGCGGCACGTCCTACACTCGGGCGCATGGCCCCCTTGTCCGTGTTCCGCAAACACCCTGCACGCGCAGCCCTGCCCCAGGCAGTGGCTGGCTGCCGCACGGGTGCTGCCCTTGCGGCGACCACGGCGATCTTGCGACGCACCCGCGCACTTTCCTGAGCCCGGCGGTCCGCTACCCTCCTTCCTGATGCGCGAACCATTGACCGCCGGGCACCCGCCGCGCGGCAGCGACGCCGTTCGTTCTTCCATCCAGAACGGCGCCGCAATCAACTGGAGTGCTTCATGCTTGCAACCATTCACGGGGAGCGCACGCTCACCGAACTCGACTTCGTCCGCCTCGGCAAACTGACGGGCCACCAGCTTCCGCCCGTACTCGCCGAACTCCTCGATGCGGCGGACGTGCTGCCCTCGCGCGAGGTCCCGGGGGACATCGTGACGATGAACTCCCAGGTGGAGGTCGAAGACCCCGTCACGCGGCAGCGCCAGAAGATCACCCTCTGCTACCCCGGTGACGCGCAGCCGGGCGCAGGCTTCGTCTCGGTACTGTCGCCCGTCGGCATCGGCCTGCTGGGCATGAAGACGGGCACGCTTGCCCGCTGGCAGATGCCCAATGGCGCGGAAGGCGCCGCGCACGTGGTCGCGGTGCTGTTCCAGCCGGAGGCCAGCGGCGACTACACGCGCTGAGGTCGCTCGTGACTTTCGGCACTGGCGCGCCGTAGTGCCGGGGTCGTATCGTCGCGCGGCCGCCGGCGGCGCGTCGAATCGGGAGGCCGTACAGGCCATGGCAATTTCAACTTCGGTCCTGACGAGTGACGCCTGCCACGGGCGCAGCATCCTTCTTCTCACTCGACAGATCGAACATGGCTTTTTTCAAACTCTCTCTCGCAAGCGCACTCACCGGCCTGCTGGCCCTTTCAGGTTGCCAGACCATGGATATGCAGATGGGCAGCCAGTCGGCCAAGACCATGGCCACCGGCAGCGCCGCAGGCAGCGCCACCGCCGGCGAAAGCAGCCAGCTCGAGCGCTGCGAATCGCCGCTCGGCACGGTGTCACTGATCGAGAACGTGAATGCAGGCTGGTACACCATCCTTACCGGCGAATACCGCCTGCCGCCCACGGCCAACCTGCTGCGCCTGCTGGTGCAGCAATCGAACTGCTTCATCGTGGTCGAGCGCGGCGCGGCCGGCATGAACGCGATGACGCGCGAGCGCGCGCTGATGCA
>NZ_JBFTJJ010000010.1:0-196349 GCF_056395365.1 Variovorax sp. 10L421
AGCCGCGCCGGGCCTGGCCTGTTCCCCGCCATGATCAGCGGCATGCTGCTGGTGATCGGCGTGGCGACCGTGGTCCGGTCGTTCCTCGTGGAGGGCGTGCCGCTGGAGTTCAACTTCAGGAACATCGGGCTGATCCTGGCCAGCCTCTGCGGCTTCGCGGTGATCTCGATGTACCTGAACATGATCGCGGGCATCATCTTCATGGTCTTCTGCTCCGGCTTTGCCGCCTCGTCCTACTCGTGGGTACGCAACGCCAAGGTCTCCGCCGGCCTGATCGTCATGGCGCTGGCGCTGCAGAAACTGCTCGGCCTGAACCTGCCGCTCTACTGAGAAGAAGAAAAAGACCATGGAAGTCCTCAACAACCTGGCGTTCGGCTTCTCGCACGCCCTGACCATGCAGAACCTCCTGTTCTGCGCCATCGGCTGTACCGTGGGCACGCTGGTCGGGCTGCTGCCCGGCCTCGGCCCGCTGGCCACCATCAGCCTGCTGCTGCCGCTGACCTACTCCATTCCGACGACCGGCGCGCTCATCATGCTGGCCGGCATCTACTACGGCGCGCAGTACGGCGACAGCGTCAGCGCCATCACGATGAAGATCCCGCATGCGAGCAGCATCGTGGCCTGCATCGACGGCTATGCAATGACGCTCAAGGGCCAGACCGGGCTGGCGCTGTTCACGGCCGGCTTCTCGAGCTTCATCGGCGGCACGGTGGCGATCCTCGTGCTGTCGTTCCTGGCGCCCGTGCTCGGCGAGGTGGCATTCCTCTTCGGCCCCGCGGACTACGTGGCCATGATGCTGGTGGGCTTCGTGTGCGTGAGCTTCGTGACCACCGGCAGCCTGCTCAAYGGGCTGGCCATGTGCATGATCGGCGTGCTGCTCGGCACCATCGGCACCGACGTGAACAGCGGCGCGCAGCGCTTCACGCTCGACCTGCCCTTCCTCGTGGACGGYGTGGGCATCGTGAGCATCGCGCTGGGCTGCTTCGGCATCGCCGAGATCACCAAGAACCTCGACTCGCGCGAGGAGCGCTCGCCCTTCAACGGCAAGATCAACCTGATCCCGACCTGGGCGGAGTTCAAGCGGATCATTCCGAGCGCCCTGCGCGGCAGCGTGGTCGGCTCCTTCCTGGGCATCCTTCCCGGCGGCGGCCCGACCATYGCCCAGTTTGCGGCATACGCGATCGACAAGAAGGTCAGCAAGTACAAGCACGAGATCGGCACCGGCTGCATCGAGGGCGTGGCCGGCCAGGCCGCGGCCGACGAAGCGGCGGCGCGCACGAGCTTCATTCCGCTGATGAGCATCGGCATTCCGGAAAACGCCGTCATGGCGCTGATGCTGGCAGCCTTCATCATCAAGGGCATCCAGCCCGGCCCGAACATGATCGGCAGCCATCCCGAGCTGTTCTGGGGCCTGGTGGCCAGCATGTGGATCGGCAACGTGTTCCTGCTGGTGCTGAACGTGCCGCTGGTGCGCTACTGGCTGTCGGTGTTCAAGATCCCGTACGCCGTGCTGTTCCCGTCGATCCTGTTCTTCTGCTGCATCGGCACCTACAGCGTCAACAACAACCTGGAAGACGTCTTCATCACGGCGGCCTTCGGCTTCATGGGCTACATGTTCATGCGGCTGGAGCTGGATGCCGCACCGCTCATGCTCGGCTTCATCCTCGGCCCGATGCTGGAGGAGAACTTCCGCCGGGCGATGCTGCTGAGCCGCGGGAGCTTCGGCACCTTCGTCTCGCGGCCGATCAGCGGCACGCTGCTGGGCCTGATCGGGGCCGGCGAATGCATCTGCCGGTATTTGCGTGGCTATACTGCGCCCCGTCACGTCAAAAAGCGTGGTCGGGATTGGCCTCCCGTTGAAATCACTGCGACGTAGAAGCCGCAGTTTTTCCCCGCAGGGTCTGCGGCTTTGTCGTTCGTGCCTCCAGTTTTTGGCGGCTCGACGGGCGGGCGCGAGCCCGGCCGGTTTCACGCAAGTGGTTTCCCGGTAGGCCAACCCGTCGAGCTGCCGCCTCGGGTGCGTCGGTTTCAGCAAAACGAAACCCTTGGGAGGCCATCATGGCTGGAATCACTCGCGCATCCGCGCACGCCCCTTCATTTCCCGAATCTCCTGCAGCCACCAGCGTTGAATCGCTTGCGCTGCAGGCATGCGATGACATCGACAGCCTGCTGGGAGTGGAGCAGCTCGATGCGGGCCTGCGCGTGCTCGGCGCGGGCGACGGCATGCCGCGGCTGCCCGACCTGGCGTACTACCTCTACGTGCGTAGCCACATGGTGAATCCGGTCACGCGGCAGGTGTTCGAGACGCTGAAGAAGCACCTTCGGCTGCCGCGCACCGACATGCCGGCGTAGGGGCTGCGCGAATCGACTGGCTCGGGTTTATGCGCTGCAGGCGGCCATTTCCCTGAAAGCGTTGTGAGCGCCCCATTTCCTGTTCGGGAGGGCGTGAACAAGCCCTTGGAGGGCTCAGCCAAACGGCCTACTCAAAATGGGGGATGCCCGTCTGTAGGGCAGTGCGCGCAAACTCCCGCTCCTGTCGGCATCGAACCGAGACGTGGCGAAATCAAATCGCTAGAAGCAGAGCACCAAACAAGACCAATTGGCCAGCACTGGGAGGAAGAAATGAAAACTCCGACGCGCGCGTTCGCGGCTCGTCTAGCAAAGGCCTGCCGTGCCACGGCTGAATTCGTTGGCCGCCTTCTAGCCGCAATACTGCTGACGCATACCTTTCTGCTGGCAAGTGCCCAAGCCAATTTCCCCGCACAGGCGCTGTACACGGCGTACAGCATCAGGTATCCAACTCATGTGGCTTGGGGGCCCGGAGCCATGCCCGATGCCAATGCATGCATCGTCATGTACGCCGACTGGAACGCGGAGATTCAGTCAGATCCGGGGGCGTTCTATATCGTCGGGGTGGAGTACATCGGCTTCAGTGGCACCTACCCCTACATCTGCGCTCATAACGCGATCCGCCCTGATGGCAGCAAGGTTGAAGGGAGCGTGTGGCTTCAACAGACAACGAATGTCTGCCCCGCCTACAGCACTAACAACACACCCAACGGCGCATGGTGCAACTGCAACGCGGGATTCATCGAGCAGGCAAACAGCTGCGTCAAGCCTGACCTTGAGCCGAACTATTGCCCGGCCGATGGCCTATACAAGGGTCAACCCATCGTGCCCGCCACGGGCGAGAAGTTCAGTTTTCAGACGGACTGGACTGACACAGGACCCGCACCCCTCTCGTTTTCTCGGACCTACCGCAGCGGATGGACGTCTGATCCAGGCCGGCCGCAGGCGGGCCTGGGCTTTGTCTGGTCCCACAACCACTATGCCCGCCTCGACGCAACGCCGATCAGCAACCCCACCGACGTCTCGATCCTCAACTCCGATGGCACCGTTCGCAAATTCACGAAGGCCGTCAGTACGGGCCTCTGGACCGCCATCAACAGCAGCGACACTTTGAGTCAAACCGCTGGCGGCGCCTGGGCCTACGGTCACATTGAAGACGACACGATCTTCAACTTCAGCCCTGACGGCAAGGTCCTGTCCCGCCTGCAGCGCAATGGCTGGACGACAACCTACACATACAACACCGCGGGCCTGGTGGCGAGCATCACCAACCCCTTCGGGCGCAGCCTGGCGTTCACTTACAACGGCGCGGGGCAACTCGCCAGCGTGACTCTGCCCGATGCCAGAGCACTGCTCTACGCCTACGATTCCCAGAACCGCCTGGCCCAGGTGACCTATCCCGACGGGAAAAGCCGCAGCTATGTCTATGAGAACGCCGCCTTCCCGCAGGCACTGACAGGCGTCATCGATGAGTCAGGCACGCGATGGGCCACTTTTGCTTATGACAGCCTTGGCCGTGCGATCAGCACCGAACTGGCCGGCGCTGCCCAACGCTACCAAGTCAACTATGGCTCGACAGGATCGGCGACCGTCGTGGATCCGCTGAACAAGTGGCGAAGCTACACCTACGGATTCAACGCCGGCAAGCTCGCCGTCATCGGCAGCGGCTCAGGGCCATCGGAAACAAGAGAGCCCGATGCCGCAAGCCGTGTGCAGGATTCCAATGGCTTGATCACTTCTGAGACCGACTTCAAGGGCGCCGTCACCAACACGACCTGGGACACAGCCCGACGTTTTCCCATTGCGGTCACACGCGCTGTCGGGACGCCGGAAGCCCAGACCGTCACGACCCAGTGGCATGCCAGCTTCAGCCTGCCGACCCTGGTCACAGAATCAGGGCGCACCACTGCTTCGAGCTATGACGCCCAGGGAAATCTGCTGACGCGAACCGTCATCGATACGACGGTGTCGCCCAACGTCACCAAGATCTGGCAATGGACTTACAACGCCCAGGGTTTGGTTGCCACCCAGACCGCTCCGAATGGCGCGGTCATCAGCTACACATATGACCCCGCTGGGAATGTTCTGACGGCGACCAATGCGTTGGGACACGTCACCCAGTACGGCTACGACACGAGCAATCGTGTCGTAAGCCAGACGGAACCGAACGGTCTCGTCACGACCTTCACCTGGGATGCCCGTGATCGCCTGCTTACCCGTACTCTGGGTGGTCAGCAGACCACCGCGTTCACTTACAAAGCCACGGGCGTGCTCGAAACAGCGTCGCTTCCCGGTGGGCTTGCTTTCAGCTACACCTACGACGACGCACATCGCCTTGTGGCTTGGGCCCACAACCGGGGTGAGTCTGGCACTTACACACTCGACGGCATGGGCAATCGCACGGCCGAACAAGTCAAAGACAGTGCCAACAATGTGACGTGGAGCCTGGCACGCACCATCAACAACATCAACCGGGTATCGGGGAAAACCGAAGGCAGCAATCAGTCAAGTTACTTCAACTACGACGCCAATGGTGAGCTCTCGGATGAGTACAACGGTCTGAATCAGAGGGTCGCCGGATACGGCCTCGACAAATTGCGCCGCGTCACATCGGTGCTCAATGCCGCGTATTCCACGGCTACGCTGAAGTACAACGCCCTTAATGCCGTCACTGAAGCCAAAGATTTCAAGGGCGTCGTCACCAACTACACCCGGGACGCCCAGGGCAACGCCACCACCGAGGCCAGCGCCGACACGGGCGGTGCAAGCACCCAGTACGACAACCTCGGCCTGCCCAGCCGGATCACCGACGCCCTCGGCCAGGCCACCACCATCGCGCGCGACCTGCTCGGGCGGCCCACGAGCCTGGTCTTCGTCGACGGCAAGACCACCACCCTGCGCTACGACCTCACGGCCAACAGCAAGGGGTATCTGTCGGAGATCGTCGACCGCAGCGGCACCACCGAGTACACCCGCGATGCCTTCGGCCGCGTGATCCTCAAGAAGCAGACCCTGGCCAATGGAAGCATTCAGCAGGTCAGCTACGGCTACAACCCCAACGGCACCCTCGCGAGCATCGGCTATCCCGATGGAGGCACGCTCACCTATGCCTACGACAGCACCGGGCGCCTGACGGGCCTGAGCCTGAACGGCAACCCCCTCGTCAGCGGCATCACCTGGAACCCGCTGGGACAGCCCACCGCATGGACCTGGGCCTTCACCACCGGCAGTCCGCAGTTGGCGGCCAGCCGTGCCTACGACACCGCCGGGAGGCTGACCACTAGCGAGTTCAGCAGCTACGGTTATGACGCCGCAGGCCGCATCACCAGCGTCACACAGAACCTCTACCAGCCCGGCGACACTGACCCGACCCACAGCACCACCTCCAATGCCAACGTCACCTGGAGCGCGGGATATGACACCATGGGCCGCCTCACCAGCTTCAATGCAACAGGCAACACCGCAGGCTTCGGCTACGACGCCAACGGCAACCGATCGAGCAGTACCCGAGTCCTCAACGGCCAGACTACCAATCGCACCTATACGGTTGGCTCCACCAGCAACCGCCTCACCGGCTTTAGCCAGACCATCAACGGGTCGAGCAGCACCAGCGTCACCTACGGCTACAACGCCAACAGCGACATGCTCACGGATGGTCTGCGCAGCTACACCTACAACGCCGAGGGCCGTCTGGCGGCTGCCACCACCGGTGCCACCGATGTCAGCCCCACCACGCGCTATGCGCACAACGCGCTCGGCCAGCGGGTGTTCAAGACCGAGCCTCTGTACCCGCCGAGCCAGGGCGATGAGGCCGACCCAGGCTTCATGGCCAGCCTGATCGCATTCTTCACGAAGCTGTGGAGCCCGAGCACAAGCCAGGCAGAGCAACTGGGCTATGCCTACCTCTATGACGAGCAAGGCACGCTGATCGCCGAGGTGGGTAGCGGAGGTTCCTACAGTGCCGGGCAGAGCCAGTACATCTACCTGCCCACGGCCAATGGCCCGATGCCGATTGCGGCCGTCATCGATGGCACCACCTATGCCATCCACAGCGATCATCTGAACACACCGCGCAAACTGACCAACGCAGACGGCCAAGCCGCTTGGCAGTGGAGCTACAGCGCCTTCGGGGAAGACAAGCCCACCACCGCAAGGAACCGCTTCGGCAATACGGAGATCACACCCAATCCGGGCACGACCGGCGTCGCCGAGGTGAAGTTCAACCTGCGGTATCCGGGGCAGTATGCGGATGAGGAGTCGGGGCTGAGCTACAACTACTTCAGGAGCTATGACAGCAGAATGGGAAGGTACAGTCAACCGGATCCGATCGGACTCGATGGCGGATGGAACCGGTTTGGGTACGTGGATGGAAACCCAATGAGTTTTGAAGACCCCTTGGGGCTGCAACGGAGCGGATACGGCACCCCATACGGGCGACCGATGAGTCTGCCAAGCGCACGCGAAATCGCTCGAAGCGACGGCGCATTGCCCTCTGCGCCACCATCTATGGCCGAAAACGAAGGCATCGGGACACCTCGTTCCATCATGAACCAGTTCACCAACGAGCCAAATCCTTCGCCGCGACTGCCTGGTGACTATGTGGGAATCAATTTTCCGTGGAGCATGCCGAACTTGGCTTCAGTTTGCACGCGCTGGGAGCCCGTCCCTATATCGGTGACAGATGGGAAGATATGTCGTCGTAGTGATGAGGGTCCGCAACTCGTTCCTCTGAGATGCGTATCCTGGAAAACAGTTGAGGTGCGTTGATGAAACCAGGAAAAGCTCGACTCCTGATTCTTGCCGCGGCGATAGTGGTCGCCGGCCTGCTTCCTTGGCTCTTCGGTTATCTTCAACGAGATATACCGGGCCAACAACAAGTATGCACTCAAAAATGCGCAGCTTTTCAGAAAGACGGAGTCCTCGTCTATAGGGGCCCAGATACGCCCAAGGATGCCTACAAGAGCGTGGAAAGCGAGTGTGAGTGCCGCTGAATCAAGCTGTGCGTTCCTTTTGCTTCTCTGGCTGGATAGAGTGGGTTTCTTCGTTGTGCTCACTCTCGCCTGGCGAGCCCGGCGGATAGTGATACCAGTCTCTGTGCGGTGAGTACACATCGCAGAACAAGCATTGCGTGTGCTCCCAGTGGTGTCCGCAGCCTGGGCACACGCCGCGAGTCCAAAAAGTGTTCCAAGACGTGCCGCATCCTGGTTCGCAGTCCCAGCGATCCTCTGCCTGAGGCAAGTAGCCGCAAGCTGGGCAATGGATGCGAGGTTCTGAAGCCATATAAGACGTCACCGCTGCCAGCATTCTGCTTCAGACCCCACCTCGAGATCAATGCGCCCTTCGCGCAAGGCCAGCGCATCACTATCGGACTCGGGCACAAAGCGCAGACGCACAAGCGGAATGTCACGCCGCACCGCGGCGAGCAGCGGTGCCCTATATGTGAAACGCCGCCAGCCCACCCACCACAAGCCCCGCCGCCGCCACCCCGAACATCGCGCGCTCGAGCCATTTCTTCTTCGTCAGCAAGGCAATCGCAGCCAGCGCGATCGACACCTGCAGCACCGTGGTCGCCTGGGCCCAGCGATGGTGCTGGTGCATCTGCTCTTCAGACTGCGCGTCCCATTGGCTGGCCTCGGCCTCCAGCTTCTTCGCTGCCGTCTGGATGTCTGTCTTCTCCTGTTCGTAGCGCGCCACCTTGACCTGCCAGCCCTGCTTTCGGGCGTCGTCCGCCGCGGTGTCGCGTGCGAATTCGGCCAGCGCCTGCTTGGTGCTCTTCGACTGGAAGTAATTCCACTGGTTCGACGCCTCGGTCTTCTTGATCGCGGCGTTGTTCTTGTAGAGGCCGGCGTTGGCCTGCGTGGCACCCCCCATGTACGAGAAGATCGCGCCGAAGGTGGCGATCACGGCGGTGCACACCGCGATCTTGCTCGTCATGTTCATGCCGCCTGAATGAGCCGCGGCGCCGTCTTCGGGGCCGTGGCCATGGCCGCCGGTTGCGGCGTGTTCGAGTTCGTGATCGTGCGGGCCGTGCACGTGAAAGCCGTGTCCTGACATGGGGTCCTTGCTGTGAAGTGTTGGAATGTGGAGCGCGCGCGAGTATGCCCGGTCGCGCGGCACCCCAGGCGCCCCGCCGTCAGGTTCCGGTCCGCCACCCGTTGCCAGCATGGGGGCGGCCACAGCACACTTGCCCATGACCGAGGAAACGCCCCCAACCCCGATGCCCACGCCCACCCCTCGCCGCCCCGGCCTGGCCGACATCGTGGCGGGCGTCTCCATCGCAGGCCTGCTGCTGCCCGAGGCCGTGGCCTATTCGGGCATCGCGGGGCTGCCGCCGCAGGCCGGCGTGATCGCGCTGTTCGCGGGCCTTCTCGTCTACGGCCTCTTCGGCAGCAGCCGCTTCGCGATCGTCTCGGCCACCTCGTCTTCCGCCGCGGTGCTGTTCGCGGCCACCATGTCGGTGACGGGTGTCGATGCGGCCACGCGGCTCGCGATGGGCGCGGGCATCGTGCTGCTGGCCGGGGTGTTCTTCGTCATCGCCGGCATTGCCAGGCTCGGTGCGGTGTCCAGCCTGATCGCCAAGCCGGTGCTGCGTGGCTTCGCGCTGGGGCTTGCGCTGACCATCGTGGTCAAGCAGCTGCCCAAGGTGCTGGCGGTGCAGCCGGCGCACAGCGATTTCTTCCGGCTCGCCGCAGGGCTCGCGGTCCAATGGCGGCACTGGAGCCTTGCGGGGGCGGCCATGGCGCTGGTAGCGCTCGTGCTGCTGCGCGGCCTCGCGCGATGGCGCGCGGTGCCGGCGGCGCTGCTCGTGATCGTAGCCGGCATCGCGCTCGACGTGAGCGGGCTGTGCCATGCTTGGGGCGTGGCGTCGGTGGGGCCGATCTCGCTCGACTTCTCGCACCCGGGCGTTTCTCAGCTCGACCGCTCGCAATGGCAGAGCCTCGGCGGGCTGGCCTTTGCGATGGCGCTGATCCTCTATGCCGAGTCGTACGGCTCGATCCGCACCTTCGCGATGCGCCACGGCGACAACGTGTCGGCCAACCGCGACCTGCTGGCGCTCGGTGGCGCGAACCTGCTGTCGGCGCTGTTCCAGGGCATGCCGGTGGGCGCGGGCTACTCGGCCACGTCGGCCAACGAATCGGCCGGTGCGCAGAGCCGCGCGGCCGGCATCGTGGCGGGGCTGGTGGTGCTGGTGGCTGTGCTGACGCTGCTGCCGTGGATCGCGCACACACCGGAGCCGCTGCTGGCGGCCATCGTGATCCACGCGGTGAGTCACACGCTGAACCCGGCAGCACTGCGGCCGTACTTCCAGTGGCGGCGCGACCGGCTCGTGGCATTGGTGGCGGTGGCCGCGGTGCTGCTGCTGGGTGTGCTCGACGGCTTGCTGGTTGCCATTGGCGTGAGCCTGCTGCTGCTGCTGCGCGGCTTCTCGCGCACCACCGTCAGCTGGCTCGGGCGGCTGGGCGGGAGCCATGACTTTGTCGACACGGCACGCCACCCCGAGGCCGTGGTGCCGCCGGGCGTGCTCATCGCGCGACCCGAGGTGCCGCTGTTCTTCGGCAATGCGGATGCGGTATTTGCGTCGATCCGCGCGCGCATCGACGCGACGCCGGGCCTGCAACGCATGGTGCTGAGCCTGGAGGAGTCGCCGGACCTCGACGCGACCAGCATCGAGGCGCTGTGCGACTTTGCGGCCTATGTGCGCGTGCGTGGCGCGCGCCTGTCGCTGGCGCGCGTGAAGGACGGCGTGCGCGACCTGCTGGCCAAGGTGGATTCGCCCGACCTGAAGGCGCAGGTGTATGCGCCGTGGAGCGTGGACGACGCGGTGCAGTAGCCTTGGCGGGGCGGTACCCCAAAAGCATGCCGACTACTGAACATGGCGCTTCATGACAGTCAGATGTCCGCGGCGATCTCCCGCGTGATGCGCAGGAATTTCTCCACATCCGCGATGGAGTTGCAGTGCAGCGGCGACACCCGCACCGTGCCCGCGAGCCCGAAGGATTCGAGCATGCGCTTCGAGTAGATGCTGGTCGCCACGCGCTCGTAGACTGTCACGCCGCGCAAGCCGTACTCGACCACGGCTTGCGTGCAGTCGATGCGGTCGAAGCCGATGCCCAGGATCAGGTCGCGCTTGCTCAGGTCCTGGTAGTCGAGGAACACATTGACGCCCTCGAGCTTGCGCATGCCGGTGGTGTTTTCGTTGCCGTCCAGAAGCACTGCCAGCAGCGCGCGCTCGTGCAGTTCGATGTGCGTGATGCCTGCCGAGAACAACGCGCGCCGGTCTGTGGCGTCGACGAAGTGCCCGCCGAGCCAGCACACGTAGTCGACGATTTCCGTGAGCACCGCGAACTGCCACGGCGCGGCGCTGCCCAGGTCCCAGTAGCCAGGCTTCTTGCCTGCGAGCTTGTGGTGCGGCAGCACGGCCGCGCGCTCGGACATCCATGACAGCCCCGAGCCCCGGCAGCCGAAGAACTTGTAGGGCGCGAGGTTGATGCCGTCCACCGGCGTCTTCTGCAGGTCGATGAGGCCGTGCGGCGCATGCTGCACGGCGTCCACCAGGATGTACAGGTCGGGCTTGATCTCGCGCGCGCGGCGCACGATCTCGGCCATGTCGAGCTTGGCGCCCGAGATGTTCGACGCGTAGATCACGTTGAGCAGGCAGGTGTTCTCATCGACCAGCCGCACGATCTCGTCCACGTCGACGCCGCCGGTCACCGGGTTGCTCTTCGCCACGCGCAGCTCGCGGCCGAGGCGCTCGGCATACAGGCTCATCGCGTCGAAGGCCGAGGGGTGCTCGAGCACGGTGGTGACCATGTTCGTACCCGGCACGTTCTCGGCCACCGCGCGCACCATGTCGAACATGGCGCCCGATGCGGTGAGCGAGGCGTACACACTGCCGCCGGTGGCGTTGAGGATGGTGCGCAGGTCGGCGCTTCCCTTGGCCTGGATGTCCTGCAGCTCGACGGCCGTGGCGTGGATGCGCTCGGCGTTGTCGGGAATGGCGTCGACCTGCGCGAAGCGCTCGGCCGCGGCCTTGAGGCGGAAGGAGCCGCCCGCGTTGTCGAAGTACAGGCGTTCGCGGCCGTGGTGGTCGTGGTCGACCTGCAGGAAGCGGCTCTTCACCTCGCGCATGAGCGCGTCGGAAAAGGCCAGTCCGTGGGGGTGGTTCGAAGACAGCTTGGAATCCATCGCTCAGACGCCCTTGTTGTTGGGGTTCTTGTAGATCTCGCGCACCGCGTCCGACATCGGGAAGTTCAGGTTCGCGTTCTTCGGTGGAATCGGCGAGAGGAACCACTTGGTGTAGAGCTGCTCGATGGCGCCCGACTTCATCAGGCCGGTGACGGTCTCGTCGACCAGCGCCTTGAACTGCGGATCGTCCTTGCGCAGCATGATCCCGTAGGGCTCCTGGCGCAGCGACTCCTTCAGCAGCTTGTAGTCGCCGGGGTTGGTCGCGCTGGCGACCATGCCGGCGAGCTGCACGTCGTCGAGCACGTAGGCATCGGCGCGGCCGGTGGACAGCAGCAGGAAGCCGTCTGAGGTGTCCTTGCCGGCGATCTCGTTGACTTCGATGGCGCCGCTCTTGCGCGCGCCGCGCAGCAGTTGGATCGAGGTGCTGCCCGAGACGGTGGCCACGTTCTTGCCGTTGAGGTCGGCCAGCGCGTTGATGCCCGAGGACTTCTTCACGGCGGCGGTGATGTTGGTCACGAAGTGGCTGGGCGCGAAGTCGACCTGCTGCTGGCGCTGCGTGGTGTTGGTGGTGGTCGCGCAGTCGAGGTCGACGGTGCCGTTCTGCAGCAGCGGGATGCGGTTGGTCGAATTCAGCATGGTGTAGCGCACCTCGATCTTCGCGAGGCCCAACTTTGCCTTCACCGCGTCGACGATCTTCAGGCAGATGTCGTTGGTGAAGCCGATGGGTGCGCTGTCGGCGCTGAGCTTGTACGAGAACGGGATCTGGCTGTCGCGCGCGCCGATCTGGATCGTGCCGCTCTCCTTGATCTTCTGCAGGGTGCCGCCGTCCTGTGCGCTGGCGGCGCCGCAGGCGAAAGCGAGGATGAGGCCGAGTGCGAGAGGCAGTTTCCTGAGGTCCATGGTGGTTCCTTGAAGAAGAGTCGATGACGTTGGCTCGGGCGAATCTTCGGCTTCGCGATGAATTTCTAAAAGCGATTTTTTGTGATCGAATCGCATGAATAAAAGCGTTCTATCAATCACATATCGATGGAGCCGCGATCGTGATGACCTTCAAGCAACTCGAAGCCCTGTACTGGATCGCCCGCCTCGGCGGCTTTGCGCAGGCGGCCAACCAGCTCAACACCTCGCAGTCGGCCATTTCCAAGCGGGTGCACGAGCTGGAGCAGCTGTTCGACACCGAGCTGTTCGACCGCAGCCAGCGCACCGCGCGGCTCACCGAGAAGGGCGAGGAGATGTACGTGCTCGCACAGAAGCTGCTGGCGCAGCGCGACGCGGCCATCGAGCAGTTCGGCAAGCCCGGCGTGGTGGAGCGGCGCATCCGCATCGGGGTGACCGAGCTGACCGCGATGACGTGGCTGCCGCGGCTGGTCGGCCTGATCCAGCAGCACTACCCCAAGGTGATCCTCGAGCCCGACGTGGACGACAGCCTGCAGCTGCGCGACAAGCTGCTGGCCGACGAACTCGACCTCGTCATCGTGCCCGACACCTTCGCCGACTCGCGGCTGCAGCACAAGGCCATCGGCCAGGTGACGAGCGCATGGATGTGCAAGCCCGGCGTGGTGCCGGCCGGCGGCACCGTGCGGCTGCACGAGCTCGCGCGGCATCGCATGCTGGTGCAGGGCAACAACTCGGGCACCGGCCGCGCCTATGACGCCTGGATGAAGGAGCAGGGCGTGCAGCCCGCCAACGTGATCGTGGTGAGCAACCTGGTGGCGCTGACCGGGCTCACTGTGTCGGGACTGGGCGTGAGCTACCTGCCGCGCCAATGCCTGCAGCCGCTGGTGGCGGCCGGCATGCTGACGGTGATCGATGTGGCGCCGGCGCTGCCCGTGGTGCGCTACGTGGCGATGCACAAGGGCGAGCACCGCAGCGCGCTCACCTCGTCCATCGTGATGCTGGCGCAGGCGTGCTGCGATTTCACTCGCATGTTCCAGGCACAGGCGGAAGAGGAGCCGGCGCGGGACTGAGCTTGCCGATCTTGTGCGGCGCCTCAGCAGTCGTGGTCGACGGGGGAGAGGTCCGGATGCAGTTGCTGAAGTGCCAACGACAACCGGACCACCCGCTCTCGCGCGCCCGGCTCGCCCCGGGCCAGGGCGCCCAACGCGGCTTCGTAGTCGTCCGTGAGCTGCTGCCACAGCTCGAAATCAGCACCAAGGCCTTCAGCGTCCTTGTCCATCTTTGCTCCTGTCGGAATTCGACGGCCAATAAGATGTACAAGTTTGACTGATTTTTGCCGAGAGTGTTAGAACTTTAGAGGTCTTGAGGTTATTCCCGGCCAGATATGGCGCCCCGCCCCGCTCTTCAGGCCCCCCGCGCCAGCATCCGGCCCGCCCGCGCAAGCACCCGGGCTTCGGCCTCGCCGCCCCGATAGGCCAGCACGCCGTTCACGAACACCCGTTCCACGCCCAGGCTCACACCGTGCGGCTGCTCATAGGTGGCGGTGTCGGCGATGGTCTCGGGGTCGAATACCACCACGTCGGCCATGGCGCCCGGGCGCAGCAGGCCGCGCTCGGCAATGCGCAGGTTGCGCGCCGTCATGCCGGTCATCTTGTGCACTGCCTGTTCAAGTGTGAAAAGGCAGCGTTGGCGCCAATAGCGTGCAAAAACGCGCGGAAAGGCGCCCCAGAGGCGAGGATGCGGATGGCGGTCGTGCGGCAGGCCGTCGCTGCCGATCATGGTGAGCGGGTGCGCGATGACGCGCTCCACGTCTTCCTCCTGCATCTGGAAATAGCAGGCGCCGCCCGGTTTCAGGCGCAGGCAGGCCTCCTGCTCGGTGGTGCCCCATTCGCGCGCGATGTCGGAAATGAGCCGGCCCATCATCTCGGGATGCGGGTCGGACCAGGTGAGCAGCACGTCGATCACGCCGTCGACCAGGTCCTCGCGCAGCACGGTCGAGCCGGCCACATAGGGGTAGACGTCCATCGCGATCTTCTGGCGCTGCGCCAGCGACTCGATCAGCGGCAGGGTTTCCCTGGTACGGCCCCAGTTGGCCGGCCCGGCGCACTTGTGGTGCGAGATGACGAGCGGCACGCCGGCGCTGAAGGCCGAGTCGCCGGCCTCGTGCAGCGCCTCGATGATCTGCTGCATCTCGCTGCGCAGGTGCGTGGCGTAGACGCCGCCGTGGCGGGCCACGACGCGCGCCAACGCCGTCACCTCCTCGGCGGGCGCGGCAAAGGCTTCTTCGTAGAACAGGCCCGACGACATGCCGTGCGCTCCGTCGGCCATGCAACTGTCGAGCAGCGCTTCCATGCGCGCCAGTTCGTCGGCGCTGGCGGGACGGTCCAGCGCCTGCATGGTCGCGAAACGCAGCGTGGTGTGGCCGACCAGTGCGGCCACGTTGAGCGCGGGCTGCGTCGCATCGACGGCCGCGCGGTATTCCGCCATGGTCGCGTGCTTGAACGAATCGGCGCCCAGCAGCGTAAGAGGCGGTTTCGATTGCGGCGTGCGGTACGGTGCGAGCGAAATGCCGCAGTTGCCCGTCACCACCGTGGTGATGCCCTGCGACACCTTGGGCAGGCACAGCGGGTCGCGCAGCACGATGGCGTCGTCGTGCGTGTGCGCGTCGATGAAGCCGGGCGCGATGACCTTGGCGCGGCAGTCGACGATCTCGACGTCGGCCAGCGCGAGGCCGTCGGGCAGCCGCCCGCGCAGGCCTTCGCCGAGCGCGACGATGCGGTCGGCCTGCAGCAGCACGTCGCCGGGCCACGAGGGGCCGCCCGAGCCGTCGACCACGAGGCCGGCCTCGAGCAGGATGGCTTTGGAGTCCTGGCTCACGATGCTCGCCCTCCGCCGCTGATGCCGCCGCCATCCCAGCTCTGCAGCGGATGCGTGGTGGCGTCGATGCCATGGCGCTGGAAGGCCTCGCGCGCGCGCTGCAGGCGCTGCACTGCGGGCTCGCCGCGGCGCTGGGCCACGAGCACGGTGAGGATCTCGATGGCCGTGAGGTGCGTCAGGTAGGCGTCGATGCCCACGTGCATCACCGCGTCGTCCGGCACCGAGAGTCCGAGCAGAAAGTCGGCCTTGGCCGCCAGCGCCGTGCCGGGCCGGGTGATCGCGACCACCTTGGCACCCTGCCCGCGCGCGATGTCCACCGCGTCGAGCAGCGAGGGCATGCCGCCCACGTGCGAGATGGCGATGACCACGCCGCCCGGGCGCTGCGCCGCGCCGGCCACCTGCTGCAGGTGATAGTCGGCCCAGGCATTGGCCGACAGGCCGAGGCGGAATAGCCGGGCCTGCAGGTCGTTGGCCATGAACCATGAGGTGGCGCCCGCGCCATACAGGTCGACGTGCGGCGCGGCCGCGATGGCGGCCACTGCACCGTCGAGCACCTGCATGTCGAGCTGGCCGCGCACGCCCGAGACCGAGGCCGCCGCGCTGCGCGCGATCTTGCCCACCACTTCGTCGGCCGCATCCTCGATGTTGACGCGGCGGTGCAGCGGCGAGCCGCCCAGCGCCAGTTCCTGCGCGAGCGCGAGCTTGAACTCGCGCAGCCCGGCAAAACCGAGGTCGCGGCAGGTGCGCATGATGGTCGGCACCGAGCTGCGCGAGCGTTCGGCCAGCTGCTCGAAGCTTTCCTCGAGCACGCGGTCGGGGTCTTCGAGGATCAGGTCGAGAATCGCGCGCCGCGTCGCCGGGGCGTCGCTGCGGATCTCGCCGATTTTCTGAAGCAGGGAAGGAGTCATCGGTGCGTGTTCAGAAGTGCATGGCGACGGCGTCGCTCACACGGTAGTCCTGTTCGACGACAGGCATCCAGTGCCATTTGTCGAAGGTCGTGCAGGGGTGCGAAATGCCGAGGCCGACGCGGTCGCCGACCTTGGGCGCCTCGGCTTCCTCGCCCGCGTCCCAGCGCAGGTAGGCATGCTGGTCGTTGAGTGCGGTGATCTTCCAGCCGGCGGGCACGACGTGCGGCTGCAGCACGCCGCGCGCGGCACGCGCGATGGGCATGGGTAGCGACAGGTCGAAGGAGATGTCGCGCTTGCCCGCGGCAAGGATCGCGAGGCCGGGCTCGGGGCGCGACTGCACCGTGGCCCAGACCTCCATCGCCGGCACCAGGCTTTCGCCGCAGCCGCAGCCCAGGCGCTCGTCCACCGCGCTGACCATGCGCTTGTAGAAGCCGTGGTCGTGCGTGACGTAGCAGCCCGAGCGCAGCAGGCCGCGCACCGGCGCGCCGAGCGCGGGCTTGAGACGCCCGGCCACGAGGTCGAAGATGGCCGAGCCGCCTGCGGACACCAGCACCTCGTCGGTCTCGAAAAGTTTTTCGGTGTCGCAATGACGGGCGACGGCTTCCACGCGGTCCATCAACGTTTTGGCGTAGGCCGTGTCGGGCTCGCTGGCACCGGTCGCGCCCTGCCCTTCGTAGGTCTCGATGCCGACGAGCTTCGCGGCGCTGCTGGCGCGCAGCCGCGTGGCCAGCGTGACGGCTTCTTCATGCGTGCGGCAGCCGGTGCGTGCACCGTCGACGCCGATCTCGATCATCACCTCGAAAGGCTCGCTCGCGGGATGGCGCGATGACCAGTCCTCGATCAGCGCGAGCTGCGCCAGCGAATCGACCAGGAACACGATGCGCAGGTCGGCATGGTTGGCCAGCAGCAGCTGGATGCCCGCGAGGTCTTCGTCGCTCACCACCTGGTTGGCGATGAGCGTGCGGCGCGCGCCGGCCGCCACGCCCACGGCAAGCTGCGTGACGGTCGCGAAGGTCAGACCCCAGGCGCCGGCGTCGAGCTGGCGCTGGAACAGCTGCGGCGACATGGTGGTCTTGCCGTGCGGTGCGAGGTCGATGCCCCATTCGCGCACGCGCGACTGCATCCACGCGAGGTTGTGCTCGAGCGCCTCGCGCTTGAGCACGGCCAGCGGCAGCGGCAGGTCGCCGGCCAGCACGTTCCAGCCGGCGGCGCCGATCTCGCTGCGGCGGCGCGGCGGCTGCGTGCGCGGGTAGCCCTTGAAACTGCTGCTCAGCAGCGGGTCGTTGAAATCGGTGGTGGCGGTATCGGTCATGGTCGTGCGGCAATGTTGGAGAGCAATTCCTTGCGGATGCAGGCGCTGTAGTGTCCGGCGGAAATCTCGTCGAGCGGCGGCACCGTTTGCGCGCAGGCCTCGATGGCGTGCGGACAGCGCGTGCGGAACACGCAGCCCGAGGGCGGCGAGATGGGGCTGGGAATGTCGCCCTTCAGCGCGATGCGCCCGGTCGCGACCTCCGGGTCGGGCTTCGGGCTCGCGGCCAGCAGCGCCTGGGTGTAGGGGTGCGAGGGTCGGGCGAACAGCTCGTCGGTGGTGGCGACTTCCATCACCTTGCCGAGGTACAGCACCACCACGCGGTCGCACAGGTACTCGACCACGTCGAGGTCGTGCGAGATGAAGAGCATCGTCAGGCCCAGCCGCTCGCGCAGGTCGGCCAGCAGGTTGATGACCTGCGACTGGATCGACACGTCGAGCGCCGACAGCGGCTCGTCGGCCACGATGAATTCGGGCTCCACCGCGAGAGCGCGCGCCACGCCGATGCGCTGGCGCTGCCCACCCGAGAACTCGTGCGGAAAGCGGCTCGCATGCTCGGCGCGCAGGCCCACGGTTTCGAGCAGTTCGGCAATGCGCTTGTCGCGTGCGGCCGCACCCTTGTGCAGGCCGTGCGTGGACAGCGCCTCGCCGAGGATGGCGCTGATGCGCATCTTGGGGTTCAGGCTGGCATACGGGTCCTGGAAGATGATCTGCAGCTTGCTGCGCAGCTTGCGCATGCGTTCGCCCGTCAGCGTGCCGATGTCGTCGCCGCGGTACAGCACCTGGCCGCTCGTGCGTTCGAGCAGGCGCAGCACGGTGCGGCCGATGGTGCTCTTGCCCGAGCCCGATTCGCCGACGAGGCCCAGCGTCTCGCCGGGCCGGATCGCGAACGACACGTCGTCGACCGCGCGCACGGGGCGATCGCTGCTGCCGAAGTACTTCTTGAGTCCGCGGACTTCGATGAGGGGGACGGCGGTGGTCATCGTGGGTGTTTTGTATTGGCTCCCTCCCCTTCCGGGGGAGGGTTGGGGTGGGGGCACGACGGCACTGGATGAAGCACTGCGCCGAACAAACGCCGCTTGCCCCCATCCCAGCCTTCCCCCGGAAGGGGAAGGAGCAACACGCCAGGCAGTGCGCTTCTCATGCGACCCTCTTCAGGGGTTGCGCTGGCTGCACGCGGATGCAGCGGGCCTGGCGGCCGTGGTGTGTTTCGATCAGCGGCGGCATTGCGCTGCGGCATTCGGGCAGCGCGAGGTCGCAGCGCGGCTCGAAGGCGCAGCCGGGCGGCGGCGCGAGTGAGCTCGACACCTGCCCGCGAATCGCGAACAGCCGCTTCGGCTTGGGCTGCCCCGGCAGCCGCGCCTTGCCCGGCAGGCAGGCCAGCAGGCCCTGCGTGTACGGATGCTCGGGCTGCGCGAACAGCGGCCGCACGGGCGCGCTCTCGACCACGCGGCCCGCATACAGCACCACCACGTCGTCGGCATGGTGCGCGACCACGCCGAGGTTGTGCGTGATGAACAGGATGCTCATGCCCGTTTCGGCCTGCAGCCGGCGCATGAGTTCGAGGATCTGCGCCTGGATGGTCACGTCGAGCGCGGTGGTGGGCTCGTCGGCGATCAGCAGCGTCGGGTCGCAGGCCATGGCCAGCGCGATCATCACGCGCTGGCGCATGCCGCCCGAAAGCTGGTGCGGGTACTCGTGGATGCGCTGCGCTGCGGCCGGGATCTCGACCAATTCGAGCATGCGCAGCGCATGCGCCAAAGCAGCCTTGCGATCGAGGCCCTTGTGCAGGCGCACGCTCTCGGCGATCTGTTCGCCGATGGTGAACACCGGGTTCAGGCTGGTCATCGGCTCCTGGAAGATCATCGACAGCTGGTTGCCGCGCAGCGACCGCATCTCGCGTTCGCCGATCTGCAGCAGGTCGAGCGTCTTGCCTTCGCGCGTCACGAACGCGGCGCTGCCGCTGACCTGCGCGTTCGCGGTCTTGGGCAGAAGGCGCATCAGCGTGAGGCTGGTCACCGACTTGCCCGAGCCCGATTCGCCGACCAGCGCGGTGGTCTTGCCGGGCTGGATGGAGAAGCTCACGTCGGCCACCGAACGCACGAGGCCGTCTTCGGTGGGGAAGCTGGTGCTCAGGTTGCTGACCGTGAGACGTGGTGTTTGATTGGCGTTCGTCATCACGATGTCTTCTTGAGCTTCGGGTCGAGCAGGTCGCGCACACCGTCGCCCAGCAGTTGCAGCGACAGCGCCGTGAAGATGATCGCAAGCCCCGGGAACAGCACCACCCAGAAGGCTTGGTGCGCGTACTGCTGGCTGCCCGCGACCATCGTGCCCCAGGTCGGAATCTCGGGCGGCACGCCGACGCCGAGGAACGACAGACCCGCTTCGGCCAGGATGGCGTAGGCGAAGATGAACGACACCTGCACCAGGATCGGCGACATCAGGTTCGGCAAGATGTGCCGCCACAGGATGCGCGAGGTGCGCACACCCAGCGCACGCACCGCTTCGACAAACAGCAGTTCGCGCACCACCAGCGTCGAGGCCCGCACCACCCGCGCCACACGCGGCGTGTAGACCAGCACCAGCGCAAGCACCGTGTTGATGAGCGACGGCCCGAGGATCGCCACCAGCGCAATGGCCAGCAGGATGTCGGGGAAGGACATCATCGCGTCGACCACGCGCATCAGCGGCGCGTCGAGCCGGCGGAAGAAGCCGGCCATCAGGCCCAGCACCGTGCCGGCGATAACGGCACCCAGCGCCGTGAGCGCAGCGATGGCCAGCGAGTAGCGCGCGCCGTGCACGATGCGCGAATACAGGTCGCGGCCCAGTTCGTCGGTGCCGAGCAGGTGCTCGGCGCTCGGCGCCTTCAGGCGCTGCAGCACCGCCGTGTCGTTGGGATCGATGGAGGCGAACAGCGGAGCGCCGATCGCCAGGATGGCGATCACCAGCAGCACCAGAGCGGAAACCATCACGATGCGGCGATGCATCAGCTGGCGGAGCATTCGAGGCATGCGCATCGCTCAGACCTTCACGCGCGGATCGACCACTGCGTACAGCAGGTCGATCGAGAAATTGATGAGCACATAGATCGCGGCGATCACGAGCAATGCACCTTGAATGACGGGGTAGTCGCGCCGCAGCACGGCGCTGACCACCAGGTTGCCCACGCCGGGCAGGCCGAACACGGTCTCGGTGATGACGGCGCCGCCGATCATCAGCGCGACCGTGAGGCCGATCACCGTGACGATGGGCACCAGCGCATTGCGCAGCGCATGCTTGAGCACCACCGTGCTTTCGCTCAGGCCCTTGGAGCGCGCCGTGCGCACATAGTCTTCGCCGAGCACGTCGAGCATCGAGGCGCGCGTGAAGCGGATGATGAGCGCCGAGTTCAAGAGGCCCAGCACCGTGGCCGGCAGCACCAGCGCGTGCAGCCGCTCGGCCAGCGCCGCATCGGGCGCGCCGTAGCCCGACACCGGGAACCAGCCGAACGACACCGCGAAGATCTGGATCAGCACGATGCCCAGCCAGAAACTCGGAATGCTCGCGCCCAGCATCGCGATGCCGGTGAACAGCTGGTCGACCACGCGCCCGCGGAACACGGCCGAGACGATGCCGCACGGCACGCCGATCAGCGCGGCGATGGCCACGGCCATCAGCGCGAGCAGCGTGGTGGGTTCGGAGCGCTCCCACAGCGCCTGCGTCACGGGACGCTGCAGGAAGATCGAGGTGCCGAGATTGCCCTGCAGCACCTCGCGCAGCCAGTAGCCGAACTGCACGGGCAGCGGCTTGTCGAGGCCGTACTCCTTCTGCACGCGGGCGATGTCGGCCGCGGTGGCCTGGTCGCCCAGCAGCACCGAGACCGGGTCGCCCGATGCGGCGCGCGTGAGCACGAAGACGAGCACGGCCACGATGGCGAGCACGACGAGCATGCCTGCGGCGCGGGAAGCGATGTAGCGGATCATGGGGCGGTTATTGCTTCAACGGCCTCGTTACTTACTTGATCCGGGCATTCCAGAAGAACGGCCAGGTCGCGGGCTGGTAGTTGTCCAGCGCCGGGCTCTTTGCCGACAGGCCGTTGAACTTGCCAACATTGATGTACGGCACCTCGTCGTAGACCACCTGCTGCACCTTGCCCCACAGTGCGCCGCGCTTGGCAGGGTCGCTCTCGACGTTGAAGGCCTGCAGTGCCGTCTTCTTGGCGGGCGTGTCCCACCAGCCGGGTGCGCCGTCGCCGAGCTGCGGCGGCGAGAGCATCGGCTCGGGGAACTGGCCCGAATGCGTGACGTAGATGTCCCACAGCTTGGGGTCGTTGCGGCGCTGCACCAGCGTGGCCCAGTCGACCACGTTCAGGTCGACCTTGAAGCCGGCACGCTTGAGCTGCTCGGCCATCAGCAGCGCCATGTTGTAGTGGAAGTCGTACTGGCGGCTGGTGAGTACGCGGATCGGCTCGCCCTTGTAGCCGGCCTTGGCCGCGGCCTCCTTCGCCTTGGCGGCGTTGCGCTGGTTGTACTGGTCGGTACCGGCCGCCGAATAGAACGGCGAGCCCTTCGGGAAATGGTTGCCTTCGGCCACGAAGAAGCGCGTGTCGCCGAAGCCGGCCGCGAGCATCTCGCCTTCGCCGAGCGCGGTCTGGATCGCCTGGCGCACCGGCTGGCTGGCGGCCACGCCTTCCTTGGTGTTGAGCACGAGATACGGGAAGCCGAACGACGGCGTCATGATCGGCACCGTCTTGCCGCCCGACTTCTCCAGGCGCGGCAGCGCTTCCACCGGCAGCAGGTCGGCAAAGTCGTACTGGCCGGCCAGCGCGCCTTCGACACGCGTGCTGGCGTTGGGCACGGGCACGAAGCGCAGCTCCTCGATCGCCGCTTCGCGCTTGCCGCCATAGCCGCTCGCCGGTTCCTTGCGCGCGCTGTACTTGTCGAAGCGCGTGAGCAGCACGAACTGGTCGGGGCGGCGTTCCTTGAACTTGTAGGGGCCGGTGCCGACGAAGTCCTTCAGCGGCGAGGCGATGGAATCCTTGGCCATGATCGCGGCCATGCCGCTGGGCAGCGCGAGCTGCGACAGCAGCGGTGCATAAGGCTCCTTCAGCACGACTTCGACCGCCAGCGGGCCCTTGGCCTTGAGGCTGGCGACCTCCTTGCCCACGGCCTTGCCGCGCGGCGACTGGTCCATCCAGCGCTGCAGGCTGGCCACCACGTCGTCGGCGTTGAGTTCGCGCCCGTTGTGCAGCATCACGCCCTTGCGCAGGGTGATGGCGTAGGTCTTGCCGTCGGCCGAGATCTTCGGCATGCCTTCGGCCAGCATCGGAACCACGTTCCACTTGGCGTCGAAGGTGTAGAGCGTCTCGTACACGTGCTGCATGATGGTTCCGACCAGGTCGGCCGTGGAGGCCATCGGGTCGAGCGTCTGCGGCTCGGCCACCATCGCCAGCGTGGCGAAGTTGCGCGGGCCCTGGGCGTGGACCTGCTGATGGGGCAGCGCGGCGCACAGCATCGCGAGCAGGGAAGCTCCCAGCAGGCTGCGCTTCGACAGCTTGGGCAGGCGCTGGACAACAGGACCGACGTGGGGCATGGGGAACTCCTTCATGGGGCGTGCGAGTTTGTGAAAGAAAATTTCTCTTCGGCCTGGACTTTGAAGCAGTATTCATGCCAAATCATCCGTGTTAACCCTCGATCAAGAGTTATTCTGAAAGAGATTTTCAGATTGAGCGCGATACTCGCGGCTCTCCTTCCTTCACTACTCTTCACCTCTCAGGAGTCTCCATGCCCCTCGAATACCTCGGCGCCCCGCCCGTCGCGTCCGACCGCCAGGCCCGCCCCTTCTCCCCGGCCGTGCGCGCCGGCGACTTCATCTACGTGTCGGGCCAGGTGCCGGCGAACAAGGATGGCGAGATCGTGGTGGGCGGCATCGAGGCGCAGACGCGCCAGGTGATGGAAAACCTCAAGACCGTGCTCGCGCTGGCCGGCGCCACGCTCGACGACGTGTGCAAGAGCACTGTCTGGCTGCAGGACGCGCGCGACTTTGGTGCCTTCAACCGCATCTACATGGGCTACTTCGGCGAGAACAAGCCGGCGCGCTCGACCACCGAGGCGCGGCTGATGGTCGACGCCAAGGTCGAGATCGACGTGGTGGCCTACAAGCCGAAGGCCTGAGGACGCGGGAGCGGACTTCAGCCCTTCAACTCGGTCTTGCGCTGGATGATGCGCGAGACCAGGCCGTACTCCACGGCCTCCGCGGCCGACAGCCAGCGGTCGCGCTCGATGTCGGCCAGCACCACGTCGATGGGCTTGCCGGTCTCGCGCGCGATCTCGTGCGCGATGCGCTGGCGGGCCTTGATGATTTCCTGCGCCTGGATCGCGATGTCCGTTGCCTGCCCGCCCGCGCCGCCGCTGGGCTGGTGGATCAGGAAGCGCGTGTTGGGCAGGCACACGCGGCGCTCGCGCGGCACGGCCAGGAACAGGTGCGTGGCCGCGCTGCCGACCCAGCCGGTGCCGATCATGTTCACCGGCGCGCTGATGAAACGCACGATGTCGTGGATGGCATCGCCCGACTCCAGGTGGCCGCCGGGCGAGCTCACGAGGATGTCGATGGGCTTGTCGGCGCTGTCGGCATCGAGCGCAATGAGCCGGCGCGTCACATCGGCGGCCACCGAGTCGGTGACGGTGCCGAAGATCAGCAGCGTGCGCGACTTGAACGCCTTCTCCTCCAGGTAGGAGTTGCGCGGCTCGGCGGTGGCCGCGGGCTTGGTGTCGTCTTCGGATTCCATTGAGAACATGGGCAGCATGAAACGGGCTCCTGTGGTTTTGGACTTCGGCCCGTCCTGACGGACAGGCGCCCCCAGTTTCGCGAGATTGAGCCGGCCGTGCCAGGCCGGCCCGAATCACCCCGCCAGCCGCCCCGCCACCAACTGCAGCACCCGGTCGCAGCGCTTCGCCAGGTCCTGGTCGTGCGTGACCATCACGAACGCCGTGCGATGCCGGTGCGCGAGGTCGAGCATCAGCGCGAACACCGTGTCCGCCGTGCTGCGGTCGAGGTTGCCGGTGGGCTCGTCGGCCAGCACGCAGGCCGGCTGCGTGACCAGCGCACGCGCGATCGCCACGCGCTGGCGCTCTCCGCCCGACAGCTCGGCTGGACGGTGATGCAAACGCTGGCCCAGGCCCACGCTTTCGAGAATCTTCGCCGCCGACTGCGCGGCCGCATGCGGCTCCACGCGGCGGATCTTCAGCGGCATGGCCACGTTGTCGAGCGCGCTGAACTCGGGCAGCAGGTGATGGAACTGGTAGACGAAGCCCAGGTGCTGGTTGCGCAGCCGCCCCTGCTCGGCCGCGTCGGCGTGCGCGATGTCCTTGCCGAGCAGCTCGACCTTGCCCGTCGTGGGCGCATCGAGCCCGCCCATCAGGTGCAGCAGCGTGCTCTTACCGGAGCCCGATGCGCCGACGATGGCCAGTGTTTCGCCGGCGTGCACGTCGAGGTCCACGCCGTGCAGCACGGTCAGGTCCAGCCTGCCCTCGTGGAACCGCTTGGTGAGGCCGCGGGCCTTCAGAACGACACTGTTGGCGCCGGACCGCCCCAAGCCAATAGCGGCCCCCTCGGAGGGCAGCGAGGTCACGACAGTGCCGAGCGTGGGGGTCAGTTCACTCATAGCGCAGCGCCTCGGCCGGGTTCACGCGGCTGGCGCGCCAGCTCGGGTACAGCGTGGCGACGAAGGCCAGCACCAGGGAAATGATCGCGATCGGCACGATGTCGCTTTGCTGCGGATCGCTCGGCATCTTGCTGATCAGGTAGATGTCCTTCGGCAGGAAGCTCGCATGGAACAGCTGCTCCAGGAAGGGCACGATCACGTCGATGTTGTAGGCGATGCCCAGGCCCAGCAGCAGGCCGGCCACGGTGCCGATCACGCCCACCATCGCGCCCTGCACCACGAAGATGCCCATGATGCTGCGCGGCGAGCTGCCCAGCGTGCGCAGGATGGCGATGTCGGCGCGCTTGTCGGTCACGGTCATCACCAGCGTGGACACCAGGTTGAAGGCCGCCACCGCCACGATCAGCGTGAGGATGATGAACATCATGCGTTTTTCGACCTGCACGGCCGCGAACCAGGTCTTGTTCTGGCGCGTCCAGTCGCGGATGAGGAACTCGCCCGGCAGCGTCACGGCCAGCTGGTCGGCCACGTCGCGCGCCTCGTTGAGGTTCTTGAGCTTCAGTCGGATGCCCGTGGGCCCTTCTAGGCGGAACACCTTGGCAGCGTCCTGCTCGTGGACCATGGCGAGCGCCGAGTCGTATTCGTAGTGGCCCGAGTCGAAGGTGCCGACCACGGTGAACTGCTTCAGGCGCGGCACCACGCCCGCCGGCGTGACCTGCCCGCCCGGCGCCACCAGCGTGACCTGGTCGCCCGGCTGCACGAAGAGCGAACGCGCCAGCTCCGCGCCGAGCACGATGCCGAATTCGCCCGGCACCAGCTTGTCGAAGGTGCCCTTGGAGGCGATGCCGTTGATGTCGGTGACTTCGGGCTCGAGCTTGGGATCGATGCCGCGCACGATGGTGCCCTTCATGTCCTCGCCGCGCGCAATGAGCGCCTGCGTGTTGATGAAGGGCGCTGCGCCGACCACCTCGGGGTTCTTGCGGGCAGCGGCCGTGATCGTGTCGAGGCCCTGCAGCGCCTGGCCGTCGCGCGAGAAGATCTCGATGTGCGACACCACGCCGAGCATGCGGTCGCGCACTTCCTTCTGGAAGCCGTTCATCACACTGAGCACAATGATCAGCGCCGCCACGCCCAGCGCGATGCCGAGCATCGAGACACCGGAGATGAAGGAGATGAAGCCGTTGCGCCGCGTCGCCCGGCCTGCGCGCGTGTAGCGCCAGCCGAGCTGCAGTTCATAAGGAAGTCGCATCAAAATCCCCGCCGAGCCGCCTCAAGGGGAATTTGCCCACCCTCGGGGGGCAGCGAATACACGAAGTGAGGAGCGAGGGGGTAGGTCATCGGCGGAATTGTGGCATCCCGGATTCCCTTGGGGCTTCCCGGACAATAGGGAGATGGCCGAAACCCTCCCACGTCACCTGTTGATTCCCTTTGCCGGCCGCGGTTCCCCTGCATGCCGCGCTGCGCTGCCCACCTTGCGGCTCCCCAATCTCGAAACCTTGCTGACGCGGCTCACGCTTACCGATACCGACACGCAGGACGAAAGCACGCGCTCGCCTCCGCACGAACGCGCGCTGGCCCGGGCAGCGGGCATCGCCGCAAGCGACGGCTGCATTCCCTGGGCTGCGCTCGAAGCGCGGCAACTGGGCATCGCCGCGCCCAACGACCATGATGGCTGGGGCCTCGTCACGCTGTGCAACTGGCAGGTCGGCATCGACGACGTGGTGCTGGGCGATCCGTCCGCCATCGAGATCGACGCCGCCGAATCGGCCGCGCTGCTGCAAGCCGCGCGCCCCTTCTTCGAGGAAGACGGCATCGCGCTGCACCCCTCCCCCGTACCCGGCCGATGGCTGGCACGCGCCCCCATCTTCGACGGCCTGGCCACTGCCTCCCTCGACCGCGCAGTAGGCTACCCGATCTCGCAGTGGTCGCCGCTCGGCGACTCGGCGCGGCCGCTGCGCCGGCTGCAGAACGAAATGCAGATGCTGCTGTACACCCAGCGCGTGAACGACGACCGCGCCGCACGCGGCGTGCCGCCGATCAACTCCTTCTGGCTCAGCGGCACCGGCGCACTGAAGCACGAGGTTGCGCCCGCAGCCGTGCCGGCAGTGAGCGATGCACTGCGCGAAACCGCCCTGCGCGACGACGGCATGGGCTGGGCTGCCGCCTGGCATGCGCTGGACGCCGGCCCGGTCGCCTCGCTGCTGGCCGGCTACACGGGTGGCGCCGAGGTGTCCCTCACGCTGTGCGGCGACCGCGCGGCGCAGCGCTACACCGTGCAGCCGCGCGGCCTGGCTGGCTGGGCCAGGAGCCTGTTCGACCGCAAGCGCGCATCGGTCGTGCTGGAGTCGCTATGAAAATCATCGCCAGGGAGATCCCGCCACGCACCGTCTGGGCGCTGGAGCAAGCCGGCGTGCACCCGCTGCTCGCGCGGCTGTTCGCCGCCCGCGGCGTGCGTGCCAAGGAAGAACTCGATGACGGCCTCGCGCGCCTGCTGGCGCCCGACACGCTGCGCGGCACGCACGAGGCCGCGGTGCTGCTGGCAGACGCCATCGCGCAGGACAAGCGCCTGTGCATCGTCGCCGACTACGACTGCGACGGCGCCACCGCCTGCGCGGTCGGCGTGCGCGGCCTGCGCCTGCTGGGCGCGAAGCACGTGAGCTACCTCGTGCCCGACCGCGTGGTCGACGGCTACGGGCTCACGCCGCCCATCGCCGAGCGCGTGGCCGACAGCGGCGCCGACATGCTGATCACCGTCGACAACGGCATCGCCAGCGTCGAAGGCGTGGCCGCCGCCAAGGTGCGCGGCCTGCAGGTGCTGGTGACCGACCACCACCTGCCCGGCCCCGAGCTGCCGTCGGCCGACGTGCTGGTGAATCCGAACCAGCCCGGCTGCGAATTCGAGAGCAAGAGCATTGCTGGTGTCGGCGTGATGTTCTACGTGCTGCTCGCGCTGCGCTCCGAGTTGCGCAGGCGCGGTGTGTTCGACACGCCTGCGCCCGCCGCCGGGCCGCCCCAAGGCGGGCCAGCCTCCCCCTCGGGGGGTGGCGAAGCACACGAAGTGGCAAGCCGGGGGGCAGGCAAACCGCAACCCAAGCTCGACGCGCTGCTGCCGCTGGTCGCACTCGGCACCGTGGCCGACGTGGTGAAGCTCGACGCCAACAACCGCCGCCTCGTGGCACAGGGCCTGCGCCGCATCCGCGCCGGTGCGATGCCTGCGGGCGTTGCCGCCTTGTTCAAGGCCGCGGGCCGCAATGCCTGCGTCGCCACCACCTTCGACTTCGGCTTCGCACTCGGCCCGCGCATCAATGCCGCCGGCCGGCTGGCCGACATGACGCTGGGCATCGAATGCCTGCTGACCGACGACGCGGGCCGCGCCGAGGAACTCGCGCGCATGCTCGACGGCATCAACCGCGAGCGGCGCGACATCGAGGGCGGCATGCGCGACCAGGCGCTGCTGCTGGCAGAGTCGCTGTTCGCCACCGATGGCGAGGGCATCGAAGCGCCGCCGCCGGCCATCAGCGTGTTCGACGCGGGCTTCCACGAGGGCGTGGTGGGCATCGTGGCCTCGCGCATCAAGGACCGCTTCCACCGCCCGACCTTCGTCTTCGCCGCCAGCGGCGCGCCCGGCAAGGAGCAGGAGCTGAAAGGCTCGGGCCGATCGATTCCGGGCTTCCACCTGCGCGATGCGCTCGACCTCGTGGCCAAGCGCCATCCGGGCGTGCTGCTGCGCTTCGGCGGCCATGCGATGGCGGCCGGCTGCACGGTCGCGCGCGAGCACTTCGAGACCTTCGAGAAAGGCTTCGCGCAGGTCGCCGGCGAATGGCTGGCCGAAGCCGCGCTCACGCGGCAGATCGAGACCGACGGACCGATCTCGCGCGAGTACATGCGCATCGACCTCGTCGACACGCTGCACCGCGAGGTGTGGGGCCAGGGCTTCGCGCCGCCGACCTTCAGCGAAGAGGTGGAGGTGGTGTCGCAGCGGCTGGTGGGCGAGAAGCACCTGTCGCTGAAACTCAGGCACCAGGGCCAGCCGATCGACGCGATCTGGTTCAGCCACACCGAGCCGCTGCCGCCGCGCGTGAAGCTGGCGTTCCGGCTCGATGCCGACGAATGGCAGGGCGTGCGGCGGCTGCGGTTCCTGGTCGAAGGGGCGGAGTTCTAGGCGCTGTCCCTGGAAAAGCCTGCAATCGCATGCCATGGCGGGCGGGCAGTCGGGACGGATTCCTACGCGTGCGGCAAGCCGGCGTTCCTAGGGTGGTCCAAGAAGGTTCATTCACTTCATCAGGAGACCGACATGCAACCCAACGACATCCGCCCCCTTGCCGTGGTGACCGGCGCCTCGTCCGGCATCGGCTTCCAGCTCGCGCTGCTGGCCGCGCGCCGCGGCCACGACCTGTTGATCGGTGCCGACGAGCCGCTGGAACAGGCCGAGACCGAACTGCGCGTGCTCGGCGCCAATGTGGCCGCGGTGCGCGCCGACTTCGCCACCCGCGACGGCGTGGACACACTGCTCGCCGCCACCGAAGGCCGGCCGATCGCGGCACTGTTCGCCAACGCCGGGCACGGGCTGGGCCACGGCTTCCTCGATCAGGACTTCCACGACGTGCAGCATGTCATCAACACCAACATCACCGGCACCATCTACCTCGTGCAGTGCGTGGGCCGCGGCATGCGCGAGGCCGGGCAGGGGCGCATCCTGATCACCGGGTCGATCGCGGGGTTCCAGCCGGGCAGCTTCCAGGCCGTCTACAACGGCAGCAAGGCCTTCATCGACTCGTTCGCCATGGCCCTGCGCAACGAGCTCAAGGGCACCGGCGTCTCGGTCACCTGCCTGATGCCGGGCGTGACCGACACCCACTTCTTCGCGCGCGCCGACATGCTCGACACGCGCGTGGCCCAGCAGAGCGACAAGGCCGACCCGGCGGAGGTGGCGCGGGCCGGCTTCGAGGCGATGATGCGCGGCGAAAGCGGCGTGATCGCGGGATGGCGCAACAAGATGCAGGTGGCGCTGTCGCGCGTGATGCCGGCGCCCAGGCTGGCCGAGCAGCACCGGCGCATCGCCGAGCCCGGCAGCGCGGAGCAGCAGGCCAGGCCCTTCGTCTGATCTTTTCTTCCGGAGCGCGGCGCTCCGGCGGGCGCTGCTGCGGGGCCGCCATCGGCAACCCCGAAGCAGGTGAATATTTTTTTCGTATTCACCGACGCGCGAAGCGAAATCTTCTCGTTACTCGGGGCCGAGCTTTCACGCCGGCCCCTTATCCTCTGCGGCGAACATACAGGAGGATGTTTTTTCCATGCGCCGCTTTGAACTGATCGAGGGAACCGCCAGCAAATTCTGGGAAGTCGAGCAGGTAGACGCCGAACTCAACATCCGCTGGGGCCGCATCGGCACCGCGGGCCAGAGCCAGACCAAGTCGTTCGCCGACGCCACCAAGGCCGCCGCCGCGCTGACCAAGCTGGTGGCCGAGAAGACGGGCAAGGGCTACGCCGAAGTGGGCGTGGCCGCCGGCACGGCCATCGGCAAGACCGAGGCGAAGCCGAAGGCCGAGACGGCAACGGAAAAGACTGCGGCCCCGCCCGCCGCGAAGGCCGCCGCGAGCGCAGAGGCTGCCGCCCCCACCGAAGGCATCGACAGCCAGGCCGACCGCGTGTTCGAAACCGTGCGCGCTCAGATCGAGACCGGCACGCTGACCTCCAGCGACACGCTCTCCACCGCAACGCTCAAGCGCCAGCATGGCGTGAGCGAGCAAGGTGCGGCGCTCGCCTTCAAGCGGCTTCAGTCCACGGGCCTGCTGTACGGCTGGGGCACCAGCTGCACGCCGGCCAAGAACGCCCAGGCCATCGCCAAGGAGCTGGGCGCCAATGCATCGGCCGCGTCGTCCGTGGCCCTGGCAGCGCCCGCCGCCGAACTGCCGCCCGCGGACGGCGACGCGCCGCCCTGGCTCGCCGCCGGCAAGCCCATCCGGCTGTCGCCCGACATGCAGCGCGCAGCCTTCCCTTCGCGGCGCTTTCCGCCAAAGCCCTTCGACGAAACGCCGAGCCCCGCCGCAGCCTGGCTGCCTGTGCGGCGCAAGCTCGACCTCGACGTCGACACGAGCGCCACCGACGCGGCCTTGCGCGCGGTTGCCCAGCGCGTGATCGACCGCGGCACGCAGCCCACCCCCGCGGCCGACGCCGAGGCCGACACCCTGCTGCTGGCGTTCGCGCTGGGCACCGGCGGCAACTACAACGCGAACGAGATGGGCGAAGTGGTGGTGCACTACCTCGTCAAGCAGTACGGACTGCAGGACACCATCGACATCCTGCTGGCCGCCCAGCAGATCGAAGTGCAGTCCACCTACGACCGGGCGACGAAGAAGCGCCGGTACAGCTTCTGCGCCGCCGTCGCCCGCCAGATGGGCAGCTCCTACTACGGTCCGCTGGGAACGGGCGAACAGGCGCTGCGCGCGCATCTGTCACTGGCCGCCCCCGAGGTCTGGCAGGACTGCCGCGACCGCATCGAGGCCGGCCTTCCCAAGGTTCACCCGGCCCGCCAGCCCGCGCTGGCAATGCTGCTGCCCGACGCCCCCGAAATCTCCAACGCGCTCGTGCACACGCTGGCGGCCGACAAGAACACGCCCGAGACCATGCACTGGCTGCTGCTGACGGCCACCGACCCCGACGCCATCGCGCTGGCCGCGAAGGTCCGCCTGAGCTATTCGAGCGGCTTCTGGGGCAGCGGCTCCATGACGAGCACGCTGGTGCAGGAGCGCGGCGTGGATGCCGTGCCGGTGCTGGAGCGCGGCGCCGCGGACGACCACGCGGGCGACGCGCTGGCCTGCATCGGCACGCCCGAAGCCGTGCTGGCGCTGGCCCGCGTGGCAGGCAGTTCGAAGGGCGCGCTGGCGCGGCTGGCGCTGGCCGTCGACCGCTGGCCGATGGCGGCCATTCCCGCGCTGTCGCGGCTCGTGGCGGCCGGCGGCAAGGACGCCAACCTCGTCACGCCTGGACTCACGCGGCTGCTGCGCGCGCATGGCGCGTCCCTGCCGGCCTTGCGGCCCTGGCTCGATGCGGGTGCACAGGCGGTGATCGACCGGCAGCTGGCGCTCCTGGCCGGCCCCGCCGAGGTGGCCGATGCGAGCGAACTGCCCGGCGTGCTGGCCGCGCCGCCCTGGCTCGCCAAGGTGCAGAAGAAGGCGGCCGGCACGCTGGTGCTGGAGCCGCTGGCATTGGCACCGGTGGAGCGATGGGGCGAAGGCAAGCGCGAGAGCGCGCAGCGCATGAATTCATGGCAAACGGGTCGCCACGACGCCGCGCGCAAGAGCGTCGACGTGCTGCTCGACGAACTGGGCTTCGACAAGGGCAGGCACAGCCTTGTGCCATTCGCCAAGGCCGCCGCCGCGGCCGTTGCGGCCGGCGACGCCGGCGCGCTGGTCGCCAGCTGGCGCGAGATGGTGGCCGAGCGCAAGAAGGACCGCTACTACTGGTTCAGCTTCCACGCCAGCTTCGTTACGCTGCTGCCGGCGGCGATCGGCGTGCCGTTCTGGAACGCCGTCGCGGGCGAGGCCGAAAGCGACGGCATCGGCCTGATCCTGGCCACCCACGGCCTCGCGGTGCTGCCCGGCCTGGTGGCCATGGTGCGATCCAAGCCCACCGACAACCTCTCGTACGCCCTGAACTACGGCGCCGTCGAGCTGGCCGCGCCGGCCGCGCGCGCCTTCGCCAAGCTCAAGACGCTGCGCGCCGAAGGCCGCGAATGGCTGCTGAAGTATCCCGAGCACAGCGCAGCCGGCCTGATCGCGCCGGCGCTCGGCAAGGCCGGCGAGGCACGCGACTGCGCGGGTTCGGCGCTGCGCCTGCTGCAGGCCAACGGCCACGAGGCACTGCTGCTCGACGTGGCCGGCCGCTACGGCAAGCCCGAAGTGGTGGAAGCGCTGCGCGCCGTGCTCGACGAAAGCCCGCTCGACCGCTTTCCCACCCGGCGCGCGAAGCTGCCCGAGTTCTGGCAGCCGCGCGGTTGGCGCCGGCCCGTGCTGCGAAACGGCAAGGCGCTGCCCGACGACGCGCTCGACCATCTGGGCCAGATGCTGACCTTTCCGACCAACGAGGAAATCTACGGCGGCATCGCCGTGGCCAAGGACGCCTGCGATGCCGGCTCGCTGGCCGAGTTCGCCTGGGACGCCTTCACCGCCTGGCTCGAAGCCGGCGGCCCCAGCAAGGAAGGCTGGGCACTCACCACGCTCGGCCTGCTGGGCAACGACGACACCGCGCGCAAGCTCACGCCCTTCATCCGCGCCTGGCCCGGCGAGGCCGCGCATGCGCGCGCCGTGACCGGGCTCGACGTGCTGGCCGCCATCGGCAGCGACGTCGCGCTGATGCTGCTCAACGGCATCGCGCAGAAGGTCAAGTTCAAGGGCCTGCAGGACAAGGCGCGCGAGAAGATCGACGCCATCGCCGAGGCGCGCGGCCTCAGCACCGAGGAACTCGAGGACCGGCTCGCGCCCGACCTCGGCCTCGACGAACAGGGCACCATGCTGCTGGACTTCGGTCCGCGCGCCTTCAAGGTCGGCTTCGACGAGTCGCTCAAGCCTTATGTGCGCGAGACCGGCGCCGACGGCACCGACGGCGCGCGCCTGCCCGACCTGCCCAAGCCCAAGAAGACCGACGACGCCGAACTTGGCAAGGAAGCGGTCGAGCGCTTCAAGCTGCTGAAGAAGGACGTGCGCACCATCGCCAGCCAGCAGCTGCTGCGCCTCGAGGTGGCGATGTGCGCGCGCCGCCGCTGGACGCCCGAGGTGTTCCGCACCTTCCTGGTCGAGCACCCGCTGGTGCGCCACATCGTGCAGCGGCTGATCTGGGGCGTGTACGCGGTGGAAGGCGGTGCCAGCTATGGCGGCACGCTGCAGGCCTGCTTCCGCGTGGCGGAAGACGGCAGCTTCACCACGGCGGAAGACGATCCGTTCGAGCTGCCCGTGGGCGAGAACATCCGCATCGGCGTGCCGCACGCGCTGGAACTGCCCGCCGCCGATGCCGCCGCCTTCGGCCAGGTGTTCGCCGACTACGAGCTGCTGCAGCCCTTCGCGCAGATCGGCCGCGACGTCTACACGCTGTCCGACGAGGAGAAGAAGAGCCTGAAGCTGGAGCGCTGGAAAGACGTCAAGGTGCCCACCGGCCGCGTGCTGGGGCTGGCCAACAAGGGCTGGCGGCGCGGCCAGGCGCAGGACTCGGGCTGCATCTGGTACTTCAGCAAGCCGCTGGGCACGAGCCGCGTGATCGAGCTGAGCCTCGACCCCGGCATCATCGTCGGCATGGTGGACGAATACCCCGAGCAGAAGCTGGGCCAGGTGCAGGTGGGCCAGCCCTCGGGCTGGGGCGACATGCAGGATGCGGAGGCACTGCACCTGCTCGACCCGATCTCCGCCAGCGAACTCATCCGCGACATGGAAGGCCTGCGGGCCGCATAAGGTACACCCCCAGTCTTCGCGCACTTCGTGTCGCTTCGCCAACCCCCTTGCAGGGGGCAACACCTGCGGCCCGGCAAAGCCGGTTCCGCGGTGTTCCCCGAACTTGACCTGACCGAATCAAAGATGGCCATCAACAACACGACCAAGGACACCGGCACGGCGCAGCAGCAACTGCAGCGACCGCCGGCCGAGATCCTCTACGCCGAACAGCTCGCACGGCTGCAGGCGCAGGACACCGACCCGCGCCCGCCCGGCTGGGTGCTGGGCCTGAAGGCCGCGCGCTCGTTCATCCTCGGCGACGCGGCGCTCGGCATCGCACCCAAGATCGTCGCGCCCGTGGCCAGCATCGAACGCATGCTCGTCACCCTGGCCACCGGCCGCGGGCTGATGCTGGTGGGCGAGCCAGGCACGGCGAAGTCGATGCTGTCGGAGCTGCTGGCCACGGCCATCTCGGGCGTCTCGACGCTCACCATCCAGGGCGGCGCCTCGATCACCGAGGACCAGATCAAGTACGGCTGGAACTACGCTCTGCTCATCAACGAAGGCCCGAGCCCGCGCGCGATGGTGCCGGCGCCGCTGTACCTCGGCATGCAGCAGGGCCAGGTGGTGCGCTTCGAGGAAATCACACGCGCGCCGCTGGAGGTGCAGGACTGCCTGCTGGGCATGCTGTCGGACCGCGTGATGGCGGTGCCCGAGCTGTCGGGCGAGCACGGCATGCTCTATGCGCGCGAGGGCTTCAACATCATCGCCACCGCCAACACGCGCGACCGCGGCGTCAACGAGATGAGCGCGGCGCTGAAGCGGCGCTTCGACTTCGAGACGGTGTTCCCCATTCTCGACTTCGACCGCGAGCTGGCGCTGGTGCAGGAATCGTCCACGCGGCTGCTCGCGCAGAGCGGCATTCCGAAGACCGTGCCCGCTCCCGTGCTGGAGCTGCTGGTGTCCACCTTCCGCGACCTGCGCGGCGCACCCGTGAAGGGCGACAACGGCAACGCGGGCGACGCGGCGATGGACCGGCTCACCGCCGTGATGTCCACCGCCGAGGCGGTGAACGTGGCGCATGCGGTCGGCGTGCGCGCATGGTTCCTCGAACAGCGCGAGGGCTCGCCGGCCGACCTGGTCGACTGCATCGCCGGCACGGTGGTGAAGGACAACGCCGACGACCGCGCCAAGCTGCGGCGCTACTTCGAGCAGAAGGCGGCGAAGCGTAGCGGCTCGCACTGGCGCGCGTACTACGACGCCCGCCACCGCCTGCCCTGACATGAGCAAACCCCCAGGCTTCGCGCACTCCGTGTCGCTTCGCCAACCCCCTTGCAGGGGGCAACACCAGCGGCCCGGCAAAGCCGATTCCGCGGTGTTCCGCGAAGGGCCCTCGCTTCGCTTGGCGCGCCATCGGTGACGAGGATGAGCGAATCGCTTCACATCGTCGGCGTGCGCCACCACAGCCCCGCCTGCGCGCGGCTGGTGGCCGAGCGCATCCGCACGCTGCGCCCCGCGTACGTGCTGATCGAGGGCCCAGCCGACTTCAACGAACGCCTCGACGAGCTGTACCTGCCGCACCGGCTGCCGGTGGCGATCTACAGCTATCTCTCGGGCGATGACACGCACCGCGGTTCGTGGTCGCCCTTTGCCGAGCACTCGCCCGAGTGGCAGGCGCTGCAGGTCGCGCGCGAGGTCGGCGCCGCGGTGCGCTTCATCGACCTGCCGGCCTGGCACGACGCCTTCTCGCGCATGGAGAACCGCTATGCCGACGTGGCCGACCACGAGCACGAGGAACGCGCCGAAGCCTACGAGCGCGCACTGACGGAGAAGCTCTCGGTGCAGGGCCGTGATGCGCTGTGGGACCACCTGTTCGAGGACGGCTGCGATGCGGCCGAGCTGGCGCAGCGCCTCTCGACCTACTTCGACCACCTGCGCGGCGAAGACCGCGGCTCGCAGGGCAACCAGGCGCGCGAAGCCATGATGGCGCGCTGGATCGCCTGGGCGATGGCGCAGCCGGGCGAGCCGGGCCGCGCACAGGCGCTGGTGGTGTGCGGCGGCTATCACGCGCCTGCACTGGCGCGGGTGTGGCAAGGCATGCCCTCAGAGCTGCCCGCCACGCCGCAGCCTTCGCTCGAATCCACCGACGAAGAAGACACGCGCGACGCCGACACCGCGCTGCGATTCGGCTCCTACCTCGTGCCCTACACCTTCAAGCGCCTCGACGCCTTCGCAGGCTATGCCTCGGGCATGCCCTCCCCCGCCTACTACCAGTGGGTCTGGGACCACGGCCCCGAAGGCGCCGCGCACCGCGCGCTGCAGCACGTGATGCAGCGCCTGCGCGAGAAGAAACTCCCCGCCTCCACCGCCGACCTGATGGCCGTGCACCTGCGCGCACAGGGCCTCGCGCGCTTGCGCGGCCACGAGAAGCCGCTGCGCTCCGACTGGCTCGACGCACTGGCCGGTGCGCTCGTGAAGGACGCGCTCGACGCGCCGCTGCCCTGGACCTACCGCGGCGCGATCCGCCCCGGCACCGATCCCGTGCTGGTGCAGGCGATGGACGTGCTGGCCGGCGACACCGTCGGACAGTTGGCGCCCGGCACACCGCAGCCGCCGCTGGTGGCCGCGGTGCAGGCCGAACTCGCGGCGCACGGCATCGTGCTGCGCGGCCAGATCAAGCTCGACCTGCTGCTCGAAGCCGACCGCGCGAAAAGCCGCGTGCTGCACCGCCTGGCTATCCTGCGGCTGCCCGGCGTGCGCCGCACCCAAGGGCCGAAGCTCGCGATGTCGGGCGAGCGCACCGAACTGTGGTCGCTGAGCGAACCGCTCGAGCAGCAGGCCGCGATGATCGAGGCCGGCGCCTGGGGCGCAAGCCTGCACGACGCGGCGCGCGCCCGGCTCGAAGACGATCTGCGCCAGGCCCACGGCCGCATTGGCCCGCTCGCCGACGGCCTCAACCAGGCCGCGTGGGCGGGGCTGTCGGCGCTCAGCGATGCACTGCTGCGCGAACTGCAGGGCGCCGTTGCGAACGAGCCGCGCTTCGAGGCGCTCGGCCCCGCGCTGTCGGTGCTGCACACGCTGCTGCGGCACGGCCAGATGCTGGGCATGGCCGATGCGCCCGTGCTGCGCGTGGTGATCGAATCGGGTGTCGACCGCGCGCTGTGGCTGCTGGAGCCGCCCGCGGACATCGCACCGGCCGACATGCAGGCCCACCTCGAAGGCCATCTTGCGCTGCGGCGGATCGTGGCCGACGTGCTGGCCCACGCGCAGGACCATGCGCACAACGCGCACGCGCCGTCGCTGCTCGACGTGGAGCCGGCCCGCGCGCTCGCCGTGTGGCAGCGCAAGGCCGCCGACGCCAGCGCCGCTGCGGTGAGCCGCGGCGCGGCGCTCGGTGCCACGCTGAGCCTGGCCGGACGCGCCGCCAACGCGCAAACGCACGACGATCACGGCGTGGCCGAGGCGATGCAACTGCTGCACTCTCTCCCCGCCCCCGTGCTCGGCGATGCGCTCACCGGGCTGCTGGCGCTGGCGCGCGAAGTGCTCGCGTCCGAACCCGCTTTCGTCGCCGGAATGGACCGTACCGTGCAGGCCCTGGACAACGCCGACTTCGTGCGCGCCATGCCCAGCCTGCGCGCCGCCTTCGCCTGGCTGCCGCCGCAGGAACGCGGGCTGCTGGCCGACCAGGTGCTGGCGCTGCACGACGCCACGCACCTCTCGCGCCGCACGCTCACCGCCCACCATGCGGGAGAGGCTGCACCCGAACAGCTGGCCGAGGCACGCCGCGTGGAAGACGCGGTGCTTGCGCGCCTCGCGGCCTGGGGCGTGGCGCTCGAAGACACAGAGGAAGCCCCCCGCCCATGAGCCTCGACTTTCCCGATCCGCTGCAGCGCTGGCGCCTGCTGCTGGGCGACCCGGCCGAATCGGCCTGCGGGGGCCTGAGCGCCGAGGCGCAGGCCGCCGATGCCGCGCTCGACTGGCTCTACGGCCGCGACAGCGACCGCGCGAGCCGTGGCGAACGCAGCGCGGGCCTGGGCCCCTCGGCACTCAGCACGCCGGACTGGATCAACACCATCCACACGCTCTTTCCGAAGGAAGTGATCGAGCGGCTGGAGCGGGACGCGGTCGAGCGCTACGGCATCGACGAGGTGGTGACCAACCTCGAGGTGCTCGAGCGCATCGAGCCCTCCGAATCTCTGCTGCGCGCAGTGCTGCACACCAAGCACCTGATGAACCCCGAGGTGCTCGCGGCCGCGCGCAAGCTGGTGGCCGAGGTGGTGCGCCGCATCATGGAAAAGCTCGCCACCGAAGTGCGCCAGGCCTTCAGCGGCAGCCGCGACCGGCGCCGCCGCTCGCGCATGAAGGTCGCGCGCAACTTCGACTTCAGGCAGACGCTGGCCGCCAACCTGCACCGCTACGACCCGCAGCGCCGCAAGCTCTACGTGGAGCGGCCGGTGTTCATCAGCCGCACGAAGCGGCACGCCGAGCCGTGGGACATCATCCTGCTGATCGACCAGAGCGGCTCGATGGTCGACTCGGTGATCCACAGCGCAGTGATGGCCGCCTGCCTGTGGCAGTTGCCCGGCATGCGCACGCGGCTCGTGGCCTTCGACACGGCAGTGGTCGACCTGACCGCCGACGTGTCCGACCCGGTCGAGCTGCTGATGAAGGTACAGCTCGGCGGCGGCACCGACATCGCGAAGGCGGTGGCGTATGCGCAGACGCTCGTCGCCAATCCCTCGAAGAGCATCGTGGTGCTGGTGAGCGACTTCTACGAAGGCGGCAGCGAGCACGAGCTGGTGCGCCGCGTGAAGGCGCTGGTCGAGTCCGGCGCGAAGGTGCTGGGCCTGGCGGCGCTCGACTCCAAGGCCGAACCCAACTACGACCGCGAGATGGCCGCGCGGCTGGTACGCGAAGGCGCGCAGATCGGCGCGATGACGCCGGGCCAGCTGGCCGGCTGGCTGGCCGAGAAGGTGCAGGGATGAGCGGCACCACGGCATGGCGGGCCGACCTGCTGGAGCTGACGCCCGAGGCGCTGACGGCGCTGGCCAACGCGGGCTTCGTGAAGCGTGCGCAGAAGGACGTGGCGGCCGGCCTGCTGCCAAAGCTGGAGACCGGCGCCGACGGCGTGGTGCAGGCGCAGTTCGACGACGGCGTGCGCACCAGCCTGCCGCCGGGACGCACGCTGCGCGACGCGCAGTGCAGCTGCCCCGCCAGCGGCATGTGCCGGCATCGGGTGATGCTGGTGCTGGCCTACCAGGCGCAGGCAGCGTCGGCGCAGGCGGATGCGCCCGAAGACGCGCAGGAAGCCGCCGAGCCGGACGGCGCATGGAGCCCCGCGCAGTTCGACGATGCCGCACTGGCCGCCAGCCTCGCACCCTCCGTGCTCGAACAGGCGAACAAGCTCGCCGCCGCGCGTCCGGTGGTCGGCGTGCAGGCCTGGCGCAGCGCGAGCGCGCCGCCGGTGGCGCGGCTGCCGATGTGCAGCGTGCGCTTCTTCTCGCGCAGCTCGCTGGTTCATGCGCGCTGCGATTGCAAGCAGGGCAGCGGCTGTGCGCACGTGGTGATCGCGGTGTGGGCATTCCGGCAGGCCGGGCCGCTGGCGCCCGGTTCGGCGGAGGTGCTGCTCGAGGTGTCGCCGCCCGCTTCGGCAGGCGCGACCGCCTCGGACCCGGCACCGCAACCGGCGGCGATGCAGGGCGAAGCCGCCGTTGCGCTGCGAGCGCAGATCGATGCCCTGCTGCTGTCGCTCTGGCTCGACGGTTCGAGCCAGCCGCTGATGGCGCTCGCGGCCCGCTTCGAGGCCGTGCGCGACCAGGCGCGCGCGCTGGCCTGGAGCTGGGTGGACGATGCGCTCGACGAACTCTGGCAACTGCTGCAGGCCCAGCATGCGCGCAGCAGCCGCTTCGAGCCGCTGCGGCTGGTGCGCATGCTGGCCGAGCTGTGGGCGCGATTGCAGGCGGCGGCGCATGCCGCGCGGCCACAGGCGCGACCCGCGCTGCCGGCCAGCCGGATCCTCGGCATCGGCGTCAAGGGCGAGGTCGCGCTCGATCACCTGCGGCTGGTGTCGCTCGGGGCCGAGCTCTGGTCCGACGACGCCGCCGAGGGCGCGAGCGTTTTGTTCGCGGACCCCGACACGCAGAACGTGACCGTGCTGGAGCGCCAGTGGTCGCGCGCGGCCGATGCCGCCGCGGGCGGCACCGCGCAGGCCCTGATGAACCGGCGCGTCGCGGGCTTTCCGCTGCGGCAACTGGCGAGCGGGCAGGTCATCACCAAGACCGCGACACGGCGCGCCAACGGGCTCGTCGACATCACGGCCGGCGCGCGGCAGACGGGCGTGCTGCCGCTGTCGCCCAAGTCGTGGGACGACCTCGTCGCACCACTGCGGCAGGACAGCGTGGCCGCGCTGGTGGCACATCTGCGCGAGGCAGCACCCGACTTCGTGCGGCCGCGGCAGGCCGCGGGCGGCGCGTCGGCGGGTGCGTCGGGGCAGCTGCATGTGGTGGCGTTCGAACGCATGGAGGTGGTGTCGTGCCACTGGGATGCGGCGGCGCAGGTGCTGCATGCGCGGCTGAAGCAGGCAGCACCGGAAGGATCGGACGAAGCCCCGGCCGAAGACGACAACAACGAACGAGACTGGCTGCACCTGGCCTTGCCGCATCGCGCGGTCGCGCCCGGCGCGGTCGATGCGCTGGCCCGCGCGCTTGCCGGCGAATACGGCCCGCTGCGCGCCGTGGCCGGCACCGTGCATCTGCAGGGCGATCGGGCGGTGATGCAGCCGCTGAGCCTGCTGACGGCGCAACGTGCCGTGGTGCTCCAGGTCGAGGCGGTGGCGCCACAGCCGCTGGGCCTTCGCAGCGATGCCGAGGACGTGCCCGCCTTGAACGCGCTGGCCGGCGACACGCTGGAACTGCTGGCGCTGTGGCTGCGCCAGGGCCTGCGCCATCAAGGCGGCGGCGCGCTGTCGCGAGCGCAGGCGCAGGTGCTGCGGCTGAAGCAGGCCGGTCTGGGGCGAAGTGCGGGCTTGCTGGAGGCCGTGCTCGAGAACCTGCGGTCGGCGCAACGGCCGGCGCTGGTGGCGCAACTGGCGATGCTGGGTCTGCTGATGCAGGGTGTGGCGCAGTCGGGATGAGAATCCCAAGGGACAGATACGCCGCAAAGGCTCTCACATCGTACTGTTGAGTACCGTGTCCTCGAACTCAAGCTGTTCGAAGTTGCTGCCCAGGAAGTCAACCTGTTCGCCACGCAATCCGCGTGCCCTGACGCTCCTGCCTGTGCATCCGTGCATCTTGAGTGCGGACCAGCTGCCTTGCTCGAAGTTGACCTCGTTCAACTTGCAATCCGTCAATCGGCTGCCGCTGATGTTGCCCAGCCTGAACCTGGCCTTTTCGAAGGTGCAGTTCACGAAAGTGCACCCCATGATGGTGATGCTGTCGAAGCTGCAGGCGCTGAAGATGCAGTTGGAGAAATGGCAAGCCGACCACTGCGCCTCATTGAACTTCGTTTCGGTGAAGCTGCTGCCGGTAAAAGTGGAATCCGCGAACTGCGCCAGCCCGAGGTCCAGGCCGGCGTAGGCATTGCCGTCGGTCTGCCCGGCAAGGCCGGCCGGGGCGCCGCCCGCCCCCTTTCGCCAAAGGTCGTGCGCAAGAATGATCTCTTGCGCGCTCATGCTTCGCCCCAGTCCGCCGCATGCCGGGCTACCCGCAAGGGCGCAACGGGCCGCCACAGCTTGTTCGCGGGCTCCTGCGTAACGGCTCGCGCAGCCTGCGCTGAGGGCAAACAAGAAAAGGGCAACGCGACCGCCAGCCCGATTGTCTGCAAGGCACGTCGACGGGCAAGGGTCACCGTTGGCATATTTTTCATCGCATGCTTTCCTATTTGATCGCCACCGCGTCGGCCGGCGCGCCCGGCACCGCCACGCGGAACTTGAGGCCGTCGAGCAACTTGTCCCACAGCGCAATGGCTTCCTCGTCGTTGAGCGAGGAGGCCGCGGCGGCCCCCACGCGGTCCGACTCCACCTTGGTGTACATCATCACGTCCAGACGCGCGGGGCGCGCCACATTGCCGGACTCCCCGATGAACAGCCATTCGAAATCGTGCCAGCCCCCCTGCATGCGTGCCAACGATTCCTCGCCGTCCCAGCCGTGGACCTTCTTCTTGCCTTCGCGCAAGGTGGTGAGCTTGGGGTAACTGCTGCCGGCTTCGCGTTTGCGATCCGCGATCAGCTTGAGCAGGCTGTAGCCGTCGCTGCCCTTGGTGGTCTGGGCCTGGTTGCTGCTGACGCTGAACACCACATCGGGCAGTGCGTCCATGTGCAGGCCGACCTGCGTGAGAACCATCCCTTTCGCGCCATCACGCTGCGTAAAGCCGTACTGATGGCACAGGCCTTGTTCGGTGGGGACTTCATCGGGCTCGCGTGCGCGCAGATTCTGGGCAAGCTCGACCGTATCGCGAAGAATCGATTCGGCGGTCGCCCCATTGTCCGTCCCTCGCCCATTCACGAAGATGTGCGGGCCAACTACGTGATATATGCGAAAGCCTTCCAACTCGAGTTCCTTAGCTGACACGCTCTTGAATGAGCGAATCAGCCAAGTATTCGGAGCTGGCCCCTTGCCGAAGTAGGTGATTTCCGCCGTGTTGTTTGCCGCCAGGATCTTCGCCCGATCGGCCTGCATCACCTTCTCGATGTCCTTGGCCTGGTTGGGCAAGGTGGGGAAGTCACGCCCGAACGCCAGGTGCGAATCGACCGGGACGGTCAACACATAGCGCCCGAAGCACAGCAGCTTGGTGTGCTCGAACAATGTCTCGATACGCGGATTCATGTCAGAGGTCCTTCATCATCATTGTTTCGCGGGGTAATCCCACTCCTTGGCGGCCCACCATGCGGGATCGTAGGCGGCCGCGATGCGCACGATGCCGTACAGCGTCGCCGCATTGGCATTCGCGTGGCCGTAGCTGCCCTGATGGTCATAGCCGGTCTGCACGAACTTGACTTTCGCGCGCACCTTGTTGGCGCTGCGCTCCACGGGCACCGTGCCGTCGCCGGGCGACATGGCCGGCTGGAGCCTGAGCCGGAGCACCGTGCCATTGTTTCCTTGCACGCGCAGCGTGCCCTTGGCATCGTCGCCGCGCTCCCCCTTGATCAGCACCCACGTCAAGGGATCGCCCGCCGCAGCCGGATCGCCTTCGATCACCCGCCACACGAAGTCGTTCCAGGCCGGCTGCCCTGGGTCACTGCCGTAGTGAGCGTAGGTGCGGTCGTGGAAGGTGTCCTGGATCGCGTTGGCGAATCTCATGGCTTCCTTGATCCGCTCTATCGTCGCTTTGACGCCGATTCGCTCTTCGGGCTTACCCCCCTCGTTGGGTGGCATCTTCGCCTGCTCCGCTGGATCGATCCAATCCGGATTGATCAACCTCCACCACTTGTCCTGGTCCAGCGTGTAGATCTCGCTCACCGCGTCGCCCTGCGGCAGCTTCTTCAGGAACGCACCGTTGTCGTCCTGCACCTGAAGCCATTCCGTGCCATAGGCGGCAGCGGGCAGCAGTTCCAGGCCGCCTTGCGCATTGGCCAGCACCGCCGTCACCTCCAGGCCGTTGTCGCCCAGCACGCCCTGCGTGATGCTTCCCACCACATTGGTCCTGACATGCCAAAAGGACTTGTTGCTGCCCTCGAAGCCCGCGCGCATGCGCTTGTACGCCGCCGCTGCGCCCGTGGTGGGCATCACCCCATGCACCACTCCGAGTATCTTGTCCTTGATGTTGCCGTAGTCCGGGTGCATCAAGGCGCGGGTCAGGATGCCGCCCATGCTGTGGGTGACGACGATCACGCCTGGGCAGTTGAAGCCGTTCTCGTTGTAGGTTTCGATGAGCTTGGTGATCTTCGGTGCCAGGGTCTTGGCTTCCTCACCGTTGCTATTGAGCCAGTTGTAGCCAAAGGCATGCACCGGATACCAGCAATCGCCGATCTTCTTGAGGTCGTCCTGCGTCAGCGGCTCTCCACCCTGGCCACCGAAGCTGGCCGTCGCTCGCCCCACCAGTGCTTCGCGGCTGTCCTTGTTCGACCAGAAGGCCGAAACCTTCACTTTGTCTCCATTCCCTTGCAACATGTCGTTGAGTTGTCTCTCCATCAACTGGAGGATCTCGCCGTAGGAGCCGAACATCACCTCGCTCCAGCCCCTTGCGCGCGCCTTCTGCGCAGCCGTAAAGCTTTGCTGGTTGGAGGCCAGGGGGTGGCTCGGGTCTGCCTTTGGATCGCTCACAAGCAGCTTGCTGACGTTGCCCAGGTTGTCAGGCACGTTGTCGTGGCGCTGATCGGAGCTGACGGTTTCATCACCGGTGGCATCGAAACGATCACCGCCGTGGTCGCTCACCTTGTAGCGATCCACCTCGACTTCGTCCGGGTCCAGGCGCATCTGGCGGTCCGCCGCGCTCGCATTGCGCCGCGCAAACGCATCGCCCGTGTTGTCGGGCCACCATGAGATGTTGTTCTTACGCCTGATCTGAGCCTGCCGGGCCTTGGACAGGCGCAGGTTGCTGCCCATGATGCCGGGCAGGAAGACGATGGGAATAAGCTTGCCTGGCGGCACGCGAACATGCACCTTTCTCTTGTCCGCCGCGGGTGTTGTTGCCACTGCGACTTCCGCAAATCCTCCAATGCCCAGGCTGAAGTCCAGCCATGCATCCTCGTCCTCCCCCTGTACGGCCATTATTTCTTCCTTCCCATCCAGCGCACCTTGTAGATTTCCGGGCCATCCGAGCGTTGCAGACGCGTGGTGCCGTTGGTGCTTGTGATATCGCCGCTTTTCCTGTTCGGTTTCAGCAGATCGTGAGATGGTTCTTCGGGCGGCGGTGCCGGCTGCCCATCGCGCACGAGCTTGAACACCTGTTTCGCCGCCGGCGTGTCGTGGTCGTCAAGGTGGTGAAAGATCAGTTCTTGATCGAAGGGCGCCTTCACATCCCGGTTCATCTTTTCCGGGCTGCGGCTGTCCGGCCCCATGAGGCTGTGGGTGGCTGCGTGCTCGCGCCAAATACCCTTGGTCCCGTGCACGATGCCCGAGGCATTCCAGCGGGTGTAGCTGGAGCCGCCATTGATAACGACCTCTTCCACGGCCGTGATCGTGATCCGGTTGGCTTCCTGCTTGATGTTCATCTTGGCCAGCACGTTGATGCTGTCCTTCAAGGCCGTGATGTCGATGTCCGCATTCGCGGCCACCAGTTTCATACCGGCCTTGTAGGCGAACATGCGCACCGCGTTCCTGGCGGTCACGAGGAAACTTCTTGCCGCACTGACGCTGGTGTGTCCGCCGCTGGTGATCGCGTTGTGCTCGGTGCTGGCGATGTGGGTGGAGCCCTGTGCCGAGTTCTGGATGCCCACAGGGCTGGCCAGGGTCAGATGCGGTTGCTGGAACTCGGGGAACTCACCCTGGCCTGGATTACCGCCTTTACCCTTGATCGCATCGTTTTGATCCTTCAGGGCCTTCGTCACTTCATCCTGGTCGCCACGTTCGAGCGCCTTGGCTTCGATCGCGGCCTGGGACATGCCCTCGTGGATCTCGCGCGCCTGGGTGAGCCGCACCACGGTCTCGTCCATGTCGGTGGTGTGGGCCCGGGCATTGAATCGCGCCTCGGTACTCAGAAGCAGACCACTGGCCGCACGCACGGCGCCACGGCCATCGGTGCGCAGTTCGAAACCCTGGCCGCGCAGATCCTTGCGCCCGGCGGTGTCATCGATGCGCGCGATGTGCCCCAGGCTCAGGCTGGAACTGTCGTGATCGCTCTTGAGCTGGCTTTGGATCTTGCCGGCGAAGTCGTCGAGCACCAGGTGGTTGGAACGTCCACCGCCGCCGAGTTCGCGGCTGCGAATACCCGTGAGGTGCTTCTGGTCGGGCAACGCCCATGCCGGCATCTCGTCGGCGTTGTGCACGCGGCCCACCACCATCGGAAAATCCGGATCCCCGTTGAGGAAGTCCACGATGACCTCTTGGCCGATGCGCGGCAGCGCCGCCATGCCGAATGTCGAACCGGCCAGGCCCAGCCCCACGCGCAGCCAGCACGAGGAATGCTCGTCATTCTTTCCGAGCCGGTCCCAGTGGAACTGCACTTTGATGCGGCCATACTGGTCGGTCCATATTTCTTCGCCCGCGGGACCGACCACGACGGCGGTCTGTGGGCCGCGAGTGCGCGGCTTTGCCGTCGTACGCGGGGGGCGCCAGGCAAAGGCGGTGGGCTGCACGTCGAACGCGAAACGCTGCACGGAGCCCTCGGCACCCCTTGTACCCTCGCTGGCCTGCAGGTTCTCCTGCAGGTGGTAGCTGACAGCGAGCAGAAGGTATTGCCGGTTCTGGTCCTCGCGCGGATGGCCGGCCAGGTTCATTGTGTAGCCCGGTGCCAGAGCGCGCAGGTTGGAGCGCCCCGAGGCACGGGCGCGCGCACTCAATTGCCCCTCGTTGCGAACCTGCGCGTAGGTGTCCCCGTCGCCACTCAAGACGTAGTGTCCTGGCCACTCGTAGACCTCGAACTCGTCGTGGGCGTGGCCGGGTGGTGCCTGCCGCTGGCTCTTCAGGTCGGCTTTGGGCTTCTCAAAATCGAAGTCACTGGTGTAGTGGCGGCCGGAGCGAACATCCTCGGCGCTCTCCCAGGCGTAGATGCGCTCGCTGGGCTCGGTGCCTCCGGTCATGCCGGCATGTTCGAAGGGGTGATAACGCACGATCTCGGCGCCAGGCAACGGTTTGTGCGAGCTGGCGATGTCGTCGGCGAAGACCAGCACATGCCGCTCGGCTTCGTGCCGGAAGAAGTAATAGATGCCCTCGTGCTCGCACAGGCGCGAAACGAAATCAAAGTCGCTCTCGCCATGCTGCACGCAATAGTTCCAGGCCCGATAGCTGCGCGCAAGCTTCTGTTCGACGGGGTAGCCATAGCGCCCGAGCGCTTCCATGAGGATCTCGGGAACGGTCTTGTCCTGGAAGATGCGAAAGTCCGAACGCCGGGTCGCCAGCCATAGCCAGGGGCGCAGCCTCATGGCGTAGAAAGACTGCCGCGCATCTTCTTGAGCCAGGCCGAAGCGCGTGACGATGCCAGCTAGGTAGCGGGTGCCCCCGCTTTCTGTTTGCACCGACACCGTGGCCGTCTCGCCCAGCAGGGCCTTGGCATCTATCGTGTTGCCGTGACCCAGCAGATCGACATCGAAGGCGTAGGCCTGGCTCAGGACTTCACGGCCGACCAGGCGATGAAACTGCAATGCATCGCCCAGCGGCGTCGAGATGGTGACGCGGCGTTTCACGGTGCCGCCGAAGGCGCGAACGCGCACGCGACGCAACCGTGCTGACACGCAACGCCATTGAAAATGGACATGGATCCTCCCCGCAATATTGGCTTGCTCAATCGAGCAGCGATTTTTGTGGGGATTGTGTGAGTTCCACGAATCCGTGCACAGCAGGCGAAAGTACCACTTCGCACGAAATGCACACGCAATGCGTGAACGATCGCACGCGGACGGTTTCTGCCCTCGATCCTTGCCCGCGGACAAAGAAAAAGCCCGGACATCCTTGGATGCCGGGCTTTGATTTGGTGCCGCTTGTCGGAATCGAACTGACGACCTTCCGCTTACAAGGCGGGTGCTCTACCAATTGAGCTAAAGCGGCGAAATTCCAATGCGTGATTCTAGTGGCGCCAGCCGGGGTGGCCGGCCGCTGCTACTTGATGCGCTTGAGCGACGGCCGGGCGCCGCCACCGGCCGGCGGGCGCGGCGGCTCGTCGTCGGGATCGGCGGGCAAGCCGGTGTCGATGGCTTCGTCGGCGTCCTCGCCCGTCACCAGATGGACGATCTTGCCGGCATCGCCTTCGGTGCCGCGCGAGGCGTCACGCAAGGGCATGCGGGCCTGGCCCTGGGACGACGGCGATGCGGCGGACGACGGCACATCGCCTTGCTCGGTGCCGAGCGATGGCGCCGGCGCCGGAAACGCCATGCCCTGCCCGTTCTCGCGCGCGTAGATCGCGATCACGCGCCCCACCGGCACGCTGATTTCGCGCGCACTGCCCGCAAAACGGGCCTTGAACTCGATGAAATCGTTGCCGAGTTTGAGCGAGCTGGTCGCGTCGAAGCTGATGTTGAGCACGATCTCGCCGTTCTTCACGTACTCGCGCGGCACCTGGACGGTCTCGTCGACCTGCACCGCGACATAGGGCGTGAACCCGTTGTCGGTGCACCATTCGTACAGCGCCCGGATGAGGTACGGGCGGGTGGAGGACGACTCGAGCGCGTTGATCATGAAATTGGTACCGTGCAATCGCGAAATCGCGGCCTCGAATTGGCCACTGTCTCTTCGCGGAACACCGCGGAACCGGCTCTGCCGGGCCGCTGGTGTTGCCCCCGGAAGGGGGTTGGCGAAGCGACACGAAGTGCGCGAAGCCTGGGGGCGATCTTACTTACTTGCGCATGACCTTTTCGGAAGGCGTCAATGCTTCGATGTAAGCCGGGCGCGAGAAGATGCGCTCGGCGTACTTCAGCAGCGGTGCCGCGTTCTTGCTGAGGTCGATGCCGTAGTAGTCCAGGCGCCACAGCAGCGGAGCGATGGCCACGTCGAGCATCGAGAAGTTGTCGCCCAGCATGTACTTGTTCTTGAGGAACACGGGGGCCAGCTGCGTGAGGCGGTCGCGGATGTGCGAGCGGGCCTTTTCCAGCGCCTTCTCGTTGCCCTTGGTGGTGCGGTTCTCGAGCGTCGAGACGTGCACGAAGAGTTCCTTCTCGAAGTTGAGCAGGAACAGGCGCACGCGGGCGCGGTCGACCGGGTCGCCGGGCATCAGCTGGGGATGCGGGAAGCGCTCGTCGATGTACTCGTTGATGATGTTCGACTCGTACAGGATCAGGTCGCGCTCGACCAGGATCGGCACCTGGCCGTACGGGTTCATCACGCTGATGTCTTCGGGCTTGTTGTAGAGATCGACGTCGCGGATCTCGAAGTCCATGCCCTTTTCGAACAACACGAAGCGGCAGCGGTGGGAAAAGGGGCAGGTCGTTCCTGAATACAAGACCATCATGGCGAGAGACTCCTAAAAATCAAAAAGAGTGGGTCGCGTTGGCAACCCACTCTGTGGGACCGGATGCACGAGGCGCCCGGTCGGCGTGGACGGAACTACTTGACGTCTTTCCAGTACGAGGCGTTCAGTCGCCACACGAAAACCACCGACATGGCCAGGAACAGCAGCACCCACACGCCGATGCGGATGCGGGTGTTCTGTGCCGGTTCGGCCATCCATTGCAGGTAACTCACCAGGTCGCCGACCGCATGGTCGTACTGCACGGGCGTCAGGGTGCCGGGAGTGACTTGCTCCCAGCCCTTGAACACTTCGGCCTCATGGCCGTGCTGTTCGATCTTGGTGTAGACCGGTCGGCGCTCGCCCTGCAGTTCCCACAGGGGGTTCGGCATGGCGACGCTCGGGAACACGAGGTTGTTCCAGCCGGTGGCCTTGGTGTCGTCGCGGTAGTAGGTGCGAAGGTACGTATAGAGGTAGTCGGCGCCGGTGCCGCCGTGGCCGGCGCGCGAGCGGGCGACCAGGGTCAGGTCAGGGGGCGTGGTGCCGAACCATTCCTTGGCCTGGCGGGCATCGATGTTCGCCTTCATGGTCTCGCCGACCTTGTCGGTCGAGAACAGTAGGTTGTCCTTGATCTGCTGCTCGGTGATGCCGAGGTCCTGCAGGCGGTTGTAGCGCATGAAGGCAGCCGAGTGGCAGTTCAGGCAGTAGTTGACGAACAGCTTGGCGCCGTTCTGCAATGCGGCCACGTCGGTCGTCTTGTTGGGTGCCTTGTCCCACGCAATGCCCTCGGACTCGGCCGATGCCGCCGCGGAGAAGGTCAGGCCCAGTGCAAGACCCAGGACCGCGAGCCAGCCGGAAATGCTTTTCTTCTTCATCGTGTTTCTCTCAGCTCTCTTGGCGCTTGTGGTTCTCAATGGGCGGCGAAGACCACGCGCTGGGGCACGGTCTTGAACTCGCCCTTGCTGCTCCACCACGGCATCAGCAGGAAGAAGCCGAAGTACACGAGCGTGCCGATCTGCGAGATCGTCTGCGCGATGTCCAGCTTGAACGAGCCGATGGCCAGCTCACCCCAGACGCCGGGCGGCTGGATGCCCAGGTAGCCCAGGATCAGGAAGAAGAAGACGAACAGGCCATACACATACTTGTGCCAGCCCGGACGGTAGCGGATCGACTTGACTTCGCTGTGGTCGAGCCAGGGCAGGAAGAACAGGATGATGACCGAGCCGCCCATGATGACCACGCCCCAGAACTTGGCATCGAAGTTCTTGAGCAGGAAGATCACGACAGCCGCAACGACGACGCCGGCGATCTTCAGGCCCATGCCCGACTTGCCCTTGACGAAGTTCCAGATGGCGGCTGCAGCGATGATCAGCGCGAACACGTTGACCATGTCGTCGGTGGTCGCGCGCAGCATCGAATAGAACGGCGTGAAGTACCAGACCGGGGCAATGTGGTTCGGCGTCTTCAGCGAATCGGCCGGAATGAAGTTGTTGTACTCGAGGAAGTACCCGCCGGCTTCAGGGGCGAAGAAGATCACCGCCGAGAAGATCGTGAGGAACACCACCACGCCGAAGATGTCGTGCACCGTGTAGTACGGATGCGACGGGATGCCGTCCAGCGGATGTCCATCGGGGCCGCGGTTGGCCTTGATCTCGATGCCGTCGGGGTTGTTCGAACCCACTTCGTGCAGTGCGATCAGGTGGGCCACCACCAGGCCGAGCAGCACCAGGGGCACGGCGATCACGTGGAAGCTGAAGAAGCGGTTCAGCGTGGCGTCGCTGACCACGTAGTCGCCGCGGATCAGCAGGGCCAGGTCAGGGCCGACGAAGGGAATGGCGGCGAACAGGTTCACGATCACCTGGGCGCCCCAATAGGACATCTGGCCCCAGGGCAGCAGGTAGCCCATGAAGGCCTCGGCCATCAGGCACAGGAAGATCGCGCAGCCGAACACCCAGATCAGCTCGCGCGGCTTGCGGTAGCTGCCGTACATGAGGCCGCGGAACATGTGCAGGTACACCACGATGAAGAACGCCGACGCGCCCGTCGAGTGGATGTAGCGGATGAGCCAGCCCCACGGCACGTCGCGCATGATGTACTCGACCGATGCGAACGCCTGGTTCGCGTCGGGCTTGTAGTGCATGACGAGGAAGATGCCGGTGACGATCTGGATCACCAGGACCAGCATCGCCAGCGAGCCGAAGATGTACCAGAAGTTGAAGTTCTTCGGCGCGTAGTACTTGCCCCACTGGTCGTTCCAGAGCTTGGTGAGGGGGAAGCGGTTGTCGACCCAGTTCAGCAGCTTCTCGCCGGCGGGTGCGTTGGGGGAAATCTCGTGGAATTCAGCCATGTTCTTGTTCCGCCTCAGGCCTTCTTGGAGTCTTCACCGATCAGGAGCTTGGTGTCCGACAGGTACATGTGCGGCGGCACCGGCAGGTTGTCGGGCGCAGGCTTGTTCTTGAAGACCCGGCCGGCCAGGTCGAACGTGGAACCGTGGCAAGGGCAGAGGAAGCCGCCTTCCCAGTCGGCGGGCAGCGAGGGCTGCGGGCCGGCCTGGAAGCGGTCGCTCGGCGAGCAGCCCAGGTGGGTGCAGATGCCGACCACGACCAGCACTTCGGGCTTGATCGAGCGGTGCTCGTTCTGCGCGTACTTGGGGGTGAATTCGTCGGGGTGGCGCTTGGAGAGGGGATCGGCCAGCTGGCCATCCAGCTTGGGGAGTTCCGCGACCTGCGCGGGGGTGCGCTTGAGGATCCAGACCGGCTTGCCCCGCCATTCGACGGTCATTTTCTCGCCGACCTTGAGTGCCGAGATATCGACCTCGACCGCAGCACCCGCAGCCTTGGCCTTCTCGGAAGGCTGGAAAGTGCTCACAAAGGGAATGGCGGTGGCCACGCCGCCCGCTACGCCGGCACAGCTGGATGCGATCAACCACGTCCGCTTGCTTGTGTCGATCCGGGGCGAGCCGGAGGTCATGTCACTCATGGGGATCCTCTTGTCTTCTTCGCTGGAGCAGGGCCAACCTTAACCGTAGCAAGGTCAACCAAGGATTGTAGCGGGGCGCCGGATGGATTTTCAACGGGCCCCAACCCGCGGAAGCGGCGCACAGGCGCGCGACCGGGCATTGCGCGCCATGGCGTGGACCGGCCGCCGCCCGCAAGCAGGCGGCACGAGCGCACCGGCCTCAGTTCAGAAGGCCGTGCTGCGTCGCCTCGTGAACCGCCTGGGTCCGGGATTTCACCGAGAGCTTGCGGTAGATGCTCTTGGCATGAAACTCGACCGTGTTGACCGACAGGAAGACCGACTCTGCGATCTGCCGGTTGCTCCACCCTTGCGCGATCAACCGCAGCACGTTGAGTTCGCGCGGCGACAACAAACCGGACACGGGCTGCGGCCGGGGCCGCGGTTGCGGTTGCGGAGGCGAAATGGCCGCGAATGGAGCAATGCCCTTCGTCCTGGCCGATGCCGCGATCGTGCCCAGGAGACGGCGTGCGACGCGCGAGTCCATCGGTGCACCGCCACGTTCGATCGAGCGCAGTTGAAAGGCCAGTTCGGCGTCGTCTGCCTCCGTCAGCAAGTAGCCCACGGCTCCCGCGGCAATGGCGGCATCCACCAGTTCGCGGTCGTCGGCCGCCGACATGGCGACACTCTCGATCCAGGGATAGGACTGGCGGGCATGTTGAATCAACGACACCCCGTCGCGAGCCGGCAGATTCATGTCGACCAGCATCAGGTCATAGGGCAACGCTGCCAGCAGGTTGCGGGCTTCCGCCTGAGTGGACGCGACCACCACGCGCCGACCTGGCGCAAGTCCGCCCAGGATGCGCCGCATGCGCTCGGCCATGGCGATGTCTTCCTCAACGATCAAGGCACTGCGAAAAGTGCCGCCGTAGGAATTCCTGGGCGCTTCGAGCTCCAGCATCGACTGTGAAGACAACGGATGACAAGCAACACTCATGGCGACAACTCCGAACTAGAAATGCTCACTTTCGTTTCAGACACTGCAGGAACAATGCCTACGCAGAGCACTTTGAGTTGCAAATACCTCCGCCACGTCGAATGCCTTGATTTCATTGAGGAATGCGATGCTGCCAATGTGAATTTCAAGCGGCGACCGGCAGCAGCCTGCTTGTCGCGCCATCGCCGTTACGTCCGGCGCATCGAATGCGTTACGTAGCACCGCGAAACACGCCCGGGCGAAAGTCACGACTGCGTCCGTCCCCCGCTGTAGCAGGCGGGGGAATTTGTTGCGGCACATTTATGATGCTGTTAACCTCTTTGCGATAAACACCGAATTTCAAGGGATCAGCATGACGATTTTCAAGCTCTCCGCAGCCGTGGCCCTCGCCGTTCTGGCAGCTTCTTCTGCTTTTGCTCAATCCACCGGTGCGAGCGATAGAGCCCTGATTATCCAGGGCGCGGCCGGCGCTGGTGGTGCCACCAATGCCGCAGTCGGACGAGTGAGCCCAACAGTGGTCGGTGGCGTTGCCGCCGGCGTGGCGCTCGCTGCCGCCCTGGGCAGCAGCAACGGCGGCAATTCGGGCGGCGGCTTCGGCATTGGCCCTGGCGGCACGACAGGCACCGGCACCACTGGTACCACCGGCACGCGTTAATGCTGCGTGCCCTCCCCTTGGGAGGGCATTCGCTGAAAAGTCCGCGCGTAGGTTCCGCCACGCGATTCTTGAAACGTTGCCTTTGGGCAACGTTTTGTTTGGGCGTTGGCGGTTGCTCCTCCGGATCTTCTGCCATGTTGGATACGGCTCGCCTCCTCTATCGAGGTGCACCCGAATCGGCGCAACCCAACTTCAATCCCAACTACCGCTACCTGAAAACCGTCATTGACGGCCGAACCATTTTCATGGTCCTCGGCTATGTCGACAGGCGCGCCGAAGGGCCGGTGGAAGTCTGGTACAGCAGCTCCGGCGAGGTCATCAAGCTCCTGAACGGCCACTTGGCAGGGACCACCGGCCTCAGCATCGACTGGCGCACCGTGCGCTTCTCTTCACTTCCTTCATGGCAAGCCGACCCGGGCACTTCTGCTTCGCAAGAGCAGCGGTACAGGCGCGAGCGGGATCTCATGCCGGGCTATCGCTTCGGCATTCGCGATGAAGTCGTTCGCACACCGATCGCACCGCCCGGCGACAGCGCCCTCTCCGGGACTGCCGCCAACTCCTTGCAATGGTACGAAGAGCGCAGCGTGTCGTTGCCCGCAAATTCTTCGCTGCCGAACGCGCGCTTTGCCGTCTCGCTTCTTTCAGGTACGCCTCAAGTCGTGTACTCGGAGCAATGCATTTCCAATGACTTCTGCATGAGCTTCGAGCGGTGGACACCTCCCGCGCCAGCAGCCGGCTCTCCGGCGAGCGCCGGGACATGAGAGCCCCGTTCCGCACGCGCAGCAAACACCACTGGCCCCGTCACGTGGCCGTCGCCTGCGCGTTGGCGGCGAATTTCAGTGCGCTGGCACAGACTTGGGACAAGACCGCAGCCAACGCGCCGGCCAGCGATGCCGACGTGCGCCCCGGCGAACGCCTGAGCACCTGGTTGCTGCGCCAGCCCGAGGGTGCCGCTGCGCCCGGCCTCGCATGGCGGGTCCCGCAGGAGCGACTCGCGCAGCAATTCCTCAAGAACACCTTGCTGGTTCGCATCGAAGCAGCGAACCGGCTCGCGGCGCGGGCCGATCAGGTCGAGCGGCTGAAGCTGATCACCTGGCTGCAGCAAATGCCAGTCACCGGCCGGGTGGCGCTCGGCGTGGTCGACCCGCGATGGCTGCAGGCCCATCCGGAAGAAGACCCAGTCCTGAGCGCCGGCCAGCAACTCGTCGCGCCGCCGGCCGACCTGAAGACTGTTGCCGTCGTCCGACCGAACGGCGAGCTTTGCCACGTGGCGCACGAAGCCGGCCGGTCCGCATGGGACTACGTCACGGCATGCGAACCCGTGGGCTCCTACGACTGGGCATGGGTTGCCCAGCCCGACGGCCGCACCGCTCGCGTGGGCGTTGCGCCATGGAACAGCCAACCCTCCGATGAGCCGGCCCCGGGCGCGTGGATCTGGGCCGCGTCGCGCGACATGGCCGACCTGGTCGCCGCATCCGAGGGAATCATCAAGTTCCTGGCAACGCAGGGACCTGCGCCACAAGGCAATGACAGCCTCGCGGCGGCATCGCCCGCGCGGATGGATCCGCAGGCTGCGGCAGCCCCTTCAACCACGGCATCCGTGCGCCCGCAGCCCGTTCCGCAATACCAGCCCTACCGCGCCAGCGGCAACGACTGGGGCGAAACCGGCTTGCTGCAGACGCCCACAGCCCGAATGGGCCAGGCCGGCGACTTCCGGACCTCCCTGACCAACGTGCACCCGTATTCGCGGCTCAACGTGATGTTCCAGCCGCTGGACTGGCTGGAGGCCGGCTTTCGCTACACGTCCATCAGCAATCGCGCCTACGAAGCCAGCACAACCGGCCAGAGCAACAAGGACAAGAGCATCGACCTGAAGGTGCGGCTCCTGAGCGAATCCGCCTATGTGCCAGAACTCGCGCTGGGCTTTCGAGACCTTGGTGGTACCGGCCTGTTTTCTTCCGAATACCTGGTTGCCAACAAGCGCCACGGCGACCTGGATTTCAGCCTTGGCATCGGCTGGGGATACCTGGGCAGCAGCGGCAACATCCGCAACCCGCTGATCGCGCTGAGCAGCCGATTCAGAACGCGCCCCGGTCGTTCATCATCGACAGGGGGCGAGGCGAACTTAGGCTCCTATTTCCGCGGCCCCGCGGCCCTGTTCGGCGGCGTGGCGTGGCGCACACCCTGGGAGCCGCTGACCGTCAAGCTCGAGTACGAAGGCAACGACTACCAGCACGAGCCGCAGAACAACAACCAGCGGCAACGCTCCCCCTTCAACATCGGCCTCGAGTACCGCTACTCGCCGAACGTGGCCTTCAGCGCCGGCTTCGAGCGCGGCAACAAGGTGATGCTTGGTATCACCTTGTCGACCAACGTCGCATCGATGCGATCCAGCAAGGTCGCCGATCCGCCCCAGCCACGCTTTACACCGGAAGCACCCGCGAATCCGCCCGGGTGGGCATCCACGGCTGCCGAGATCGAGTCCCGTACCGAATGGACGGTCCAGCGCATCGCGCCGCAAGGCAGCGGCCTGCACGTCTGGATCACCGAGAGCAACACCGTCTATCGCGAAGCGCGCGTGCAGCAGATCATTGCGGTGCTGCATCGCGATGCACCGGCATCGGCAAAGACGTTCATCCTGCACTACAACGAACGCGGCCTGGCCATGCACGCACAGGTCGTCGACAGAGCCGAATGGGTGACGGCGCACTACCAGGCGCAAACGCCCGCCGAGAAACGGGCCGTCAGCCAACGCGAGTACGCACCGCCGCAGGACAACAGCGAAGACCGGCTCCTCGAGTTTCCGTCGAAGAACGCGGCCACAACCGGAGCAACGAGCACCTCGCAGCCCGCCGAACCCGCGATGACTGCCTGGGAGCATCACCCCCAGAAATTCTTCTTCGGGCTGACCCCCAGCTTCTCGCAGATCCTGGGCGGGCCCGATGCTTTCGTGCTCTACCAGCTCGGGGTTCAGGCAACGGCCGAGTACCGCTTTACGCGGAGCACCTGGGTGAATGCCGCGCTGAACTGGCGCCTGGTGGACAACTTCGACAAGTTCACCTACACCGCGCCCAGCAACCTGCCGCGCGTGCGAACCTTCCAGCGGGAGTACGTCACGTCGAAGCGCTTGACCATGCCGGTGCTTCAGCTGACCCACGTGGGCCGGTTGAACGAAGACCAGTACTACAGCGTGTATGGCGGTGCGCTCGAACCCATGTTCGCGGGCGTCGGCGCCGAATGGCTGTACCGGCCATGGCGCAGCAAGTTTGCCCTGGGCGTCGACATCAACCATGTGCGGCAGCGCGACTTTGCGCAGGACTTCGGCCTGCGCGACTACAAGGTCAACACCGGCCATGCCACCCTGTACTGGGACACCGGCTGGAACGGCGTGCAAGCCAGGGTCAGCGTGGGCCAGTACCTGGCCGGCGATCGCGGCGTGTCCATCGACATCAGCCGCCGCTTCGACAATGGCGTGACGATCGGCGCCTATGCCACCAAGACCAATGTGTCGGCGGCGAGGTTCGGCGAAGGCAGCTTCGACAAGGGCATCTACATTTCGCTGCCATTCGACGCGCTGCTGCCGCGGTCCAGCAAGTTCTCCGCAAACTTCACCTGGGCTCCCCTGGTGCGGGACGGTGGTGCAAAACTGGGACGAATCAACCCGCTCTACGAAATGACGACCTCGCGGGACCCGAGGGCGTTCAGCTTCTCGCCGCCGGACGACAACAAGCCCAAGGCTGGGGACAACATTCTGGATTTCGGGCCGGCTCAATAACCGCGGCTTGCGAGAGAAGCCTGGCTATCGAATCTCGCACTTGGCGAGCAGAGAAGAAAGTCAGGCGGCTATCGCGATCGGGGATGCGGGCTTGCCACCATCGTCGGGGCGATGATGATGCTCGATGGCAAGTGGCTGGCTCGCGGGCCGCACACGATGCCGCTCCATGTGCACCCAGTCGACCACTTCCAGGTGCGGCTGATAGCCGGACAGCATCTGCTTCAGCGCAGCCTTCAAGGCTGGAACGTCGCTGCTTTCAAGCGTTGCATTCAGCACATCGAATTGGCGCCAAAGCTCTTCCCAAGGTGGGCAATTTTCGTGCGCCTTCATCACGCGCGGATGAGCCGTGGGCATGGCGTTGTTGCCGATCAGCAGCTCTTCGTACAGCTTCTCGCCAGGACGCAATCCGGTGATGTGCAGCTCGATGTCGCCTTCGGGCGTTGCCTCGTCGCGCACGGTGCGCCCCGAGAGTTCCACCAGCCGACGCGCCAGATCGATGATGCGCACCGGGTTACCCATGTCGAGCACAAACACGTCGCCACCCCAAGCCATTGCGCCTGCCTGGATCACCAGCTGGGCGGCCTCGGGAATCGTCATGAAATAACGCGTGATGTCGGCATGCGTGAGCGTGATTGGCCCACCCGCTTCAATCTGGCGCCGGAACAACGGCACCACCGAACCACTGGAACCGAGCACATTGCCGAAACGGACCATCGAGAAACAGGTTTCGGTACTCTGCTGCGCCAACCCTTGCAACGCCATTTCAGCCAACCGCTTGCTGGCCCCCATGATGTTGGTCGGCCGAACGGCCTTGTCCGTGCTGACCAGCACGAAGCGCCGGACCTTGCACTCCATTGCCACTCGCGCCGCGGTGAGCGTGCCGATCGCGTTGTTGCGCACGCCTTCGATCGGGTTGTGTTCGACGAGGGGCACGTGCTTGTAGGCGGCCGCGTGATAGACCGTGTCAGGGCGCCACGCATGCATGATCTCGCGCAGCCGGCGGGCATCGCACACCGAGGCCAGGAGCGGGATGACGCGAACTTCAGGCGCAAGCTCCTCGAGTTCCTGGTGAACGGCATAGAGCGCGTATTCGCTCAAGTCCACCAGCAGCAAGACCGATGGCGAAAGTTGGACGATCTGCCGGCAAAGTTCACTGCCGATGGAGCCACCAGCCCCGGTAACCAGAACCACCTGGCTGCGAATGTGCTTGTGCAGCAAGTCGGCAACCGGCGCCACCGGATCGCGGCCCAGCAGGTCTTCGATATCCACCTCGAGCAGGTCATTGACTTGCACCCTGCCGTTGGCCAGATCGGCCAGGGCCGGCAATGTGCGCACATGCAGACGCAGCGGCAAGAGCCGATTCAAAATTTCAACGCGACGCAAATGGCTGGCCGACGGCATGGCCAGCAACACATCGGTAATGCCCTGCCTGGCGGCGTTCTGCTCCAACCACTCAACCGAGTGAATTCGCACGCCGTTGAGCGTGTTGCCTTGAAGGTGGGCTGCATCGTCCACAAAAGCGCAAAGCATCATTTCGCGGCTTTGCGCCAATGCCGCGGCCAGCTGCAGACCGGCGCCGCCAGCACCGTAGATCACCACTTGCGGCAGGGCCTTGCGATGAAGTGCGCTCATGTACAGGCCGCCCAGCCAATAACGCGCAAACATGCGGCAACCCGCAATCGCGAGGAAGAGCAACAGCGGCGCCAGAATGCCCACCGTGCGCGGCACGCCCTTTACGCCGACCACGGAGAACATCAGTGCATAGCCGAGGCCAAACACGGTGCAGGCCCGCACGATCGCCATCAATGCAGCGCTGCCGGCATAGCGAAAGATGGCCCGGTACAAGCCGAAGACCACAAAAAGCGGCAACGCCAGGACCACAGCCATCACCGGCGCCGACCATTGCACCCCGCGCAGGGTTACCCATTGCTCATACCTAAAACTGAACGCCAGCCAAACGCAAAGCATGCACAAAGCCGCATCCACGGCCAATGCCAGCAAGCGTTTGGCAGGACGTGGCAGCGCAAGCAGCGGGGCAGCCAAACGATTGATCACCTGAGTTCCACCCGCCGCAAGCGTTGTTTCATTTCTTCATTTTCTGTGAAGAAATACCAGGGCACACCCCCAGTTCTGGGTATTCCGCCACGGTCAGATGTGAGTTTGTGTATTTTTTGTGTCGAGACAGGTGACGTGGTACTGAAGAAGATTTCCCTTTCTTCGAACCGAAGCCATGCTCAGTACAAGCTGCAAACTCAAGCCGCTTCCTTGTACTTGTACTCGGTATAGCGGTAGCCACCGTACTTGTAGCCGTAGCTTCCGTAGTGCCTGCGCGAGAGGTCCATGCCATTGAAGACCACGCCGTTAACTCGCTGCCCCGCGTGTGCCAGGCGCTTGACGCTTTCATTGAGCTCACCAAGTTGCGTGAGGCCGTCACGAGCAACCAGCAGGATGGCCCCGGTATGTGCAGCCACTGCCGCGGCATCAGCCGCAACCAGCACCGGCGGACTGTCGATTACCACCAGGTCGTACTGGGCAGACATGGCATTCAGCAAGTCGCCCAGCCTGGACGACAACATCATGTTCGCCGGGTTAACCGGGTAGTTACCGGTCGTAAGAACGTCGAGGTTAGGTACGACCTGGGCATGGATCGCCTGCTCGGTGCTCAGGTCTCCCACCAGCACGTCGGCCAGGCCGCCTTGCCGTGGAAGGCCGAAGGCTTTCTGGATGTGCCCCTTGCGCAAGTCGGCATCGATCAGCAGCACGCGTTTGCCGGCCTGCGCCATGATCACTGCGAAGTTGCCCGAAACAAAGCTCTTGCCCACGCCCGGCGTCGCGCCAGTGATGAGCACCCGGTTGTTCCCGGATTCCATCAAGGTCAGCTGCAGGGAGATGCGCAGGTTGCGCAAGCTCTCTATGGCGACACTTGCCGGCTCGGTGACGGCCAGCAATTGAACGCCGCCTGCACCGCCTGCAATGCGCTGGAGAATCTTCTCCTGTTCGACGGCAAGAGGGACAACGGAATAGACGTTCAATCCGAGACGATCTTCGATCTCTTGAGGATTCCGAATGCCGTTGGCCATTTTGCTGCGCAGGATGGCCAGCGAGATGCCAGCCAGCAAGCCCAGCACCAGCGACAGCGCCACAACCAGCGGTTTCTGTGGCCTAACAGGTCTCTTGGGCTCGGTGGCCTTGTCGAGCAAGCGCACGTTGCCGACCTTGCCTTCCTTGACGAGGCGCAATTGCAGCGAGCTGTTGAGCAGCGATTTGTAGAGTTCGCCGTTGACGCGAACGTCTCGCTCCAGCCGCAATGCGTCTCGCTGCTGAACCGGCATGGCGCTCACGCGGCGGTCGATGGCATCGAGTTCATGGCGGAAGGCAGCGATTTGCCCATCGACCACGCGCACCTTGGGGTTCGTTTCAGTGAAGCGCGAGAGCAAATCGCGTCGCAGTTGCTCTGACTCGAGCTTCTTGGTCTCCAATTGCACAGCCTGGCTCAAGATTGCCTTGGCTTCCTCATCGAAGGCAACGGTTCCGTTCTTGTTCCGGAAGTTCGCGTACGCATCTTCAGAGCCTTCGAGCTGTTTCTTGAACTCGGGCAACTGCCGGTCGAGAAATTCGAGCGTCTTCTCTGCCTCGGCTGCCTTGCGTTCGACATTTTGATGCACGTACTGCGCGCCGATTTCGTTGAGGATGCGCCGCAAGCGATCGCGATCGCTGTCTTCCAGGGTCGCGCTGATTACGTTTGACTGCTTGCCCTGCTCGCTGAGCTGGATTCGCTTTTGCAGATCCTCAGTGGTCGCAAGCACGGAAGCGCGAGAGACGACGAACTGTGCGCCGGGCTTGCCTTCGAGCTGCGAGACGATGAGCACGATTGTGCCGCCGGGCACTTGCTGGCTCAGCGGCTTGCCGAGCGTGCCGGTCAGCGGCTCGGCCAGGTCAGGGTGCGCGAGCGTGTATTGGCCATTGGCCTGTGCGGTGATGATGAAAGGCTTCTGGTCTTCGAACTCGGAAGGAACATCAAACTTGGCGATGTCGATCGCCTCCGTGCCCGAGACGTAACCGCTCATGCCCAAAAAACCAGGCTCTGACAGCACCTTGGCACGGCGGGCGAGCCACTCGCCGATCAGCGGCGTATAGCGTGGCTGCGCATCGATGTACAAGCGCGTTGCCTCGACCGCGCCGCTCATGATCATCCGCGACCGGATGACCTGGATTTCGCCAGTGGCTGGCGTCTTCACATCGAACAGGCTTCCCGTATCGCCAAGAAAACTCTTCGCATCGGGTGCGGAGTCTTCAACCTGGACCAGCAGGTTGGACTGATAGATGGGCGTTGAGAGCACCGCGTAGGCGACACCCAGCGCGACGGCGACGAACGTAATGCCCGCCACCAACCACTTGCGATCGATCAGGATGTCCAGGTATTCGGACAGGTGAATTACATCGTCGTCGTCGTCGCGCAGAGGCCCGGCAACGGCAACCGACGAGGCAGATGGGGAAGCAAGGGAAGTCATGAGAGTTTTCTAATGCGTTCGACCCACGCACTGGCGCCGGCATCGATGAGTTGCAGGGCTTGCTCGAAGGCCGGTCGGCCCAAGCGGTAGGGGTCGGGGATGTCGACGCGCGCAACCTCACCCAGACGGAACAATTTGCCGCGCGTAAGCGGGTAACGTTGGTTGATTTGGAGCCGCTGCTCTTCATCCATGACAAGGATCAGATCGGCCTGCTGGCACATCAGATTGGTCAGTTGGCGCGCGCGGTGGGCCTCGATGTCGAGCCCGCGCTCGGCCATGAGTTGACGCGCAATGGGATCAGCCGGCTGCCCCACCAGCGCACCAACGCCAGCCGAAGCTACCTCGAGCTGCGGCAAGGCAGCGGCGATCAAGGCCTCTCCCATCGGGCTGCGGCAGATGTTGCCGATACATACGACCAGGACGGACTTCATGACGCGGAACCGCCCATCAGGTCAGCAACACCCGGTGGTCGCACAAGACTATTAATCACAATTTGAAAACTCCCCTTCCAATAGTATTTTAGTTCCCGGCAGTCACCACAAGCCTCATGCACGCGCCGATGCGCGACGCCACACCAGCCGCGCCAGCACCTCTCCCAGCAAGAGCCCAACCGCGTCTGCCAGCAAGTCCTCCCACTCGGCAAACCGGTCGGGCGTGAAGGACTGCAACACCTCGATGAGCCCCCCGTAGGCCAGAAGCCCCAAAAGCACCGGCACGGGCTGTTTTGGCCACGCCCGATTGCCAAGAAAGGCCAGCACCGCAAATGCCAGGGCGTGGTTGCTCTTGTCCCACCCCGTGCTGGGCATTTGCGGCGATGGCGGCATCAGGCTGAGCACCAGCAACACAAGCATTGCGACAAGCAGCAGCCCACGCCAGAGGGCAGCCCTTTGCGCGAGGCGGAACTGCAGCTTCAAGCCGACGCCTCGGCCAGCACCTGCGCAATGACCGTGCAGCTCTTGTCGACTTCGACAGGAGTCAGCGTGGGATGAACGAGAAACATCAGGCTCGTTTCGCCAAGTGCGCGTGCAACGGGCAGCGGTTCGGTCGGCCGCCAGCCGGTGCCGTCGAATGCGCGCTCCAGATACACCTCCGAGCACGAACCCTGGTAGCAAGGCACGCCATGTGCCTGAATGGCATCGGCAATGCGATCGCGGCTCCAACCTTGGGCCAACCGCTCCGGCTGAACGTACACATAGCATTTGTAGTGCGCATGCACACTGCCGGCCGCGACGTCATGCGCAAACTCCGGCACGCGCACCACTGAATGGGGGCGCGCTGCCGCCCGCAACGCCTGCGCGTGGCTCGTGCGCGCGGTAGTCCATTCGGCCATGCGCGTCAATTGAATGCGGCCAATAACAGCCTGCATTTCGAGCATGCGCCAATTGGTGCCGAAACTTTCGTGCAGCCATCGAAAGCCCGGAGCGTGCTTGCGCTCGTACACGGCCTCGTAACTCTTGCCGTGGTCCTTGTACTGCCACATGGCACGCCACAGCGCTTCGTCGTCTGTCGTGACCATGCCGCCTTCGCCGCCCGTGGTCATAATCTTGTCCTGGCAAAAGGACCATGCACTTGCATGGCCGATGGAGCCGACCGACCTGCCTTTGTAGCGCGCGCCGTGCGCCTGCGCACAGTCTTCGATTACCTTGAAGCCGTACGTGGCGGCGAGCACCATGATCGGGTCCATGTCGCAGGGCCAACCAGCTAGGTGAACGCAGATGACGGCCTTGGTGCGCGGCGAGATCACTCGAGCGATGGTCTCGGCCGACAGGTTGCCGCTTTGCGCATCGACATCCGCAAACACAGGCGTGGCCCCCGCATTCACGACGCACGACACGCTGGCAATGAAAGTGCGTGGCGTGACGATTACTTCGTCGCCGGGCCCGATGCCCATGCCCTTGAGAATCACATCCAGCGCCAGCGTGCCATTGGCCAGCGCAAGCGCATGCGCGGTGCCTGCCCAGGCTGCGAATTCCGTTTCGAATGTGCGGCACTCCTGGCCGGTCCAGTAGTTGACCTTGTTGGACAGGAGCACGCGCTGCACGGCATCGGCTTCTTCGGCTGTGAAGCTGGGCCAGGGAGAGAAGGAGGTATTCAACACGGCGGATCAACCTTTGACAAATGGTTTGGCGGGATTGCCGACAACGGTGATGCCGGGCGGCACGTCGCGCGTGACCACGGCCCCCATGCCGACCAAGGCACCTCGTCCGATAACGAGGGGTTGGCCAGGCTTGCCTTGCTTGATGACTGCCCCGGCACCGATGTAGGCATGGTCTTCGATGCGAACATTGCCATTGCACTTGGCGCCGGGTGCGAAAGTGACGAAGTCGCCAATCACGCAATCGTGCTCGACATAGCTGTACAAGTTGGCATGAAAGTGCCGGCCAATACGGATGTTGGACGTGAGCGTGACGAACGGACTGAGCGCAGCCCCCTCGCCCAGCGAGACGTCGTCCATGACCACTGCGTTGGAGGCCCGGACTGTCCAAGGCTGCACGCCGTCGGCTGCACAGCGGCCGGCCAGCCTTTCGCGGACCGCGCTGTTCGCGATAGCAATCACGATCTGTCTCGTGCTTGCATCGACTCGCACGAACTCTTCATAGCGCAGCACGCGATGGCCATTGACTTCCTCGACTTCGGGCCGATCGTCCACGAACACCAACTGCGTTGCCGGGATGCCTTCGCGCGCCAGCTGTGCACGGGCCAACGGCATCACGCCGCGACCACAGCCGCTGACGCCATACACAGCAAACAGCGGCAAGCTCATTGTTTGTGCTCCATTCGCGATCCCGTAAAGCGCGGCATCGTGGCTTCGCCCGCCGCACTGATGCCATCACGCACCAGCACCTTGCGCACGGTGAGCCACAAGATCTTGATGTCGAGCCAGAGCGACTGATGGTCGACGTACCACACGTCGAGCTTGAACTTCTCGTCCCAGTTCAACGTGTTGCGCCCGTTGACCTGGGCCCAGCCCGTGATACCGGGGCGCACTTCATGGCGCCGCGACTGCTCGGTGGAGTACAGAGGCAGGTAGTCCATCAACAGCGGACGCGGGCCGACCAGGCTCATGTCGCCCTTGAGCACGTTCCAGAGTTCGGGCAACTCGTCGAGGCTGCTGGCGCGCAGGAAACGGCCGAATGGCGTCAACCGATCAGCATCGGGCAACAGCTGTCCATCGACGCCGCGCGCATCCGTCATCGTGCGGAACTTGACCATGTTGAACGGTCGCCCGTGCAAGCCCGGTCGCGTCTGGCGAAAGAACGCGGGACTGCCCAGCTTGCGGCGCACTCGCCACGTCAGGCACAACAGCGGCAGACCCAGGAGCAGCAACGCCAGACAGGCGAGCACGATGTCAAAAAAGCGCTTCATTTCGATTTCGCACCATTGGCCAGGCGCGTGAAGATGGCACCGAATTTGGCGACGCCGACCTTCAGGGCCAATTGCTCCCGGTAGTAGCGCTGCGCCTGCTGCCCCATGACTACCAAKGCGTCAGGCGGCATGGCTGCGAGTGCTTCGGCGGCGTCGGCCAGTGCATTGGCGTTTTCGGATTCAACGACTGCGCCGCCGCCTGACTGTGCAACCAACTCGGCCGCATCACCGTCGACCGCCATCAACAGCGGCTTGCCAACAGCCATGTAGGCCTGTGTCTTGGAGGGAATGGTGATCTCGAACAACGGATCCTTGCGCAGGTGGACCAACAGAGCCTCGGCGGCGTTGAGCAACGCACCCACCTCCGACATCGGCACAGGCGGCAGAAAGGTCACATTACCCAACTGCAGGTCGGTCGCCCGCTGCTTGAGCCGGGACATCTCGACACCGCCGCCGAGCAGCACGAAGCACACCCGCGCGTTGCGCGCCTGCAGGAGAGCGGCTGCGTCGAGCACCGCATCGAGTGCCTGGGCCTTGCCCATGTTTCCCGCAAAGAGGATGCGGAATTTTTCCGGGCCCGGGAAGGTGGCTGGCGGATGCCCTTGCGGCGAAGCCAACGCAACTTCATCGGCCCAGTTGTAGATCACTTCGACCTTGGCATCAGGTACGCCACGCTCCAGCAGCAGACGCTTGAAACCCGGCGAGAGGACGGCGATGTGATCCACGCGGCGATACACCCATTGGCATACGGCGGCCACCGCGCTCAAGGCCCGGGCGTTGTTGACCATGCCGGTGGCACGCAAGGTATCGGGCCACATGTCCTGTATGTCGTAGACCACCGGAACGCGGCGCAGCAGCCGCAGCAACCCGGCCGTGATGCCCACCGTGAGCGGCGGATGGTAGGCATAGATCACATCGGGCCGCCGCGCCATGAACAAGCCATAGAACAGCGATGAGGCAGCGAAGCTGGCGTAGTTCAACACTCGTTTGATCGCCGACTGGTCATGGTTGGGATAGAGCGGCACGCGCGTTACCTGCACACCGTCGATCACTTCACGCTGCAGCAACTTGATGCGGTAGCCCGGATACACCTTGCCACCCGGGTAGTTGGGGAAGCCGGTCAGCACCTCGACCTCGAAGCCCTGGCGCACGAGTTCGCGAGCGAACACGATGCCCTTGAACGTCGGCTCGGGGTCGAACCACTGCGTCAACAGCAACACGCGAGTTGCCATGCCTCAGTACTTTTTCCAGACCACGCGATTCACGTAGTCGGTGTAGCTATGGACGATGCGAAGCACCTTGTCCGACACATTGGGCATGCTGTAGTCGGCCACCTGGCGCAGGCCGCGTGCCTCGCCTCGGGGCTGGGTGTCCAGAATGGCCAAGCCTTGGCGAACACGCTCCACTTCGAGACCCACCATCATCACGGCGGCCTCTTCCATTCCCTCGGGTCGCTCGTGCGCCTCGCGCAGGTTGAGCGCCGGAAAATTGAGGATCGACGACTCTTCGTTGATCGTGCCGCTGTCGGACAAGGTGGCTCGTGCTGACAACTGCAGCTTGACGTAGTCATGAAAGCCCAGCGGTTTCAGCAGCCGCACCTGCGGATGAAAGCGCGCGCCCGTTGCGTCGATGCGCTTTTGCGTGCGCGGGTGCGTGGAGACGATGACCGGCAAGCCATGGTCTTCAGCAACCGCATTCAACACGGCAACCAGCTTGGTGAAGGACTGCGCAGACTCGATGTTCTCTTCGCGGTGGGCGCTGACCACGAAATACTGCTCAGCCTGCAAGCCCAAACGCTGCAGCACGTCGGACGCCTCGATGCGCGGGCGATAGTGCGTCAGCACCTCGAACATCGGGCTGCCAGTCTTGATGACCAGGTCGGGCGGCAGCCCTTCGCGCAGGAGGTAGTCGCGCGCGATGGTGCTGTAGGTGAGGTTGACATCCGCCGTGTGGTCCACGATGCGGCGGTTGGTTTCTTCGGGCACACGCTGGTCGAAGCAACGGTTGCCCGCCTCCATGTGAAAGATCGGGATCTTGCGGCGCTTGGCCGGGATCACCGAGAGGCAGCTGTTGGTGTCGCCCAGCACCAGCATGGCCTCGGGCTGCACCTCGCCCAGCACCTGGTCCACCGCGATGATGAGGTTGCCGATGGTGTGCGCCGCACTGGTGGCGTTGGCCGCGCTGTTCAGGAAGTGATCGGGCTTGCGCACGCCCAGGTCGTCGAAGAAGACCTGATTGAGTTCGTAGTCGTAGTTCTGGCCGGTATGCACCAGCACGTGGTCGCAGTGCTCGTCCAGGCGGGCCAGCACCCGCGACAGGCGAATGATTTCAGGCCGGGTGCCGACCACGGTCATGACTTTGAGTTTTTTCATGAGCAAAGATCTGAAGTCGTGGGGTCTACAGCGGGCAAGCGAAGGTGTCAGGCCGCGCGCGGTCGAACACCTCGTTGGCCCAGAGCATGACGACCATTTCTTCGGTGCCGATGTTGGTGATGTCGTGCGTCCAGCCGGGCACGGTTTCCACGATTTCAGATTTGTCGCCCGCGGTAACCAGCTCATGGGTTTCACCGGTTTGCATGTGCCGGAACTTGAAGCGCGCCTGCCCCTTGATGACAAGGAACTTCTCTGTCTTGCTATGGTGGTAATGACCACCTCGCGTGATGCCGGGATGCGCGGTGAAGAACGAGAACTGGCCTGCGTCCGGCGTCTTGAGCATCTCGACGAACACGCCGCGCGCGTCTCCATGTTGTGGCACCGTGTAGGCAAACGACTCGGGCGGTAGGTAGCTCACATAGGTCGAGTAGAGCGCGCGCACCAGGCCCGTTCCCACGCGGTCAGTCATGAGGGTGTTGCGGCTGTCCTTGAACGACTGGATCTGCCGGGCCAGTTCGCCCACGGTGATGGTGTATTGCGGCGCCACGGTGGCGAAACCCGCCGCATCCGTTGCAGCATCCGCGCCATCCATCAACTGAACGAAACGCTCGATGACGTCGTCCACGTACACCAGCGTGACGGCCGCTGCCGGGTCGTTGACCTGGATGGGGAGTCCGTGCGAGATGTTGTGGCAGAACGTGGCCACTGCCGAGTTGTAGTTGGGCCGGCACCATTTTCCGAAGACGTTGGGCAGCCGGAAGAGATGCACTGGAATGCCGTGGCTGCGAGCGGCTGCCTGCAGCGTCTCCTCGGCCCCGCGCTTGCTGCGGCCGTAGGGATTGTCGAACCCCGCCTGGGCGGAAGAGGTATAGGCGACCGGCACCTTCTTGCCCGTGGCTTCGGCCACTGCGCAGACAGCACGACTCAGGCTCTGCGTGAGTTCCGCGTTGCCGGTAGCGAATTCTTGCGGGTCCTGCGGGCGATTGACACCCGCGAGATGGAACACGAAGTCCACCCCCTGCAGCAGCGCGAGCAGTTGGTCTACGCTGTCGTCGCGAGTGAAGCAGACCACCTGCACGTCCTTGCGCTCAGCCAGGTGCAACTGGAGGTTCTTACCCACGAATCCGCGAGCGCCGGTAATCAACACTTTCATGGTCTTATTCCTGCGCCTCGGCGACCTCACCGCGTGCAATGCGCTGCATGAAGTCGAGCTTGAGCAGCAGCTTCTTCATGCCTTCGACGTCGAGACGGGTGGTGTTGTGCGAGTTGTAGTCTTCGCCGTGCGTGCTTCGGGTAATGCGCTGCTCACCCTGCTCCACATACTTGGCGTAATTCAGGTCGCGCCCGTCGGGCGGCACGCGGTAGTAGTCGCCCTGGTCTTCGGCGCACGCCATTTCCTCGCGGCTCAGCAGCGCTTCGTAGAGCTTCTCGCCATGGCGCGTGCCGATCTCGCGCACTTCGTGATCGGGTTTGCGCATCACCTCCAGAATCGCTTGGGTCAGCACCTGTACAGTGGCTGCCGGGGCCTTCTGCACAAAGATGTCACCGTTATTGCCGTGCTCGAAGGCGTGCAGCACCAGTTCGACGGCATCTTCCAGCGTCATCATGAAGCGGGTCATGGACGGGTCGGTCACGGTGATGGGCTTGCCTGCCAGCACCTGCTCCACGAACAACGGAATGACCGAACCACGTGACGCCATGACGTTGCCGTAGCGGGTGCCGCAAATGACGGTGTTCGTGCTTTCCAGATTGCGGCTGGCAGCGACCATGACCTTTTCCATCATGGCTTTGCTGATGCCCATGGCATTGATTGGGTAAACGGCCTTGTCGGTGCTGAGGCACACGACGCGCTTCACACCTGCAGCAATGGCCGCCTCCAACACGTTTTCGGTACCAAGCACATTGGTACGGACCGCTTGCATGGGGTGGAACTCGCAGGAAGGGACTTGTTTAAGCGCCGCTGCATGAAAAACGTAGTCGGCGCCTCGCATGGCCGCGCTCACACTCCGGGAGTCGCGCACATCACCGATATAGAACTTCAGCTTGGGATGGTTGTGGCGCTTGCGCATGTCATCCTGCTTTTTCTCGTCTCGGCTAAAAACTCTGATTTCAGCCAAATCCGATGATAAAAAGCGTCGAAGCACCGCATTCCCAAAGGAACCTGTGCCGCCAGTTATTAACAAAACTTTATGGCCAAACATCTACGCATCCATTTCAAAAAGACTTCGATTGGCATCAACTGCGACCGGGTCAGTTGCGATTTTTGCAGCGTAGGCACGGCATTTATCGGAAATACCTAAATAAGCATTTCTATTAGAAAACAAATCGCTCAAAGCCTCATTAAATTTAGCCGGGGCATCCAACGAAATATCCCAACCAACCCCGGCAAAAGTCAAGTTTCTCCAAGGCGTTTGATCGCTAACCAGGATAGGCACGCCAGCTGACAACGCTTCTACGAAAATATGACCAAAATTCTCACCTTTTGTTGGCACAAACAAAACGTCATAGCGCGAAATCGCCAACCTCACCTCATCGGCCTTTAAGCCGCCTAAATAATTGAAAGATACATTCGAAGGCAGCGTCAAGCTAAGCGTTCGGCATTCCTCCCAATACTCAAAATCCTCTTGAAAACCATAAACATCAAAACGCACAGGAAAGCGTAGATTTTTCAGCACCTCAATCGCAAAAATCAAATTTTTGATCGGCACAATCCTAGACACAAAGCAAATCCGAAGTCCGTCCGAAAAAAATTTCTCGGCAGGCAAAAATTCATCAAAAACAACCAAGTCAGATGCAATTTTTATTCGCGACTGCGCAGAATTCGAATCGATTTTTTGCGCCCTCACAATATCGTTAAATTCAATTGACGTAGATGCATGCCACAGGACCGATCGATGAAGTCCGAATAGATCCGCCAGAAACAAAAATACCTTCTTTTTAAAAGATTTAATTTTGAGAGCAGATGCAGCAAACTCCCCACGCGGGGCCACAATTATTCGAGAAACCTTTACCAACCCCAATCTGACTAGAACAAGAGGAAATATCGAAAACCAAAACTCAAAACAACTATTTATATACAGCACACCAATCGTTTTTGAGCGCAACAACGATATCAACGATCGTGCAAAGTGCCTCGGAGGCAAATACATTACTCGCGCGCGACCTCGGGAGATCCATTTCGAAGAATCAATTTCAGGATATGGATCTGCCGAAAGCAGGTCTCTATCCCGGGTAACTACCGAGAATGCAAACTCGTCGCCCAGTATTTGAACCAAGTTTGCAATCGTTCTAATAGGCCCTCCAGCTTTAACTCCAGGAAGGAAAAAACCTATAAGAATTACTACGCGCGGTCGCTTATCAGCGCTCATTCGTTAGACACTCGCGGCTGTTCGAATAGTGATGCTAGTTTTGTCGTGAGCTTTGAAAACTCGTAATGCAGCAGATCAGGTTCGCGATCGAAATCCTCTTGAATTGCCCAATCCATATTGGCAGTCGCCCACGCAACGAAGGCATCAATATCACCTCTTCGAAAACAGACAGTTCCAGTGAAACGAGAAAGCAACTCAGTAGTCGATCCTTTCTCTCCGAAATAGACGATTCTTCTACCTGAAGCCAAATAAGAATAAGCCTTCAATGGAACAGTACCCGAAGGCTCTTCTTCTCCTGGCGGCATAATTAAAAGCAGAAGCCTGGCCTCTCGCATCAAATAAGCAGCGTCAGTCTCAGGCACCAATCCCAAATGACGCCAGCGAGCGAATTTAGGAAAAGGCTCCCAAGCACCCGGTCCTGCTGTTAAAACCTGCAACGCGCTCAAGCTTTCAATTCCGGTCACAGCATTGGCAAGCTGTGCAATGAAATTTTTCGCAAACCCATCATATGGAGAACCTACGTAGACAAGTGAGCGGGAGGCAGCTTCAAGATCTGTAAAATCGAGCCTGCCACCAAATCGGTAATTCTTTTTATAGCCATTTGGTACAACCCGAAGTTTGCTAGCGTGAATTGAGTATCGCTTTACAAATCTATTTCGCACCTCATCCGTATTCAGAACCACGCAATCGGCCATTTGAACCAAATCACTTTCAATTCTTTTTYCGGCAATTTTATGAATCGGGGTCCGCCACTTAATACGATGATTTGATAAAAAGTCATCACGCAAGTCAGCCAAGACGAACTTTTTGTAGTTCCTTTTTATATGCACCGAAATAGCCTGAAGGCCATGAGGTGGAGTGCTTACAAGGACTACATCAGCCCACTGCACCAACTCCGCAAACGCCAGATCGCTCATTACCTGCCTAGCCCAACCAATGCTTGGATCAGGCCAAGCAACCAGACGTCGGATCACCCTGCGAATCGAGCCAAGTGAGGCATAGTCGACCTGAGGCGGAATAACGGTGACGTCTAAATCAACATTAGGGTTGTCAGAAGAACTCGACGGGGCATCAGAAAACGCAGCGACCACCTTCACGGTGTGACCAAGCATGCCAAGCTCGATTGCAAATTGTCTCAATCTAAATGAGCCAGCAAGTGAAGACGCACGAAAATCGTAGCCAATAATTAAAACTTTTTTCATAGCTCCCCGTGCTGTCGACGAACCACCAGGACTTTAGATCGCGAGCCTTTAAAATAAAAGTTACAAAAAAAACCGAATATAAGAATTAGCAACGCGTATTGATTACCGGCCCAACCGCCCATCTTAAGAAAAAACAACCCAGAAGTAAAAAACTGAAAGAAAAAACCCATGCCAATTAGCGCCGCGACGGGATGGAGCTTATTTCGCCTCAAAATAAAAATGAAAAATGCCAAAAACGTCATGGCAGATAAGACCAATAACGAAGAAATTCCAAACATCGAATAATAGTCTTTCAAATAAGTCCCAAAGGACCATTCGTAAGGCAACGTTCTCTCGATCTCACGAGCAGGCTGGGCAAGCACCGCCGACATTAATGGCATTCGGAGATGAAACCCGTAATACTCATTCTGACGAACAATTGTCTCGACAAAGACGTATGGTTGCTGGCCTATGTAACCTAGCGTGCCTTCCGTCAAATCGTTAGCTCCGGTTTCCGCATTAAATCTCTGAATTGAAAAAGTGGATATTGCCACCAAGCAGACCCCGCCGGCAATTGCAATTATGCGCCCAATTTTTTTTACGTCTTTGGTCGCCAGCGAACCACGAAATAACTGAAAAGCAAATATTAATGTTATTACACAAAACAATGCACCATCACGTGCAGTAAAACATAGACTGGAGATTACATACAGTATTGATCCGGCCATCATTGAGACTCGAATAAAACGGGACATACGCTCTTTGATAGCAATAAAAAGCATAATTGTAAAAACAACGTAAAAACTGGAAACTGCAACAGCTACTGTGGTGAGCCAACTCTCCGGCAAGATTCCAATCTTCTCCATATTGAGCGCAGATCTAACATCCACCGCACCAAGCGCGAGCGCTTGAAATGCATAAGGTATTTGATACAGTAGCGCGAACCATATAAATACACTGCTGATTTTATAAAACGCCTTTACGCCGCGACGATTAGCGATAACGAAATCTGGAAGCCTGTAGCCATTCAAAAGCAAAATAGGACTCAGAGTAATCAGCAACAGAATTGAGTATAGTAAAATATATGGCGTCTCGTTAATGCCACTCATAAATTCCGCCGCATCTCCCGAATAGAAAATGGAGGCACCAGCACTTGCGACATACATCGCGAGAACCAATTTAAACGGGTTTGACACCCTTCGCCAGCCGCGACGGGTTAATCGCAAAGTGCAGAGCAAATACAATGCCGAGATTAACGCAAAATGTAGTATTAACATACCGCCATTGATCTTTGTTATGCGGCCATGGATTTATCTGCGCCTAATCACCATTGCCGGATTGCCAGCGAGGACAACCCCTCCTTCTGGAAACGATTTGGTGACAATCGCACCAGCACCGACAATAGAATTTGCACCTAGAACGACCCCAGGAAGAAGTACAGCGTTCATCCCGATCCAGCATCCAGGGCCAATTATTACTGCCCTACCAGCGGTATGCGAATCGAGATTGTCAGGGTCATGATTCGCCGTAATTATTCCAACGTTCGGTGCGATATAGCAGCCTGCACCGATCGATATCCTTGCCCCGAAGTTTTGCAGGTAGACTCCGGGGGATTGGAAAATATTTAGATCGTCGACGTCGAAATCAATTGCATCCGATTTTGAGATGCGACAGGTTAAGGCTGTGGGCCACGGCATAGGCGGAGCAAGCCTTAAGATATTCTTTTGCCAAATAGCCCTTATTGCCCAGTAATAGCCGATATAGCCGACCTCGAAATGCCGGCCTTTCAAATATTTTTTGTCGAAAAAAATGCCGCAGAATACATCCGCTGCAGGCCTCGTAATGAATGAAAATCGCTTGAGCAGCTTGAATATCATAATTCAGCAAATCTTCTGATCAAAAAGCACAACGTCGCTCCACCGAACACCCATGGAAATATCCATGGAATCGATCTAAAAATAATACTTCGTGCGCGGCTTAGGCCAATGTCAGCCGCGTTACAGAAAATTACCAGACATACAAGATAAAAGACAAGCCCGGACAAACCATAAGCAATGCTCTGGAATTCTGGGAAAAAGAGAATTGCCCCAATCACAACTCCAGTCCGAGTGAGAAATCCGAAACTGGTAATTTTTAGCATCTCTTTTTGAAGACCCTTTGTTTGCATAACGGTAGAGATTGGCGAAGCTAAAAGCTGACACGTAAACCATCCGGTCAACCAAGGAACGAGAGCACCGGCTTTTACCCAGCTATCGCCAAAAATCAAAGGGATAAGCTGAGGCGAAACAATAGCTGCAAATATTATTGGCCCAATTCCAATTTGAGCAATGGAAGAAAGTATCTTCCCGGTAAATTCCGGCAACACACCTTCTCTTTCTTTTTCGGCAGAGTGAGCGTAATAGACCTGAGATATCGACCCTGCAACAAGACTTACCGGAATCTGTAGCAATTTCATCGCGAGCAAAAGATAGCCCGCTTCTTGCGTCGACGAGTTTGCTGCAATCAACACAAGAGGTGCTTGAATGGCTGCGGTATTGGTCAGCGCCTCGGGCGCTGAGTATCTCCAATAGTCTTTGTATTTACTCAGCATTCTGAAGACCGTAAGTCTACTGATTGCATGGATGCAATTGGACAACCTCATTTCAATGCTGCTTTGCACGAGAAATGCAGCAACGTTGCCACCGACTTGCGAGCTGTAAAGACCCCATGCGCCAATCGGCGCAATTCCTCCGATGATTTGGACGCACGAAGAGACTAAGGATTGAACAATCCGAGCTTTAGCAACGACCGTGAAATTCTTTGCTCGAATCAATAAATACTGTCCGATACTCAGCAAGCCCGCACTAAAGACACCTAAAGGAACCAATAAGACAAAAAGAGGAATCCGGTCAAAAGCAAGCCATACGCATAGGCAAATTACGAGGGTAATTGCACTGAAAATCACAAGTATTGCGAGAGCCGTAGCCCCTATATCTCTGGCATCGTTTTTGTCAGCCGGCAGCGGAATGGCCAATTCCATCCTGCCGCACGCAATAACGCCGGCTGTACCAACTATCGCAGAATAGGTAGCGAATGCCCCGAAATCACTTGGCGAATATAAGCGAGTGACCAATGGGAGGCTAAGCAATGTTATTGCTTGCGCAGCAACGGTGCTTCCCAATAGTAGCCCTGCGGCACGTAGGATGGCCGTTTTAGCTTTAAGCATGACCGAGAATATCTAATTTGATGAACTAACTTCAAATTTACCGTGCTCGGTATTTACAAACGTCCATCTGAGGCGTTTTTCGGAAGAACACCCTTTACATCAAATACCACGCACTGTTCTTTTCCCAGAGCGCGTATGCCGTCCGCTCCCAATTTTAAAAATTGGTGATGGCTAACCGCGAGAACCACTGCATCATATTTTTCCGGAACCAGCTCTCTCAAACATTCTTGCTTCAAAATTTCTTGAGCTTCGTCTCGATCAACCCACGGATCAAAAACGTCCACGGATAGGTTGTATTCCTTCAGTGCGATGACCAAATCGACAATCTTGCTATTTCGTATGTCGGGACAATTTTCCTTGAAGGCAAGTCCAAGAATTAATACACGCCCACCGACGACAGAGATTTTTTTTCGGAGCATGAGCTTAACTACTTCGTCAGCAACATGCAAAACCACATGATTATTAATTCGTCGCCCTGCCAAAATCACCTCAGGGTGATATCCAACTTCTTGCGCTTTATGAGTTAGGTAATAGGGATCAACTCCAATACAGTGCCCTCCTACTAAGCCGGGCCGAAAAGGCAAAAAATTCCACTTGGTGCCCGCGGCAGCCAATACCTCCAGCGTATCTATGCTCAGCCTATGAAAAATCAAACTGAGCTCATTCATTAATGCGATGTTTACGTCTCGCTGTATATTTTCAATAACTTTGGCTGCTTCGGCCACTTTAATGCTTGAAGCCTGATGGGTGCCGGCCAAAATTATTTCAAGGTACAACTGATTGACGATTTCTGCTATTTCTGGAGTGCTGCCACTCGTCACCTTTTTGATATTTGGAAGACGATGCTCTTTGTCACCTGGATTGATGCGCTCCGGGCTGTAGCCGCAGAAGAAATCGACGTTGAACTTCTTACCGCTGCACTTTTCCAGCACGGGCACGCAGACTTCCTCGGTCGCGCCGGGGTACACGGTCGACTCGAAGATCACGATGGCGCCCTGGCGCATCACCTTACCGACGGTTTCGCTGGCCCTCACCAATGGCGTCAGGTCGGGCCGATTGGCGTTGTCGATGGGGGTCGGAACGGTCACGATGAACACGGCGCAATCGTGCAAGTCGTCGGCATACGACGTGAAGGCCAGTTGCGTGGCAGCCTTCAGTTCTTCCGGCGTGGTCTCCAAGGTGTGGTCGTGTCCACCCTGCAACTCGGTAATGCGTTTGGCATTGATGTCGAAGCCGACAACGGAACGCTTCTTGCCGAACTCCACGGCAAGGGGAAGGCCCACATAACCAAGGCCGATGATTGCAATGGGTTGATTTGGATGAATGGCTTGCATGATGGGAACGTTGGGAACAAGAACTCCGACAGCGTCCTCTCAATGGAAGCTGTCGCCCTATCGCACCTGAACTGTCACCTTCAAAGGCCCGTCCACTTCCCGCATCTCGGCAGAGAAAGAACAGGCCTCGGCTTCAGTTGGTGTGCCTGACGTAAATCTCGCTCGCGGTGTTAGCCACAGCCGCCGACGGCAGGATCAAGCTGACCACGCGGTTCCACTTGACCAGCGGCACGGGGTCGATATAGACCACGTCCTGCGACTGCAGCCTGAACTGGCTCGCAATGGCAAGCGCTGCCGGGTTCCGCGCATTGAGGTTGAAGATGGCGGGTGCACCCGTCGCGCCCTGGCGAATGACGTAGATCTGGCCGGCGTTGGCGGTGGAGTTCAACGTGCCCCCGGCTTCGCCCAGCGCTTCGCTCAGGCTGAGGCGGCCGTTGCTGCGCATGGGCAACGCCAGTGGAGCCACGACTTCGCCCATGAGGAAGACCTTGTCGTCTTCCCGGTTGGCCACGCGCACGGTGTCGCCGTTCTTCAGCGGAATGCTGTTGCCGTCGTAGCCGGCTTCGCGCAGCCTGGTCATGTCGATCCGAATCGACTGGCCGTTGCGAATGAGCGTGACGGCCGAGCGGTTGCCCGCGGCCGTAATGCCGCCGGCTCGGTTGATGGCTTCGTTCAGCGTCATCGGCACGTCGGTGAAGATCTGCGAGCCGGGGGTGCGCACTTCGCCTTCTACATACGCACGGCGGCTGCGGAACGACTGGATGCGCACGGTCACTTGCGGGTCACGGATGTGCGGAAGGAGCAGCTTGCCGATCAGGTCGGAGGCGTCGCCCTCGCTCAGCCCCGCCACCCGCACGCGGCCGATGTACGGAAAGGCCACCTCTCCGTCGGAATCCACAATGAAGCCGGGAGCCACCTGCACGCCCGTCGGGTCCGCAGACTGCGAAATGACGGCGCCGGCATTCGGCAGCAGTTCGGGGTGGTCGTAAACGATGACGCCCACCACGTCGCCGGGGCCGATGGTGTAGCGCTCGCTCTTGCCGAACAGCGCATTGACCTCAGGCGGAACGCCCTTCGGGGCCGCCTGCGCCAGCGTGCGCACGAGCGCGAGGGAAATGGGGGTGATCTGGCCTTCGGGCGCCTCGTCGGGAAGATAGCGGAACTGGGATGCCAGTTCGCCCCCTGCCTCGTAGGGCTCCACGTTGCCCATGCCCGGCACGACCGCGCAGCCTTGAAGCACCACCACACATGCCAGTGTCGAAGCGAACTTCAGGACATTTGCATTTCTTCTCAATTCCGATCCCCCAAGGAAATTCCAATTTTTTAGCGCCAAAATAGCCAGGCGATAAAAACTACGCATGCACTTATTGCGGTGCAATTCTTTTTCACAATTCGTGGTTACCGCAGGCACACTGCTGGGCACTGCCAGGGCGCAGAGTGCCTCGTGGAGGCGCTGAACCGAGAACATGCAACTGCATGTCAATACCGGTCCGCTTGTCGTAGCGGCGGGCGTGATCCTAACAGTGGCACCCCGCTCGGATGAGTCACCACGGGGGCCTTGTTTCCTTTTGTAACTAAAACTACTGAAACTGGGTACACCTAAGCACGCACTTTTCTTTCCGCATCGCGGATGAGGCAAATAGATCAAATGCGCCGAATGCTTCACGCCGGGCAGCCGATTCCGGCGCGCTTCCGCGGGCATACTCGACGCTCTTTCAACAGCAGAGCTCCAGCAGCCTTTTGAATCATGAGCATCCTCAGTGAATTCAAGGAATTTGCCGTCAAGGGCAACGTCATCGACCTCGCGGTGGGCGTGATCATCGGCGCCGCGTTCGGCAAGATCGTCGACTCGCTGGTGGGCGACATCATCATGCCGCTGGTGGGCGTGGTGTTCGGCAAGCTCGATTTCTCGAACCTCTATGTGGTGCTGGGCACCGTGCCCCCCGGCGTGGCGAACACACTGGCAGACCTGAAGAAGGCCGGCGTTCCGGTGCTGGCTTATGGCAGCTTCATTACGGTGGCCGTCAACTTCGTGATCCTTGCTTTCATCATCTTCATGATGGTCAAGCAGATCAACAAGCTGCGGAAGACCGAAGAGGCCGCGCCGCCTGCTCCTGCCGCAACGCCAGAAGACATCACCTTGCTGCGCGAAATCCGCGACAGCCTCAAGCGCCCTTAAGCGCCCTTCAGCACGCGGGCCATGCGCAGCGCCTCGACGAGGCTCGACGCATCGGCCAGGCCCGTGCCCGCGATGTCGAACGCGGTGCCGTGGTCGGGGCTGGTCCGCACCAGCGGCAGTCCCAGCGTCACGTTCACGCCCTTCTCCACGCCCAGGTACTTGACGGGGATCAGGCCCTGGTCGTGGTACATCGCAACCACCACGTCGAACTCGCCGCTGGACGGCACGCCCTGCCTGGCGCGCGCGCGCATGAAGACGGTGTCGGGCGCATAGGGGCCGCTGGCGTCGATGCCTTCGGCGCGCGCGGCCTCGATGGCCGGCGCGATGATCTCGCGCTCTTCCGAACCGAACAGGCCGCCCTCGCCCGCATGCGGGTTGAGCCCCGCCACGCCGATGCGCGGCACGCGGCCGAGGGCATGCGTCAGCGCGCGGTGGGTGATGCGCAGGGTTTCGAGCACACCGTCGAAATGCACCGCCTCGATGGCGTGGCGCAGCGACATGTGGATGCTGACGAGCACGGTGCGCAGCTCGTCGTTGGCCAGCATCATGCGCACCGGCACGTCGGCCAGGGTGCGGCCCAGGTGGGCGGCGGCCTCGGCCTGCAGCAGTTCGGTATGGCCGGGGTACGGAAAGCCGGCGGCCGACAGCGCTTCCTTGTGCAGCGGCGCGGTCACGATGGCGCCGATTTCACCGCGCAGCGCGGCCCGCGCGGCCCAGACGACGCATTCGCCGGCCACGCGGCCGGCTTCGGCGCTGATCTGGCCCAGCTCGATTGGCGATGGCGGCGCAATCACCTGCAGCACGGGAATGCAGCCCGGCGGCACCGCCGCGGCTTCGGCGGCGGTTTCGATTTCCAGCACCGGCCATGCCGGCAGCCCAGGTGCTGCGAGCGCCTGCGAGGCCTTGCGCATCGTGCCCACATCGCCGGCAACGAACGCGCCATGCGTTGCATCGGGCGCGTCGCGAAAGGCCTTGGCGATGATCTCGGGGCCGATGCCCGCGGGATCCCCGAGGGTGATGGCGATGGCAGCGCTCATTGGAAAGGCACCTCCGTGCTCCGCACTGCGGTGCAAGCTTGCTTGGGGCGGCCCGGCGCTGCGCTCATGCCGGGTTGTCGATGTCGATGAACTCGTGCTTCAGCCCGAGCTGCGCCGCAACGTGCCCGGCCACGGCTGGCGCGCCGTAACGTTCGGTGGCGTGGTGCCCGCAGGCCAGGAAGGCCACGCCCATCTCGCGTGCGTAGTGGGCCTGGGGCTCCGAGATCTCGCCGGTGATGAAGGCGTCGGCGCCGGCCGCGATGGCGGCTTCGAAGTAGCCCTGCGCGCCGCCTGTGCACCACGCGATATTCCTGATGGCGCGATGCGCCGTGTCGACGAGCGTGACCGGCCTTTTCAGCACTTTTTCGACGTGGGTGGCGAGCGCCTTGGCGTTGGCGAAGCCTTCGCCGTTTTCCTGCGCGCCGAGAAAACCCAGTTCCTGCTCGCCGAAGCGCCCGGCCGATCCGGCATGGGCCACGAGCCCCAGTTGCAGGCCGAGCTGTGCGTTGTTGCCGAGTTCGGGATGCGCATCGAGCGGCAGGTGATAGGCGAAGAGATTGACGTCGTCACCTAGCAGCAGGCCCAGGCGCTGCTTCATCCAGCCGGTGACGCAGCCGTCCTGGCCGCGCCAGAACAGGCCATGGTGGACGAAGATGGCATCGGCATCGGCGTGGATCGCGGCCTCGATCAGCGCGCGGCTGGCGGTTACGCCCGAAACGATCTTGCGCACCACGGTGCGCCCTTCGACCTGCAGGCCGTTGGGTCCGTAGTCTTTGAAGCGCCCGGGGGCGAGCAGCAAGTCGAATGCGTGAAGCAGTTCGTGGCGGGTGGTGCTCATCGCGCCATTGTCGCGCCGCCCGCGATGGCCGCGCCATCCCGCATGGCATGGCCACGAGCGGCCAGGGGCAACAGCGCCAGCAGGAAGCCCAGCCCGGCCAGCGCCGCCACGTAGTGCGCCGGCGCCATGGTGTCGCGCTGCAGCCAGAGCGTGAGGATCACCGGGGTCAGTCCTCCGAAGACCGCGTACGACATGTTGTAGGCAAACGAAAGGCCGGTGAAGCGCACCGGCGCCGGGAAGGCGCGCACGCCCGCGATCGGCACCGTGGCGATGGTGCCCACGAACAAGCCCACCAGCGCGTAGTGCGCATAGAGCGTCGACGGCGTGCCGGGCAGCCCGCTGTAGAACAGGTAGGCCGTGGCGAACAGGCCGCCCCAGCCGATCAGCATGACGGTGCGCGTGCCGATGCGGTCGCTGGCCCAGCCGGCCAGCATGCAGCCGAGCGTCAGGGTCAGCGTGGCGAGCGCGTTGGCTTCGAGCGCCAGCGCGGCCGGAATGTGGTGCACCTTCTGCAGGTAGGTGGGCGTGTACAGCACCACGACCACGATGGCGGCCGACAGCACCCAGGTCAGCAGCGCGACGTACACGCAGGCCAGGCGATGCTCGCGCAGCACGGTGCGCAGCGGCGTCTCGCGCGCCACGCTGCGGCGCCCGGCCAGCTCCTTGAACACCGGCGTCTCGTGCAGGAAGCGGCGCAGGTACACCGACACCAGCCCGAACACACCGCCCAGCACAAAGGGAAGGCGCCAGGCGAACTCGCTCACCTGCACCGGCGAATAGTGCCGGTTGATGGCCACCGCAACCAGCGAGCCCAGCAGGATGCCGCCGGTGATGCCCGAGGTCAGCATGCCGATGCCGAAGCCGTAGCGCCTGGCCGGAACGTGCTCGCCCACGAACACCCAGGCGCCGGGCATCTCGCCGCCGATGGCCGCGCCCTGCAGCACGCGCATGGCCAGCAGCAGCAGGGGCGCCGCGACGCCGATGCTCGCGTAGGTCGGCAGCAGGCCGATCACCAGCGTGGGCGCCGCCATCAGGAAGATCGACAGCGTGAACATGCGCTTGCGGCCGAAGATGTCGCCGAAATGCGCGATGACGATGCCGCCCACCGGGCGCGCCAGGTAGCCGGCCGCGAAGATGCCGAAGGTCTGCAGCTGCCGCAGCCAGTCGGGCATGTCGGCTGGGAAGAACAGCGCCCCGAGCACGGTGGCGAAGAACACGTAGATGACGAAGTCGTAGAACTCCAGGGTGCCGCCGAGGGCGGACAGGCCGAGGGTCTTGTAGTCGCTCGAACCGAGCGTGCGTGCCGGTGCCGGCTGCGCGCCGTCCGGGAGGGTTGCTTGTGAAGTCATGGCTGGCAGGAAGGTCGTGACCGCGCGCCAGCCCGCGAAACCGGGTGAGAAAACGGAAAAATGGCGCGCCGACGAAATGCCTGGCCGCTTCCGCCGGGTGGGCAGCGCGGGAGGCCGGGGAAATGGGGGCCGGGTGGGACCTGCAAGGCGATGCTACGGGTTAACCCGGATTCACGCAGTGCAGCCAGCTCAATCTCGACCGCGCGGCGCGGTTTCTGTTCCGTGCGGTTGAGGGACAATTGACAACATCGCTGCGCTCCACGGCAGCCTTCCAACGTCTTTTTCACCAATCTTTCATGAAACGCACCTGGCTGCTCTTTGCACAAGCCGTGACTGTCCTGCTCGCGGCCTATTTCGTCGTCGCGACGCTCAAGCCCGAGTGGATCCACAAGCGCGCGACCTCGCTGGGCGGCGTGGTGTCGATCGTCGAGGCGCCCGCGGGCAACCCGAACATCCCGACGGCCGGCAGCCTGAGCGTGCCGGCCAAGAAGGCTTCGCCGGCGGTGGTGAGCATCAACACCAGCAAGGCCGCGCAACGCCATCCGCGCAGCAACGACCCGTGGTTCCGCTTCTTCTTCGGCGACCAGGACGACCAGCCCCAGGTGGGCCTGGGCAGCGGCGTGATCGTGAGCGCAGACGGCTACATCCTCACCAACAACCACGTGGTCGAGGGCGCCGACGAGATCGAGGTAACGCTCAACGACAGCCGCCACGCGCGCGGCAAGGTGATCGGCACCGACCCCGACACCGACCTGGCCGTGCTGAAGATCGAGCTCGACAAGCTGCCGGCGATCGTGCTGGGCGACTCCGACGCGCTGCAGGTGGGCGACCAGGTGCTGGCCATCGGCAACCCATTCGGTGTCGGCCAGACCGTGACCAGCGGCATCGTCTCGGCGCTGGGGCGCAACCAGCTCGGCATCAACAACTTCGAGAACTTCATCCAGACCGACGCGGCCATCAACCCTGGCAACTCGGGCGGCGCGCTGATCGACGTCAACGGCAACCTGCAGGGCATCAACACCGCGATCTATTCGCGCTCGGGCGGCAGCATGGGCATCGGCTTCGCCATTCCGGTGTCGATGGCCAAGATCGTGCTCGAAGGGATCGTGAAGGAAGGCCAGGTGCGCCGCGGCTGGATCGGCGTGGAGCCGAACGAACTCTCGCCCGAACTCGCCGAGACCTTCGGCGTGAAGGCGGACACCGGCGTGATCATCACCGGCGTGCTGCAGAACGGCCCGGCTGCCAAGGCCGGCATCCGACCCGGCGACGTGATCACTTCGGTGGGCGAGAAGAAGACGGACAACGTGCAGGCGCTGCTGACCGCGGTGGCCGGCCTGAAGCCCGGCAGCACCGCGAGGTTTGCGCTGCAGCGCGGCAGCGACAAGATGGAACTGGACGTGATGCCGGGCCTGCGGCCGAAGAGCCCGGTGCGGCAGGTACCGAATCAGCAGCAGCCCGAATAACGGGCTGCCGTCAGGCCAGCCGGCGGGTCAGGACTGCGCCGAATCGGCGCTTTCGTCTTCTTCGGGCTTCCTGGCGGCACTGGCGAAGTACTTGGCACCGATGATGCCCACCTCGTACAGCAGGCACATCGGCACCGCCAGCGCCAGCTGCGACACCACGTCGGGTGGCGTGAGCACCGCGGCCACGACGAACGCGACCACGATGAAGTAGCCGCGGAAGGACTTGAGCTTCTCGATGGTCACCATCTCGAAGCGCACCAGCAGCATCACGACGATCGGCACCTGGAAGGCCACGCCGAAGGCGATGTACAGCGACAGGATGGCCTCGACGTACGATGAAATGTCGGGCGTCGCCTGCACCGCTGCGGGGGCAAAGCGCTGGATGAAGCTGAACATCTTGTCCAGCACGAAGAGCTGCACGAAGGCAATGCCGGCATAGGCCAGCAGGCTGCCGAAGAAGATCAGCGGCAGCGCGAATTTCTTTTCATGGCTGTAGAGCCCGGGCGCGACGAACATCCACGCCTGGTACATGAGCCAGGGCAGCGCCAGCAGCACGGCCGCCATCATCAGCACCTTGAGCGGCACGAAGAACGGGGAGAACACGCCGATGGCGATGAGCTTCGCGTCGTGCGGCATGTGCGCCTTGATCGGCATCGCGATCAGGTCGATCAACCCGCCCGGGCCGGGCCAGATGGCCAGCAGGATGCCCGCGACCACGAGGCCATAGACGCAGTAGAGCAGGCGGTCGCGAAGCTCGACCAGGTGCGCCACGAACGGCTGTTCGGTGCCCGCCAGTTCGTCTTCTTTGTCTTTGTTCTTGTTGTCGGAATCGGCCATTGGAAAAGAAGATAGCGTGACGTCGGCCGGCGTGCGGCGCTCGCGGAACGCGGTGGTGGGGGACGCTAGTTGATCTTGTTGATCGTGTGCGGGCGGAAGCGCGCGACACGCGCGGCACCCGACAGCGCCTTGGTGCGCACGCCGTTGCGCGCCTTGTACCACTGCGGCGTGGCGCCCTGCTTCAGTCGCCAGTTCTTGCGGGGATGCTTGTATTCGGGCGGCGACGGCTCGGGTTCGGCCAGCGCCGAGAGGGTTTCGCCCGAACCGCTGAACTGCTTCTCGAATTCGCTCGCGCCGGTGTGGATGCTGTGCTCGACGTCGCGCGCCGCATCCTCGACGGTGGTCTTCATCTTGCGGAGCTCGTCGAGCTCCATCGAGCGGTTGACTTCGGCCTTGACGTCGTTCACGTAGCGCTGCGCCTTGCCGAGCAAGGTGCCGACGGTGCGGGCCACGCGCGGCAGCTTTTCCGGACCGATGACGATCAGCGCCACGACGCCGATCAGCGCCAGCTTCTCAATGCCGAGGTCGAGCACGTGCTGCTGCCCGCGCTCAGGACTTCTGACGCGCTTCGACGTCGATCGTCGACTTGTCGCTGTTGGCCGGCTGGCCAGTCACTTGCTGGGTGGGGGCCGGCGGGGTGGCGGCGTCGGACGAACCGTCCTTCATGCCGTCCTTGAAGCCCTTGACGGCGCCGCCAAGGTCCGAACCCATGTTCCGCAGCTTCTTGGTGCCGAAGATCATGACCACGACGAGCAGCACGATCAACCAGTGCCAGATGGAAAAAGAACCCATGGAGAACTCCTAAGAATGTGTCCGATTTTAGTCGGGCGGAATGTGACAGTTTGGACTAACGCCACTCAACCGCGAAGCCACGGGCGGGGGCCGCCCATGACATGGACATGGAGATGGTGAACCTCCTGGCCGCCCTCGCTGCCCGTGTTGACGACGACCCGGTAGCCGCCGTCCGGATAGGGCCTGCAGCCCTGCTCCAGCGCCAGCTTGGGCGCCAGGATCATGATCTTGCCCATGAGGGCCGAGTCGTCGGGCGTGAGCTGCGCCATCGAAGCGATGTGCTTCTTGGGCACCAGCATGAAATGCACCGGCGCCCAGGGCGAGATGTCGTGAAAACCGAACAGGTCGTCGTCTTCGTAGACCTTGCGCGAGGGGATCTTGCCTTCGATGATTTTGCAGAAGACGCAGTTCGGGTCAGATGACATCTTTGGGTTCCATGGGACGGCCGTCGTTCATGCGGATCATGCCCTTCACGATCCGGTACAGGAACCACAGCGAGATCAGGCTCCAGGCGATCCAGCCCGGCACGAAGAACAGCAGCCAGAGCCACGAAGTAACGATGTACAGCAGGCCGGCCCACAGCACCGAGCGGATGCGCCAGCTGAAGTGCGATGCCTGCCAGGTGCCGGCCGCGTCGTCGCGCTTGACGAAGTCGATCACCAGCGCAATCAGCAGCAGCAGCACGGAGGCCTGCGCCCCCGGCACGACGGCGCCGATGGCCACGATCAGGTGCAGGATGTAACTGACCCAGCCCCAGGTCTTGAGGGAGTCGTCGGGTTCCACGTTCACGATGTCGTTGGCCATGGTCGATGTCCTTTCAATCGTTGGAGGCTTCGGATTCCCGCGCCTGCACCTTGCGCAGCGCTTTTTCCTCGATGCCGCTGGTGCCCTCGCGGCGCTCGAGTTCCGCGGTGACGTCGGCGGGGGAAAAACCGTAGTGCGCCAGCGCCACCATGGTGTGGAACCAGAGGTCGGCCACTTCGTTCACTATTTTGGAGCGGTCGCCGCCGTGGTCGGCGTCCTTGGCGGCCATCACGACCTCGGTGGCTTCCTCGCCGATCTTCTTGAGGAAGGCGTCGGGGCCCTTGTGCAGCAGGCGCGCGACGTAGCTCTTGTCGGGGTCGCCTCCGCGCGCGGGCAGGCGGCTTTCGATGACCGAGGCAAGGCGTGCAAGGGCGTCGGAGGTGCTGTGGTTCACTGTGGCCGTCATTTGTAGATCGACTCCGGGTCTTTCAAGACGGGTTCGACCACGGTCCAGCCGCCGTTCTCGTACTTGCTGAAGAAGCAGCTGTGGCGGCCGGTGTGGCAGGCGATGCCGGGCTCGTGGCCGAGCTGGGTGACCTTGAGCAGCACCACGTCGTTGTCGCAGTCGAGGCGGATCTCGTGCACGGTCTGCACGTGGCCCGATTCCTCGCCCTTGAACCAGAGCTTGTTGCGCGAGCGGCTGAAATACACCGCGCGGCCGAGCTCGGCGGTCTTTTCGAGCGCCTCGCGGTTCATCCAGGCGAACATCAGCACGTCGTTGCTGCCTTGCTCCTGCGCGATCACGGGCACCAGGCCGCTCGCATCCCACTTCACTTCATCGAGCCAATTCATCGCGGTATTGTCGGGGATGGGGAAAGACCCTTGAGGCACGTTCAACGGTCGATCCGCACGGGAATGCCCCGCGCGGCCATGCGGGCTTTGGCCTCGCCCACCGTGTGCTCGCCGTAGTGGAAGATGCTGGCCGCCAGCACTGCATCAGCGCCGCCGGTCTGGATGCCGTCGGCCAGGTCGTCGAGGCTGCCGACGCCGCCCGAGGCGATCACCGGCACATTGACGGCATTGCTCACGGCGCGGGTCAGTTCCAGGTCGAAGCCGCTCTTGGTGCCGTCGCGGTCCATGCTGGTGAGCAGGATCTCGCCGGCGCCGCGGCGCGCCATCTCGGCTGCCCATTCGACGGCGTCGAGGCCGGTGTTCTTGCGCCCGCCGTGGCTGTACACGTCCCAGCCCGCCCCGCGCGTGGCGGCCTCTTCGGGGCTGCGGCGCTTGGCGTCGATGGCGACCACGATGCACTGCGAGCCGTATTTCTGCGAGGCGTCGTTGATCACCTGCGGATCCGAGATGGCGGCCGAGTTGAAGCTGGTCTTGTCGGCGCCCGCGTTGAGCAGCCGGCGCACGTCGGCCACGGTGCGCACGCCGCCGCCCACGGTCAGCGGAATGAAGACCTGCGAAGCCACGGCCTCGATGATCGGCAGGATCAGGTCGCGTCCGTCGCTGGTGGCGGTGATGTCGAGGAAGGTGAGTTCGTCGGCGCCCTGCGCGTTGTAGCGCGCGGCGATCTCGACGGGGTCGCCCGCATCGCGCAGTTCGAGGAAGTTGACGCCCTTGACGACGCGGCCGCCGGTGACGTCGAGGCAGGGAATGATGCGTTTGGCAAGCATGAAAAATGAACCGGTAGGAGATCAGAGAACGCGGAGCTGTTGCCAGCCCTGCCATTGGGCGCCGGGCGCCAGCAGGACGGGCTCGTCGATGCGGGCCGCCTCGACGCAGAGCATGTGGCGGAAGCCGTCTTCGGGCATGTCGGCGAGTTTCGCTCCGAGCACGGCACCGGGGTTCCAGACCACGGTTTCGCTGCAGCTCGCGCTTTGTGCGATTTCGAGTGTGCTGCCGGGCTGCACGAGGCGCAGCGGCTTGGCGGGCGCGGCGTAGACGCTGTCGAATTCCGCGTCGAAATGCAGCGCCGCGGCAGTTTCCACATGACGGTCGTCGCGCAGCGAATCCCAGCGGTTGGCGCCCTGCAGGCCTTCGAGGCGCACGTGGGCGATGTCGTCGACGCGCAGATAGGTGTGCAGCGCGGCCGCAAAGGTCCAGGGCGCATGGTCGATGTTGACGAGCGTGAGCGTGGTGCGCAGCCCGCCGGCGGACAGGGTCGCTTCCAGCCGTGCCTCAAAAGCGTGCGGCCAGAGCGTCCGGGTGGCTTCGTTGTCGCGCAGCGTCAACCGCAGCGTCTGCGGCGCATCGGCAGCCGCTTGCGCCCAAGGCAAATTGCGCATGAATCCATGTTTGGGCAGCATGCCGCGCTGGTTGAACTGGGGGCAGCAGATGGGCACGCCGCCGCGAATGGCGGCCTGCCCATCGAACACCGCGCGCGGACTCAGATAAAGTCGCTCCACCCCGCTGGCCGTGGCCCACGAGAGCACTTGGGCGCCATGCAATGCAACGGTCAGGGTGCTTCCATCGGCGCCCGTGGCGCGGATGGCGGGCTGGCCGCGGAACTCGATCAGGCTGGTTTCCATGCCCGGAATTGTAGGCAGCGACCGCGCGGTGGCACGGAATTGGCATCAAGGGCCCATTGCGTGCACGGGGCCTTCTTGGATACCCTGTGGCCGCTTGCATCGGGGGACAGCATGCAAGTCGGCCCCGTGCACTCGAAAATCACTCTCACACGACAGACAAAAAGGGGATACGCATGAAGAAGCTGCCGATGGCCGCATGGATCCTGATCGCGATGGTGCTCGGCATCGTCGTCGGCTACATGATCTTCTCGAGCTTTCCGGACAAAAAGGCCGCGAAAGAAATTGCAGATTACGTCTCCATCGTCTCGGACGTGTTCCTGCGCCTGATCAAGATGCTGATCGGCCCGCTGGTGTTCTCCACGCTGGTGGTGGGCATCGCGCACATGGGCGACGCCAAGTCGGTCGGCCGCGTGTTCGGCAAGGCCATCGGCTGGTTCCTCACGGCCTCGCTGATCTCGCTGGTGATCGGCCTGGTCATGGCCAACCTGCTCAAGCCCGGCGAGAACCTGGGCCTGCCGCTGCCCGACATCGGCGCCTCGGCCAACCTGGCCACCGCCAAGTTCACGCTGAAGGACTTCGTGAGCCACACGGTGCCCAAGTCGTTCGTCGAGGCCATGGCGAACAACGAGATCCTGCAGATCGTGGTGTTCTCGATGTTCTTCGGCGTGGCGCTGGCCTCGCTGGGCGACAAGGCCAAGACACTGGTGGCGGCCATCGAGGAGCTGTCGCACGCGATGCTCAAGATCACCGGCTACGTGATGAAGCTCGCACCCCTGGCGGTGCTGGCCGCCATGGCCGCCACGGTGGCTGTCAACGGCCTGAGCATCCTGCTGAAGTTCGCGGTGTTCATGGGCGACTTCTACCTGGGCCTGTTCGTGCTGTGGAGCGTGCTGATCCTGGCGGGCTTCCTGTTCCTCGGCCCGCGCGTGTTGAAGCTGCTGGTGCTCATCAAGGAAGCCTTCCTGCTGTCGTTCGCCACGGCCAGCTCCGAAGCGGCCTATCCGAAGATCCTGCAGGCGCTCGACCGTTTCGGCGTGAAGCGCAAGATCTCGAGCTTCGTGATGCCGATGGGCTACTCGTTCAACCTCGACGGCTCGATGATGTACTGCACCTTCGCGGTGCTCTTCATCGCCCAGGCCTACAACATCCACATGCCGATCAGCACGCAGATCACGATGCTGCTGATCCTCATGCTCACGTCCAAGGGCATGGCCGGCGTGCCGCGCGCCTCGCTGGTGGTGATTGCCGCCACGCTGAACCACTTCGACATCCCCGAAGCCGGCCTGCTGCTGATTTTGGGCGTGGACACTTTCCTCGACATGGGCCGCTCGGCCACCAATGCGGTGGGCAACTCCATTGCCACCGCGGTGGTCGCCAAGTGGGAGGGCGAACTGATGTCCGAGCGCGATGCCGAGGTCAACGCCCGCGCGATCGACGAAGAGGCGGCTGCCACCCTCGCCCACCCCGCACACGCGTGAGGCGCGCCATGAAGCCCAAGGCCACGCCGTCGGTTTTTCTCGCCGTACTGCTGCTGGCGGCCGCCATGCTCGTGCCTGCAAGGCCGGCACAGGCGCAGGAGCAAGCCCCCACCGCGCTGACCGGCACTCTTGCCAAGGCGCGCGAGACGGGCGCCATCACCATCGGCTACCGCGAATCGTCGGTGCCGTTCTCGTACCTCAATGCGCGCAAGGAGCCGATCGGCTATTCGATCGAGCTTTGCCGCGCGCTGGTGACGGCCATCGAGGACGCAGTGAACAAGAGCCTCACCATCAAGTGGGTGCCCGTCACGTCCGATTCGCGCATCGATGCGGTCGTGAGCGGCAAGGTCGACCTGGAATGCGGCTCGACCACCAGCAACCTCGAGCGCCAGAAGCGCGTGAGCTTCTCGCCGACGATGTTCGTCTCGGGTACCAAGGTGCTGGTGAAGAAGGGCTCGCCGATCAAGTCGTTCCGCGACCTCGCGGGCAAGAAGGTGGCGGTGACGGCCGGCACCACGAACGAGAAGACGCTGCGCGACCTGTCGGAAAAGTTCAAGCTGAACATCGACCTGCGGGTGGCGCGCGACCACGCGGAGTCGTTCGCGCTGGTGAAGAGCGGCCAGGCCGACGCCTTCGCGACCGACGACGTGCTGCTCTATGGCCTGATCGCGCAGGACGCCGCCAAGGCCAACTATGAGGTGGTCGGCGATTTCCTCTCCTACGACCCCTACGGGATCATGTACCGCAAGGACGATCCGCAGTTGAACAAGTTGGTCATCGACACCTTCCAGGTGCTGGCGGAAGACGGCGAGATCCATCGGCAGTACAAGCGCTGGTTCCTGCGCAAGCTGCCTTCGGGGGAGAGCATCAATCTGCCGATGAGCGAGCAGCTGGAAACGATCATCCAGACGATGTCGGTGAAGTCCGAATAGCTTCTTTTCAGGGCGCGGCCTGACGTTTTCTTACTCAGCGAACGGTCAGGAGGATTTCATCCAATTGCCTGAGGAACCCTGGGGCATCTCAACGGCATGGCGCCATGAAATTCTTTCTGGAAGCAGTGGCGGTACTCGGACTGGCCATCGTCCTGGCCGGGGTCATGCTGAGCCTGCTGGCAGGCGATCAAGACCTCGATGAAGCCGAGCCTGAAAAGGAACCGGCACGCCCGCCCAGGGCGGCGCCGGCAATGCGTCAGGCCGCCAGTTCGTCCGCGCGGGCCTGCGCGGCGGCGAAGTCGAGGTCGCCCGAGTAGATCGCGCGGCCGCAGATCACACCTTCCACGCCGTCGGACTCGACTTCGCAGAGCTTGTCGATGTCGGCCATGTTCGACAGGCCGCCCGAGGCGATCACGGGGATGGTCAGCGCCTGCGCGAGCTTGACGGTGGCCTCGATGTTGATGCCCGAGAGCATGCCGTCGCGGCCGATGTCGGTGTAGATGATCGATTCGACGCCGTAGTCCTCGAACTTCTTGCCCAGGTCGGCCACCTCGTGGCCCGTGAGCTTGCTCCAGCCGTCGGTGGCGACCTTGCCGTCCTTGGCGTCCAGGCCCACGATGATGTGGCCGCCGAAGGCGCTGCAGGCGTCCTTCAGGAAGCCGGGGTTCTTGACCGCGGCGGTGCCGATGATCACGTAGCGCAGGCCGTCGTCGATGTAGCGCTCGATGGTGTCGAGGTCGCGGATGCCGCCGCCGAGTTGCACCGGGATGTCGTCGCCCACCTCTTTCAGGATCGCCTTGATCGCCGCGTGGTTCTGCGGCTTGCCGGCGAAGGCGCCATTCAGGTCGACCAGGTGCAGCCGGCGCGCGCCGGCCTCGACCCACTTGCGGGCCATGGCGGCAGGGTCTTCGCTGAAGATGGTGGACTGGTCCATGTCGCCCTGTTTGAGGCGAACGCAGTGGCCGTCTTTGAGATCAATGGCGGGAATGAGGAGCATGGAAGTGACGCGAGTGTGCGGGATCCGGGCTGTGGGAGTGTCGGCCCGGTCGGAAAAATAGGTTCAGGGTTTCCAGTGGAGGAAATTGCGATAGAGCTGCAACCCGTGGTCCGCACTCTTCTCCGGGTGGAACTGGGTGGCAAAAATGTTATCGCGTGCGATGGCCGCGGTAAAGCTCGCGCCGTATTCCGCCTCGCCCACGCTGTGTTTGGGGTCCGCCGGACGGGCATAGAAGCTGTGCACGAAGTAAAAATAGCTCAGGTCGGGCACGCCCGCCCACACCGGATGCGGCTGGGCCTGGCGCACCTGGTTCCAGCCCATCTGCGGCACCTTGAAGCGGCTGCCGTCGGCCTGCAGGCGCCCGGCCAGGTCGAATTTGACGACTTCACCTGGAATGAGGCCCAAGCCGTCGGTCGGGCCTTCGTCGCTGCGCGACAGCATCATCTGCATGCCCACGCACACGCCGAACAGCGGCTTGCTGGCGGCCGCCTCGAGCACCGATTCCTGAAGGCCGGAGTCGCGCAGCTCGCGCATGCAGTCGGGCATGGCGCCCTGCCCCGGCAGCACCACACGGGTCGCCTTGCGGACCACGTCGGGGTCGGAGGTGACGAACACCTCCACGCCCACCTGGTCGGCCGCATGGCGAACGGCCTGCGACACCGAGTGCAGGTTGCCCATGCCGTAGTCGACGACCGCGACGGTATTTGCTGCTACAGATTTCATAGCTGTTCGCTGGCGGGCTTCAGAGCGAACCCTTGGTCGATGGAATGACCCCGACGGAGCGGGGATCGATTTCGAGCGCGCCGCGCATGGCGCGCGCAAAAGCCTTGAACACCGTCTCGCACTGGTGATGCGCATTGACGCCCTTGAGGTTGTCGATGTGCAGCGAGACGAAGGCGTGGTTCACGAAACCCTGGAAGAACTCGTAGGTGAGCTGGCTGTCGAAGGTGCCGATCATCCCGCTGGTGAAAGGCACGTGCATCACGAGGCCCGGACGGCCCGAGAAGTCGATGACGACACGGCTCAGCGCCTCGTCGAGCGGCACATAGGCATGGCCGTAGCGGCGGATGCCTTTCTTGTCGCCGACAGCCTTGGCCACGGCCTGGCCCAGCGTGATGCCCACGTCTTCCACCGTGTGGTGCCCGTCGATGTGCAGGTCGCCCTGGCAGTCGATGTCGAGGTCGATCAGCCCGTGGCGGGCGATCTGGTCGAGCATGTGGTCGAAGAAGCCGATGCCGGTGGAAAGCTTGGCGCGGCCGGTGCCGTCGAGGTTCACGCTGACGGTGATCTTCGTCTCGGCGGTGTTGCGGGTGACCGTCGCTGTGCGATCGGCAATCTGGGGGGTGGTCATAGTGAGGCTTCGAGTGCCGCGAGCATCCGCGCATTCTCGTCGGCCGTTCCGACGGTGAGACGCAGGCAGTTCGCGAGCAGTTCATGCATTTTAGAAACGTTCTTCACCAGAACGCCGCGAGCCTTCATACCCTCAAAAGTCCTGGCGGCATCGGGCACGCGCAGGAGGATCATGTTGGCGTCGCTGGGCCAGGTCTTCACGCCGGGCAGGCGGCCGAGCCCCGTCATCAGGCGCTCGCGCTCCTCGCGGATCTGCCGGGCCTGGGCCTCGAACACGTCGGCATGCTCCAGCGCGAACAGCGCAGCCTCGCAGTTGAGCACACTGATGTTGTAGGGCGGGCGCACTTTGTCGATCTCGGCGACCAGCGCGGCCGGACCCATCATGTAGCCCAGGCGGATGCCGGCCAGCCCGAACTTGCTGAGCGTGCGCATCAGCAGCACGTGGCCGTGCTTCGCCAGCCGGTCGATGTAGCTGCGGGCGGCAAAGGGCTGGTAGGCCTCGTCGATCACCACCAGGCCGCCCTGCGCGCCCTGGGCTTCGACGATCTTCTCGAGGACGGCGTCGTCCCAGAGGTTGGCGGTCGGGTTGTTGGGGTACGCGAGATAGACGATGGCGGGCTTCTCGCGCTCGATGGCGGCCAGCATGGCGGCCTCGTCGAGCTCGAAGTCGGCCGTGAGCGGCACGCCAACGAACTTCAGGCCCTGGAGCTTCGCGCTCATGGCGTACATCACGAAGCCGGGCACGGGTGCCAGCACGGCCGCACCCGGCAGGTCGCAGGCGATGGCCAGCAGCGAGATCAGTTCGTCCGACCCGTTGCCCAGCATCAGCGCGAAGCCTTCAGGCATTTGCGCATGTGCCGCCAGCGCGCTGCGCAGATCGGCGCCACGGTCGCCGGGGTAGCGGTTGAGCGCCAGCGCGCCGAGCCGCGTGCCGAGTTCGGCCTGCAGCGCGGGCGGCAGGCCGAAGGGGTTTTCCATGGCGTCGAGCTTGATGAAGCCGCGCGCGTCCTGCACCGCATAGCCATGCATGGCCCGCACGTCGTGGCGGATGCGGTCGAACGGCGGGCGAGCGGATTCAGGAGCGGTCATCGGGTGCAGTGATAGCTGTTCTTGAGGGCGCCGGACATGACCAGTTGCACGGGCATGTCGGCTTCGTAACTGTCGGCGTTGCGGGTCAGCTCGGTCTGGTAGAGCGAACGGGCCATGGAGGGTTCGAGGCGGCGGCCCTCGACGCAGAACAGCGGCTTCTGGCCGTTGCGCTGCGAAGATTCGACGCCTTCGCGCAGGCCTTCGAGCACGCCGACCAGGTAGTAGCTGGCGTAGGCCTTGCCCTCCTTCTCGTTGGCCTCGAGCGTGCGCAGCTCGCGGATGCTCATGGCCTGCGCGCCGGAGGCGACGGCGAGTGCGAGCAGCAGGAACGCGGCACGCTTCATCGGCATCACCTGCGGTAGCGCGGCGGCGGCGCGTAGGCGCCGTCGGCCGGGAAGGCGCTGGGCTGCGACGGGTCGGCGCCGCGGCGCTGGCGGCGCGGGGTGTCGCGCTCTTCGAGCTCGAACAGCGCGGCACCGATCACGCCGACGTTGCGCACGTCGCCGGCTTCGGTGTTCGCAGCGTAGGCGCGGCCGGGCGCTGAAAAACGGAAGGCGGCCACCTCGTTCTGGCTCTTGCGAAAGCCCTCGATGGTCAGCGACTGCAGCGGCCGCAGCACGTAGCCGCCGTTGCGCATGCTGCCGGGCTTGCCGTTGAGCACGTCGAGGCCGTCGACGGTGGCGATCACTTCGTAGCTGCGCTCGCTCAGGTTGCGAAAGCGCAGTGTGTAGCGCGCGCCTTCGACACCGGCGAGACGGAACATGTCCTCCCCGCCGCTGCCCCGGCGGGTGCGCTGCAGGGGCAGCGGACGGCCGTCCTCGTCGAGCACGGACCATTCGACATCGCCATCGGCCAGCAGCAGGTTCAGCCGCCGCTCGGGATTGCTGCCCACCGCGCGGCGCACGGCGGAGGCCTCGTTGTAGCCCACCGAGGCCACGTCGTCCGGCCGGTCGGACAGGCGCTTGGCGACGACGGTGCGGGTCTTCGATTCGATGCCCTCGCCCCATTGCGTGCCAAGCTGCGGCGCGGGTGCGGCCGGCGCGGCGGCGCTGGACGTGGCGCTGGCGGCGGCCGATTCGCGCGGAGCCTGCGGCATCTGGCTGCAGGCGGCCAACAGCGCGGCCCCCGCAATGGCAGTCGCGGCGAACCTGAACAGGCGCGAACCGAAGAGACGACCGATCATCTTGCTTGCTCCTCCCGAGGACGGGTTGTTGTTGGAGTTCAGATCTTACGCAGCCGCATGCGGGCGGCCTCGGCGTGCGCCTGCAGGCCCTCGCCCTCGGCCAGCGTGACGGCGACCGGGCCGAGCGCCTGGGCGCCGGCCTCGCTGACCTCGATCAGGCTGGAGCGCTTCTGGAAGTCGTAGACGCCCAGCGGGCTCGAGAAGCGCGCCGTGCCGCTGGTCGGCAGCACGTGGTTCGGCCCGGCGCAGTAGTCGCCCAGGCTCTCGCTGGTGAAGGCGCCCAGGAAGATCGCGCCGGCGTGGCGCAGCAGCGGCTCCCAGCGATTCGGTTCGCTGCTGCTGACTTCCAGGTGCTCGGGCGCGATGCGGTTGCTGATCTCGCAGGCCTCTTCCATGCTCTTCGTGTGGATCAGCGCGCCGCGGCCGTTGAGCGAGGCGGCGATGATTTCGGCGCGCGGCATGGTGGGCAGCAGGCGATCGATCTCGGCCTGCACGCGGTCGATGTAGGCGGCGTCGGGGCACAGCAGGATGCTCTGCGCCAACTCGTCGTGCTCGGCCTGGCTGAACAGGTCCATCGCCACCCACTCGGGCGGCGTGGTGCCGTCGGCCAACACGAGGATTTCGCTCGGGCCCGCGATCATGTCGATGCCCACGGTGCCGAACACGCGGCGCTTGGCTGCGGCCACGTAGGCGTTGCCGGGGCCGGTGATCTTGTCGACGGCGGGGACGGTCGCGGTGCCGTAGGCCAGCGCGGCCACGGCTTGCGCGCCGCCGATGGTGAAGGCGCGCGTCACGCCGGCCGCGTAGGCGGCGGCCAGCACGAGCTGGTTCTTCTCGCCCTTCGGCGTCGGCACGACCATGATGATTTCGGCGACGCCCGCGACGTGCGCAGGAATGGCGTTCATCAGCACGCTCGACGGATAGGCGGCCTTGCCGCCCGGCACGTAGATGCCGACACGGTCGAGCGGCGTGACCTTCTGGCCGAGCAGCGTGCCGTCGGCGTCGCGGTAGCTCCAGCTCTCGCCCGAGGCCTTCTTCTGGGCCTCGTGGTAGCTGCGCACACGGCGTGCGGCGGCTTCGAGCGCGCCGCGCTGCGCTGCGGGCAGCGACTCGAAGGCGGCCTTCAGTTCGGCCTGGGTCAGCTCCAGCTCGGGCAGCGTCTTCGCGTCGAGCTTGTCGAAGCGATTCGTGTACTCCAGCACCGCAACGTCGCCACGCGTTTGAACGTCGGCGAGGATGTCCGCCACCACCTTCTCGATGGCCGCATCCGCGTCCGCGGACCAATGCAGCCGCGCCTTGAATTCAGCGTCGAAGCTGGCTGAAGTCGTGGACAGTCGGGCGGGGGCTGCTTTCAGAGTCATGTGCGTGATGTTCAGGCGGAAGGAATGGCCGACGCGAACGCGTCGATGATGCGGCGGATGGGCTCGCGATTGAGCTTGAGCGCCGCCTGGTTGACCACCAGCCGGGCGCTGATGTCCATGATGCGTTCCACCTCGACGAGGTGGTTGGCCTTGAGCGTGTTGCCGGTCGAGACCAGGTCGACGATGGCGTCGGCCAGGCCCGTGAGCGGCGCCAGCTCCATGCTGCCGTAGAGCTTGATCAGGTCGACGTGCACGCCCTTGCTGGCGAAGAAGTCGCGCGACAGGCCCACGTACTTGGTCGCCACACGCAGGCGCGAGCCCTGCTTCACGGCCGAGGCGTAGTCGTAGTCGGCGCGCACGGCCACGCTGAGGCGGCAGGCCGCGATGCGCAGATCGAGCGGTTGGTACAGGCCCTGGTTGCCGTGTTCGAGCAGCACGTCGAGCCCGGTCACACCGAGGTCGGCGCCGCCGTACTGCACGTAGGTGGGCACGTCGGAGGCGCGCACCAGCACCACGCGAACGTCGGGGCGGGTGGTGCCAAGAATGAGCTTGCGCGACTTCTCGGGGTCTTCGGTGACCTCGATGCCGGCGGCCGCCAGCAGGGGCATCGTTTCTTCGAAGATGCGGCCCTTGGAAAGCGCCAGGGTGATCATGCGGCGGCTCCGGTCAGTCGTTCGATGTCGGCGCCCAGGCCGCGCAGCTTGGCTTCCATGCGGTCGTAGCCCCGGTCGAGGTGGTAGATGCGGTCGATCAGGGTTTCGCCCTCGGCCACGAGGCCGGCGATGACCAGGCTGGCCGAAGCGCGCAGGTCAGTGGCCATCACGGTCGCGCCCGAGAGCTGCTGCACGCCCTCGACCATCGCGACCTTGCCCTCGACGTGGATGTTGGCGCCCAGGCGAACCATCTCGTTCACGTGCATGAAGCGGTTCTCGAAGATGGTTTCGGTGACCATCGAGGCGCCGCGCGCGATCACGTTCAGGGCCATGAACTGGGCCTGCATGTCGGTCGGGAAGCCGGGGTATTCGGTGGTGCTGAAGCTCTGTGCCTTCAGATGTTCGCAGGCCGGGCCCTTGGAGCTGACGCGCACGCCGTCCTTCTCGCAGGCGACGGTGCAGCCCGCGTCGCGCAGCTTGTCGATCACGGCGTCCATGTGGTCGCCGCGCGCGTGGCGCAGGAAGGCCTCGCCGCCCGTGGCCGCGACGGCGCACAGGAAGGTGCCGGCCTCGATGCGGTCGGCCACCACGGCGTGTTCGCAGCCGTGCAGCTTCTCGACGCCCTGGATGCGGATGTGGCTGGTGCCGTGGCCTTCGATCTTGGCGCCCATGCGGATCAGCATTTCGGCCAGGTCGACGATCTCGGGCTCCTGCGCGGCGTTCTCGAGCAGCGTCTCGCCCTCGGCCAGTGCGGCGGCCATCAGAAAGTTCTCGGTGCCGGTGACGGTAACCATGTCGGTCAGGATGCGCGCGCCCTTCAGGCGGGTGCGGCCTTCGGGCAGGCGCGCGACCATGTAGCCGTGGTCGACCACGATCTCGGCGCCCATGGCCTGCAGGCCCTTGATGTGCTGGTCGACCGGCCGCGAGCCGATGGCGCAGCCGCCGGGCAGCGACACCTTGGCATGGCCGAAGCGCGCCAGCAGCGGGCCCAGGGCCAGCACGGAGGCGCGCATGGTCTTCACCAGCTCATAAGGCGCTTCCGGGTTGTTCAGGTCGCCGGCATTCAGGCGCACCGTGCCGCCGTCCTTCCCATCCTGGCCGCGCTCGGCCACGACGCCCATGTTGCGCACCAGCTTGAGCATGGTCGACACGTCCTGCAGGCGCGGCACGTTGTGCAGCGTCACGGGCTGGTCGGTCAGCAACGCCGCGCACAGTTCGGGCAGCGCGGCGTTCTTGGCGCCGGAAATGAGTACTTCGCCGCGGAGCTCTCGCCCGCCGCGAATCAGAAGTTTGTCCATCGAAATTCCAGCGAAATCAGGGGCCTGCGAGGGCCGGGGAGTTATTTTTCCACCGCCGCCCATTCGGCCGGCGTGTAGGTCTTCATCGAAAGCGCATGCACCTCGTCGGTGTGCATTTTCGCACCGAGGGTGGCGTAGACCCGCTGATGGCGCTGGATCGCGCGCTTGCCCTCGAATTCGGCCGAGACGATGGTGGCATACCAATGCCGGCCATCGCCCTCGAGCGTGATGTGCTCGCACGGGAGGTGGGACTGGATCAGGGCCTGGAGTTGTTCGGCGGTCATGGGGTCTGGAGAAGAAGCGTTCAGCCTCGGATTTTGTAGCCGATGCGCAGGAGATGGACAGCGATGGCGCTCACCGCCAGCCACGCGGTGCCGACGATGCCCAGGCTGAGCCAGGGCGATGCATCGCTCACGCCGAAGAAGCCGTAGCGGAAGCCGTCGATCATGTAGAAGAACGGGTTCAGGTGGCTCACGCTCTGCCAGAAAGGCGGCAGCGAGCCGATCGAATAGAACACGCCCGACAGGAAGGTCATGGGCATGATCAGGAAGTTCTGGAACACCGCCATCTGGTCGAACTTCTCGGCCCAGAGGCCGGCGATCAACCCGAGCGTGCCGAGCATCGCGGCCCCCAGCAGCGCGAAAACGACGATCCAGACCGGCGCCACGAAGTTCGGCATCGCGAAGAAGACCGTGACCGCGAACACGCCCAGCCCCACGGCCAGCCCGCGGATGACCGACGAGCCCACGTAGGCGAAGAACCAGCCCCAGTGCGACAGCGGCGTGAGCAGCACGAACACCAGGTTGCCCATGATCTTGCTCTGGATGATCGAGGACGAGCTGTTGGCGAACGCGTTCTGCAGCACGCTCATCATCACGAGGCCCGGCACGAGGAAGGCCGTGTAGCCGACGGTGCCGTAGACCGTCACGCGGCCCTCGAGCACATGGCCGAACACCATGAGGTACAGCAGCGCGGTGAGCACCGGCGCACCGACCGTCTGGAACCCGACCTTCCAGAAGCGCAGCGTCTCCTTGTAGAGCAGCGCGCGCCAACCGGTCACGGCCATCATGGAGCCCCCTTGCTCGGCACTGCGTGTCCTCGCTTCCCCCCGAGGGGGAGCTTCGCTTGCTTGGGGCGGCCCGGCGCGGCGCTCATCGCGCCACCTCCAGCGGGGTCTGCTCGCCGGCCATCAGGTCGATGAACACGTCTTCGAGATCGGCCTTGCGCATTTCCACGTCTTCCACCGCGACGCCGGCTTCGCGGATCGCGGCCAGCAGTTGTTCGACTTCATGGGCGTTCTGCGCCGGCAGCTGCACGATGCGCCCGGTGATGCGCGCATGCTGGGCGATGGCCCAGGGCAGCATGGCGTCGGTCTTGAAGCGCAGTACGTTGCTCGCGGCCGACTTCAACAGTTCGCTGGTGCGGTCGAGCGCGATCACCTTGCCGAGCTTGAGCATCGCGATGCGGCTGCACAGCGCCTCGGCTTCTTCGAGGTAGTGGGTGGTCAGCAGCACGGTGCTGCCCTGCTTGTTGAGCCGGGCGACGAACTGCCAGAGCGTCTGGCGCAATTCGACGTCGACGCCGGCCGTGGGCTCGTCGAGCACGATCACCGGCGGCTTGTGCACCAGCGCCTGCGCCACAAGCACGCGGCGCTTCATGCCGCCCGAAAGCTGGCGCATGTTGGCGCCGGCCTTGTCGGCGAGGCCCAGGCTGTGCAGCAGCTCGTCGATCCAGTCGTCGTTGTTCTTGATGCCGAAGTAGCCCGACTGGATGCGCAGCGATTCGCGCACGTTGAAGAAGGGGTCGAACACCAGCTCCTGCGGCACGATGCCGAGCTGGCGGCGTGCCTCGGCGTAATCGCGCTGCACGTCGAAGCCGTGGACGCTGATGGCGCCGGCCGTGGGGCGCGAAAGCCCCGCGAGCATGCTGATGAGGGTGGTCTTGCCCGCGCCGTTCGGGCCGAGCAGGCCGAAGAACTCGCCCGGCTCGATCTGGAAGCTGACCTCGTCGACCGCCTTCAGCCCTTGCTTGCCTTGGGCTTTCTGCTGTCTGGAGGGGGGATAGGTCTTGGAGACCGATTGGAATGAGATCGCGGGCATGGGAGCCCGCGATTTTACGGGGCCGCTTTACAAGCTGCCGCGCAGCGGCCCGATACCCTCATGCGGCCGCCGCCGGGCCGCCCCAAGGCGGGCCGCGCCTCCCCCTCGGGGGGTGGCGAATTACGCGCAGCAAAGCGGAGTGAAAAGCCGGGGGGCCAACAATGTCAGGGCGCCGCGGGCAAAAGGCCCGCAATGCCGTACAGCGCGGCCAGCTCGCGCAGCCGGGGCGAGAGGCCCTTGACGGAAAAGCCGCGTCCCAGGGCGCTGGATTCGCGCCGGCATTCGAGCAGCACGGCCAGCGCCGACGAATCGAACTGGGCCAGCGCGGTCGCGTCGACCACGGTGGACGACGAGTCGACCTGGCCCTTCAGCCCCTGCTGCAGCATACGCATGCAGGCGGGGGCCTCGTCGTGGGTGAGTCGGGTCGGCAGGACCAGCATCGTGCGCTCCGGTCAGCTCTTGCCGTTGCCCTTGTTGCGCGCGACCAGTGCGGCGATCAGGCCGTCGACACCGCTCTTGTTGATTTCCTGCGCGAACTGGGTGCGGTAGGTGTCGACCAGCCAGACACCCAGCACATTCAGGTTGTAGACCTTCCAGCCGGCGCCCTGGCCGGGGGTCTTCTCGAGGCGGTAGTCGAGCTGGACCGGATCGCCGCGGCCCTTGACCTCGGTGCGCACCAGCACGTCCTTGTCGTCGGGCGAGCCGCGGAACGGACGGATGGTGACGGTCTGGTCGGTCACCTGGTCGAGCGCGCCGGCATAGGTGCGCACCAGCAGGGTCTTGAATTCTTCCTGCAGGCGCTTCTGCTGCTCTGGCGTGGCCGTGCGCCAGGCCGGGCCGACGGCCGAGGCCGTCATGCGCTGGAAGTTGACGTTGGGCATGATCTTGCTGTCGACCAGCAGCATGATCTTGTTGACGTCGCCCGACTTGATGGACGAGTCGGCCTTGATCGTCTCGAGCACGTCGGTCGAGAGGCGCTTGACGAGCGCATCGGGCGCTTCGTCGGCGGCACGGGCGGGCTGGACGAATGCGAAAGCCGCACCGAACAGCAGGGCACCGGCCAGCACCAGGCGGCCGAGATCGCGACGTTGCAAGGTCTTGTCGTTCATGGAGAGTCCCTCATTCAAGTTTGAAAATCCACAGGCATCCGGAAAAGCCGGATGCTGAAACAGGAACGGATTCGAGGCGCATGGGGCCGACCGGGTTCCTGTCCGGGAGGTGAAGCCTTGCAACCGGATGCAAGCAGCCTTCCCTCCATGCTGCTCCTCGGCTTACTTGTCGCCGCCGTCGCTGCCGTCGCTGCCGTCGTTGGGCGGATTGCCGTCGTAGACCTGGCTGCGGCGGTGCTGCAGGAACGCATCGCGCGTGAACGAATACTTGTCGAGCGCCGCGTCGCCGAGCAGGCGGCCGGCGCGCAGGTACTGCGAACGCGTGTCGACGACGCGCAGCACCGTCAGCGAATTGCGCCAAGGGATGTCGCTCACATGGCCCAGCGGATCGCCGTACATGTCAAGCGGCTTGGCCGCAGTGTCGCGCACCGTCGAGGGGCCCAGCAGCGGCAGCACGACATATGGGCCGGCGCCGACACCCCAGTAGCCCAGCGTCTGGCCGAAGTCTTCCTCGTGGCGGGGAATGCCCGCTTCGGTCGCAACGTCCAGCAGGCCGCCGAGGCCGAAGAAGGTGTTGACGTTCAGCCGCATGAAGGTCTCGGCGCTGTTCTGCAGCTTCAACTGGGCCACGTTGTTGGCCAGGCTCCAGACATCGCCGATGTTGGAGAAGAAGTTGTTCACGCCGGTGCGCACCATCGAGGGCAGCGCCTTCTGGTAGGCCGTGGCCACGGGGACGAGCACCGCATCGTCGACGGTGTCGTTGAAGCGAGAAACACCGCGGTTGAATGGCTCGAACGGGTCGGCCGGATTGGCGTTGGGGCCGGTGGCGCAACCGGCCACCAGCGCGAAGACGGCTGCTGCGCTCATCCAGCGCGCATGGCTCGCTACGTTATTCATAGCAGCAGAAAGAGGGGCTCGTGTTTTCATTTCTTATTCGCTGTTCCAGGCGTCGAAGAATTGCCTTCGGCCGCCTTGCTGTACAGGAACTGGCTGATCAGGTTCTCCAACACCACGGCCGATTGGGTCGAAGTGATGGTGTCGCCGGCCTGCAGTGCCTTCTCCTCGGCGCCCGCCTCGATTCCGATGTACTGCTCGCCGAGCAGGCCACTGGTCAGGATCTTGAGCGAGCTGTCCTTGGGAAAACTGTAACGGTTTTGCAAAGCCAGCGTCACGTCGGCCTGAAAGGACTTGTCGTTGAAGGCGATGGATTCCACGCGGCCGACCACGACCCCCGCGCTCTTGACCGCGGTTTGGGGCTTGAGCCCGCCGATGTTGTCGAAGCGCGCGGTGACCGCATAGGTCTTCTGAAAATTCAGGCTCAGCAGGTTGGCCGACTGCAGCGCGAGAAACAGCAGCGCCGCCGCGCCGATCAGCACGAACAGGCCCACCCAGATGTCGTTGTTGGAACGTTGCATATCGACTCTTCCTAAATGCCTACGGATTGACTCAATCGAGAATCACCGCAGAACCGGCTTTGCCGGGCTGCAGGTGTTGCCCCCTGCAAGGGGGTAGGAGGCCACACGAAGTGGGCAAGCCTGGGGGTGTACTCGTTCATATGCTGAACATCATCGCGGTGAGCAGGAAGTCGAGCCCCAGTACCGCCAGCGATGCCGTGACCACGGTCTTCGTGGTCGCGCGCGACACGCCTTCGGGCGTGGGCTGGGCCTCGTAGCCCTGCAGCAGTGCGATGAAGGTCACGGTGAAGCCGAAGACGATGCTCTTGATGACGCCATTGCCGACGTCGCGCCATACGTCGACGCCGCCCTGCATCTGGCCCCAGAACGCGCCCGGGTCCACGCCCAGCATCAGCACGCCCACCACGTAGCCGCCCATGATGCCCACCGCGCTGAACACAGCCGCCAGCAGCGGCATGGTGATCACGCCGGCCCAGAAGCGCGGTGCGAGGATGCGCTGCACCGGATCGACCGCCATCATCTCCATGGCGCTCAATTGCTCGTCGGCCTTCATGAGGCCGATCTCCGCGGTAAGCGACGTACCGGCGCGTCCGGTGAAGAGCAAGGCCGCCACCACAGGCCCGAGCTCGCGCACGAGACTCAGTGTGACCAGCAGGCCGAGCGCTTCGGACGAGCCGTAGCGCTGCAGCGCGTAGTACATCTGCAGCCCCAGCACGAAGCCGACGAACAGCCCCGACACGCCGATGATCGCGAGCGAGTAGTTGCCCAGGAAATGGATCTGGTCGCGCACCAGCCCGAACCGGCGCATGATCTGCGCGCCCGGTCCGATCAGGCGCGTGAAAAGCTTCGCGCCATAGCCCAGGTTGGCCAGATGGCGGCGCACCGCGAAGCCGAGGTCGGCTGGTTTCCACCAGGTCATGAGCGCCCTCCTTCCACATTGCCGAAGTCGTCTTCGATGCTGACGCCGGGGTAGTGGAAATGCACCGGCCCGTCGGGCAGCGCATTGACGAACTGATGGACCAGCGGATCGTCGCTCTCGCGCACTTCGTCGGGCGTGCCCTGCGCGGCAATGCCGCCGTTGGCCAGGATGATCACGTGGTCGGCGATGCGGAAGGTTTCCTCGAGGTCGTGCGACACGATGATGCTGGTGAGTCCGAGCGTGTCGTTGAGCTGTCGGATCAGCCGCGCCGCCGTGCCGAGCGAGATCGGGTCGAGGCCGGCGAAGGGCTCGTCGTACATGACGAGATCGGGGTCGAGCGCGATCGCGCGCGCCAGCGCCACGCGCCGCGCCATGCCGCCCGACACCTCGCTGGGCATCAGGTCGCGCGCGCCGCGCAGGCCGACGGCATCGAGCTTCATGAGCACGATGTCGCGCACCAGCGCTTCGGACAACTGGGTGTGCTCGCGCAGCGGGAAGGCCACGTTGTCGAACACGCTCATGTCGGTGAACAACGCGCCGAACTGGAACAGCATGCCCATTCGGCGCCGCGCCGCGTAAAGCGCCGTTGCGTCGAACCTGACGACGTCCTGACCATCGAAGAGCACCTCGCCGCGCTGCGCCTTCTGCTGTCCGCCGATCAGGCGCAGCACGGTGGTCTTGCCGCCGCCCGATGCGCCCATCAGGGCGGTCACCTTGCCGCGCGGCACGGTGAAGGACACGCCGTCGAGAATGGCGCGCGCGCCGTAGCCGAACGTAACGTCGCGGAACTCTACAAAGGGATGTGGCAGTGGTGCGGCTGGGTCCATCTCAATAAAAAAGCCGGGCGCCCTTTCAGGCATCCCGGCATGCGGTTTCCGGCGGATGATACCGGGGACAAACCCGGGCCCGCGAAACTGAAACAAAAATCAGCGAGGCAAGTCGCTGAATCCCATCAAAAATTCATCGACCGCGCGGGCAGCTTGACGGCCCTCGCGGATCGCCCAGACCACCAGCGACTGTCCGCGGCGGATGTCGCCGGCGGCGAACACCTTCGGCACGTTGGTGGCATAGCCCCCGATGAAGTCGACCGTCGCCTTGGCATTGCCGCGTGCATCCTTCTCGACACCGAAGGCATCGAGCACGGTCGCCACGGGACTGATGAAGCCCATGGCGAGCAGCACGAGGTCGGCCTTGAGCACCTGCTCGCTGCCGGCCACTTCCTGCATCTTGCCGTCCTTCCATTCGACGCGAACGGTCTTCAGGCCGGTGACCTTGCCCTTCTCGCCGATGAACTCCTTGGTGGAGATCGCGAACTCGCGCTCGCAGCCCTCTTCATGGCTGGAGCTGGTGCGCAGCTTGATCGGCCAGTACGGCCAGGTCAGCGGGCGGTTTTCTTCCTCGGGCGGCTGCGGCATCAGTTCGAACTGCGTGACGCTCGCGGCGCCATGGCGGTTGCTGGTGCCCACACAATCGGAGCCGGTGTCGCCGCCGCCGATGACGATCACGTGCTTGCCGTCGGCGCGCAGCTGGCCCTTGACCTTGTCGCCCGCGTTGACGCGGTTTTGCTGCGGCAGGAACTCCATCGCGAAATGGATGCCGTCGAGGTCGCGACCGGGCACCGGCAGGTCGCGCGATTGCTCGGCGCCGCCGGTGAGCACCACGGCGTCGAACTCTTTCTGCAGCTGCTCGGGCGTGACGGTTTCCTTGGCGAGGTTCGTGACCTTGGAGCCCTTGCCCAGCGGATCCTTCGCGGCGCCGACCATCACGCCGGTGCGGAAGGTCACGCCTTCGGCCTTCATCTGCTCGACGCGCCGGTCGATGTGCGACTTCTCCATCTTGAAGTCGGGGATGCCGTAGCGCAGCAGGCCGCCGATGCGGTCGTTCTTCTCGAACAACGTCACGTCGTGGCCGACGCGCGCCAGTTGCTGGGCGGCCGCCATGCCGGCCGGGCCCGAACCCACCACCGCCACCTTCTTGCCGGTCTTGTGCTTGGCGGCGCGCGGCGCCACCCAGCCTTCGTCCCAGGCGCGGTCGATGATCGCGTGCTCCAGCGACTTGATGCCGACCGGGTCGTCGTTCACGTTGAGCACGCAGGCCGCCTCGCAGGGCGCGGGGCAGATGCGGCCGGTGAACTCGGGGAAGTTGTTGGTCGAGTCGAGCACCGCGAAGGCGTTTTGCCAGTCGTTGCGGTACACGAGGTCGTTGAAGTCCGGAATGATGTTGTTGACCGGGCAGCCGCTGTTGCAGAACGGCGTGCCGCAGTCCATGCAGCGCGCGCCCTGCACCTTGGCCTGTTCGGTGTTCAGGCCGACGACGAATTCCTTGTAATGCTTGACGCGCTCGTCGACGGGCTTGTAGCCCTCCTCGACGCGCTCATGCTCCATGAAGCCGGTGATCTTTCCCATCGTGATTCCTTTACACCCCCGTTGCTTGCTCACTGCGTGTAGCCGCCTCCCCCCTCAAGGGGGCAACACCAGCGGCCCGGCAAAGCCGGTTCCGCGGTGTTCCCCGAAGGGGCTGTGACTGTTTCACGCGCTGCATGCCGTACAGGGATTCATTCTGTTTTGGTTGATCTTCAAGCTGCGGCCGGGGCCGTTTGCGGTGCGGGGGCCAGCGCATGCGGCTCGRGGCCGATGTGCGCGTTGTTGCCGCTGCTCGTGAGCTCGACCTTGCGGTCGTGCAGTTCCGCGAGCGCGCGCTTGTATTCGTTCGGGAACACCTTCACGAACTTCGTGCGCGACACCGACCAGTTGTCGAGCAGTTCGCGCGCGCGCTTGCTGCCGGTCCAGCGGTGGTGCTCTTCGAGCAGCTTCTTCAGCTGCGCTTCGTCGGTCACGCCGCCGTGCCAGATCTTGCGATGCACGCTGGCGGTCTGCTCGGCGGAGGTCAGCACCTTGTCGAGCGAGACCATCGAGAGGTTGCAGCGCGTGGCGAACTGGCCGTCCTCGTCGTAGACGAAGGCCACGCCGCCGCTCATGCCGGCCGCGAAGTTGCGGCCCGTCTTGCCGAGCACTGCCACCGTGCCGCCGGTCATGTACTCGCAGCCGTGGTCGCCGGTGCCTTCGATGACCGCCGTGGCGCCCGACAGGCGCACGGCGAAGCGTTCGCCGGCCACGCCGCACAGGTAGGCCTCGCCGGTGGTCGCGCCGTACAGCGCCGTGTTGCCGACGATGGTGTTGCGCGCCGCTTCACCGCGGAACTCGAGGCTGGGGCGCACCACCACACGGCCGCCGGAGAGGCCCTTGCCCGTGTAGTCGTTGGCGTCGCCGATGAGGTACAGCGTGATGCCTCGCGCCAGGAAGGCGCCGAACGACTGGCCGCCCGTGCCTTCGAGCTGGATGCGGATCGAGTCGTCGGGCAGGCCCTGCGGATGCACCTTGGTCAGTGCGCCCGAAAGCATGGCGCCCACCGACCGGTTGACGTTGCGCGCCACCTCGATGAACTGCACCTTCTCGCCCTTCTCGATGGCGGGACGCGACTTCTCGATGAGCTTCACGTCGAGCGCGCGTTCGAGACCATGGTCCTGGTTCTCCACATGGAAGCGCGGCACCTCGGCCGGCACGTTCGGCAGCGCGAACAGGCGGCTGAAGTCGAGGCCCGAGGCCTTCCAGTGTTCGATGCCCTTGCGCATGTCGAGCAGGTCGGCGCGGCCGATCAGGTCGTCGAACTTGCGGATTCCGAGCTGGGCCATGATCTGTCGCACTTCTTCCGCAACGAAGAAGAAGTAGTTGACGACGTGCTCGGGCTTGCCCGAGAACTTCTTGCGCAGGATCGGGTCTTGCGTGGCCACGCCCACCGGGCAGGTGTTCAGGTGGCACTTGCGCATCATGATGCAGCCCTCGACCACCAGCGGCGCGGTGGCGAAGCCGAACTCGTCGGCGCCCAGCAGCGCGCCGATGGCGACGTCGCGGCCGGTCTTCATCTGGCCGTCGGCCTGCACTCGGATGCGGCTGCGCAGGCGGTTGAGCACCAGGGTCTGCTGCGTTTCGGCCAGGCCGATTTCCCACGGGCTGCCCGCGTGCTTGATCGACGACCAGGGCGAGGCGCCCGTGCCGCCGTCATGGCCGGCGATCACGACGTGGTCGCTCTTGCACTTGGCCACGCCGGCCGCGATGGTGCCGACGCCGATTTCGCTCACCAGCTTCACGCTGATGCTGGCGTGCGGCGCGGTGTTCTTCAGGTCGTGGATGAGCTGGGCCAGGTCTTCGATCGAGTAGATGTCGTGGTGCGGCGGCGGGCTGATGAGGCCCACGCCCGGCACGGCATAGCGCTGCTTGCCGATGTATTCGGTCACCTTGCCGCCCGGCAGCTGGCCGCCCTCGCCCGGCTTGGCGCCCTGCGCCATCTTGATCTGGATCTGGTCGGCCGAGTGCAGGTACTCGGCGGTGACGCCGAAGCGGCCCGACGCGACCTGCTTGATGCGCGAACGCAGCGAGTCGCCGTCCGCGAGCGGCAGGTCGACCTCGACGTTGGCCGCGCCGATCACGCTCTTGAGCGTGTCGCCCTGCTTGATCGGGATGCCCTTGAGTTCGTTGCGGTAGCGCGCCGGGTCTTCACCGCCCTCGCCCGTGTTGCTCTTGCCGCCGATGCGGTTCATGGCAATCGCGAGCGTGGCGTGCGCCTCGGTGCTGATCGAGCCGAGCGACATCGCGCCGGTGGCGAAACGCTTGACGATCTCCGCAGCCGATTCGACCTCGTCCACCGGAATCGCCTTGGCCGGATCGATCTTGAACTCGAACAGGCCGCGCAGCGTGAGGTGGCGGCGGTTCTGGTCGTTGATGAGCTGCGCGTATTCCTTGTACGTGTTCCAGTTGTTGGCGCGCGTGCTGTGCTGCAGCTTGGCGATGGCGTCGGGCGTCCACATGTGCTCTTCGCCGCGCGTACGCCAGGCGTATTCGCCGCCGGCGTCGAGCATGTGGGCCAGCACCGGGTCGTCGCCGAAGGCGGCCTTGTGCATGCGGATGGCTTCCTCGGCGATCTCGAAGACGCCGATGCCTTCCACGCGGCTGGCGGTGCCGGTGAAGTACTTGTTCACCGTCTCGCTGTTCAGGCCGATGGCTTCGAACAGCTGCGCGCCGCAGTAGCTCATGTAGGTGCTGACACCCATCTTCGACATGATCTTCGACAGGCCCTTGCCGATGGCCTTGACGTAGTTGTAGACCGCCTTGTCGGCGCTCAGCTCGCCCGGCATGTCGGCGTGCATGGCCGCCAGGGTTTCCATCGCGAGGTACGGGTGCACGGCTTCAGCGCCGTAGCCCGCGAGCACGCCGAAGTGATGCACTTCGCGCGCCGAACCGGTCTCGACCACGAGGCCGGCGGTGGTGCGCAGGCCTTCGCGAACCAGGTACTGGTGCACGGCCGAGAGGGCCAGCACGGCAGGGATGGCCACCTGCGTCGGGCTCACGCCACGGTCGCTGATGATCAGGATGTTGTGGCCGCCCTTGATGGCATCCACCGCTTCGGCACACAGCGAGGCCAGCTTGGCTTCGACGCCTTCGTCGCCCCATGCGAGCGGGTAGGTGATGTCGAGCGCGTAGCTCTTGAACTTGCCCTGCGTGTACTTGCCGATGTCGCGCAGCTTCGCCATGTCGGCGAAGTCAAGGATCGGCTGGCTCACTTCGAGCCGCATCGGCGGGTTGACCTGGTTGATGTCCAGCAGGTTGGGCTTGGGGCCGATGAAGGACACCAGCGACATCACGATCGCTTCGCGGATCGGGTCGATCGGCGGGTTGGTCACCTGCGCGAACAGCTGCTTGAAGTAATTGTACAGCGGCTTGTTCTTGCTGGAGAGCACGGCCAGCGGGCTGTCGTTGCCCATGGAGCCGATGCCTTCTTCGCCGGCCTGGGCCATCGGGCTCATCAGGAACTTGATGTCTTCCTGGGTGTAGCCGAAGGCCTGCTGGCGGTCGAGCAATGCAACTTGACTCAGCGGCGCCGAGACCGGCTCGGCCTTGACGCTGTCGAGCTTGATGCGCAGGTTCTCGATCCACTGCTTGTAGGGCTTGCTGTTGGCGAGGGTGGCCTTGACCTCCTCGTCGTCGATCATGCGGCCCTGCTCCAGGTCGATCAGGAACATCTTGCCGGGCTGCAGGCGCCACTTGCGCACGATCTTCTGCTCGGGCACGGGCAGCACGCCGGATTCGGAAGCCATGATGACGAGGTCGTCGTCGGTGACGCAGTAGCGCGAGGGGCGCAGGCCGTTGCGGTCGAGCGTGGCGCCGATCTGGCGGCCGTCGGTGAACACGATGGAGGCCGGGCCGTCCCACGGCTCGAGCATGGCGGCGTGGTATTCATAGAACGCGCGGCGGCGCGGGTCCATGGTGGCGTGCTGTTCCCAGGGCTCCGGGATCATCATCATCACGGCCTGGCTGATGGGGTAGCCGGCCATCGTCAGCAGCTCGAGGCAGTTGTCGAAGGTGGCGGTGTCGGACTGGTTCGCGAAGCTGATCGGGTAGAGCTTCTGCAGGTCGGCGCCCAGCACGGGCGACGACATCACGCCTTCGCGCGCCTTCATCCAGTTGTAGTTGCCCTTGACCGTGTTGATTTCGCCGTTGTGGGCGACGTAGCGGTACGGGTGGGCCAGCGGCCACTCGGGGAAGGTGTTGGTGGAAAAGCGCTGGTGCACGAGGCCCAGGGCCGAGATGCAGCGCTTGTCCTGCAGGTCGAGGTAGTAGGTGCCCACCTGGTCGGCCAGCAGCAGGCCCTTGTAGACCACGGTGCGGCTCGACATGCTGGGAACGTAGTATTCCTTGCTGTGCTTGAGCTTCAGGCGCTGGATGTTGGCGCTGGCGGTCTTGCGGATCACGTAGAGCTTGCGTTCCAGCGCGTCCTGCACGATCACGTCGTTGCCGCGGCCGATGAAGACCTGGCGCAGCAGCGGTTCCTTTTCGCGCACGGTGGGCGACATGGGCATGTCGCGGTTGACCGGCACGTCGCGCCAGCCGAGCAGCACCTGGCCTTCGGCCTTGATGGCGCGTTCCATTTCCTGCTCGCAGGCTTCGCGCGAGGCGTGCTCCTTCGGCAGGAAGATCATGCCGACGCCGTATTCGCCGGGCGGGGGCAGCGTGACGCCCTGCTTCGCCATTTCTTCGCGGTAAAGATGGTCGGGCAGCTGGATCAGGATGCCGGCACCGTCGCCCATCAGCTTGTCAGCGCCCACTGCGCCGCGATGGTCGAGGTTCTCGAGAATCTTGAGGCCCTGCAGCACGATGGCGTGGCTCTTCTCGCCCTTGATATGGGCCACGAAGCCGACGCCGCAGGCATCGTGCTCGTCGGCACCGGAATACAGACCGTGTTCTTGGAGATGTTTGATCTCGGCAGCCGTCGTCATGGCGCGCTCCTTCAGTTTTCGCAGGGAAATGGAGCATATTGCGATGCACAAAGAATGCCAAACACTTTAATAGGGGTCAGATTCCCATTAAATCTTGAGTTATCTAGTCAGAATTAAATTGGGGACATATTAAAAAAAGGAGCAAAAGAGCCAATGCATCAGCCAGCCGACGCTGCTTTTTCACCTCAGGATGAAGTGTTCGATGGCGGCCGACCGGCCTTGGCTTTGACTACCCGGCGGTCGGTGGACTTCTGCAGGCTGTCGAGAAAGTCGTCGTCGCCAGCGGCCCAGCCCCGCAATGTCGCCTCGGTCAGCGCGCGCTGGTCGGCCGCACGCACCCCGCCGCGCACCAGTTCGACATACGCGGCCTCGCGCGCGAACGGGGTGTTGCCGAGCTCCCAATACAGCGGGTGGGGGGTCAGCAGGCGGTCGTGCCGCAGTCCGGCGTAGTGGCCATGGCTGGACCAGGGAAAGTCGCGCGCATCGGCCACCATGCCCGCGCGCACCGGGTTGAGGTCGATGTAGGCCATGCAGGTCAGCAGGTAGCGGTCGGTCTGGATCAGCGTGGACCGGTAGCGGCCCTCCCACAGCGTGCCGCTGCGGCCATGGCGGTCGTTGAAGTAGCGCACGTAGCTGCGCCCCACCGACTGCATGAACTGGGGCAGGCCGGTGGGACTGTCGGGCGTGGCCAACAGGTGGAAGTGGTTGTCCATGAGCACGTAGGCGTGCAGCGCGATGCCGAAACGCGCAGCGTTCTCGGCCAGCAGCGCGAGCAGTTTCTCGCGGTCCGCGCGGTCCACGAAGATCGGCTGGCGGTTGTTGCCGCGCTGGATCACGTGGTGCGGCATGCCGGCCAGGGTGAGTCGGGGAAGACGGGCCATCTATTGCTCGCCCCCGGGCTGCGCGCGCTGCATGTCGCTTCGCCTTCCCCCGACCGGGGGCCACACCAGCGGCCCGGCAGAGCCGGTTGCGCGGTATTCCCGAATCGATTCCACGCCGCGCAGCCCGAATTTTTTCAGGACAGGCGGAAGCGCGTATCGCCCAGAGCGTCGAGTCCGAACTGCGCCAGCAGTTCGCGCAGCCGCGTGGCCGCGCTTGCCTTGCGCTGCCCGGTGTAGCGCGCCAGGATCAGCTCGTTCTTCATGCTGTGCTCCCAGCCGACCAGCTCGGTCACCGTGACGCTGTAGCCGTTGGCTTCAAGATACAGGCAGCGCAGCACGTTGGTGAGCTGGCTGCCGATTTCGCGCGTGTGCAGCGGATGGCGCCACAGCTCGGCCAGCGGGGTGCGCGACAGTGCGAGCGCCTTGGTTTCGCGCAGGCAGGCGGCCACTTCGGCCTGGCAGCAGGGAACGAGCACCATGCAGCGCGCTTTCTTGGCCAAGCCGAAGGCGATGGCGTCGTCTGTCGCGGTGTCGCAGGCATGCAGCGCGGTGACCACGTCGATCTGCGCCGGCAATTCACTCGCCTGCGCCGACTCGGCCACGGTGAGGTTCAGGAACGACATGCGCTCGAAGCCCAGGCGCTGCGCCAGCGCGCGCGAGCGCTCGACCAGTTCGCCGCGTGTCTCGATGCCGTAGACGTGGCCGCTGCCCTGGCGCGGCCGGAAGAACAGGTCGTAGATGATGAAGCCGAGGTACGACTTGCCCGCGCCATGGTCGGCCAGCGTCGCGCCCGCGCCCTCTTCCGGCAAGTCGCGCAGCAGTTGCTCGATGAACTGGAACAGGTGGTAGACCTGCTTGAGCTTGCGCCGCGAGTCCTGGTTGAGCCGGCCCTCGCGGGTCAGGATGTGCAGTTCCTTGAGCAGTTCGATGGATTGGCCGGGGCGCAGCGCGTCGGCCAGCTCTGCGTCGGCCTTGGCGGCCTTGTTCGTTTTCACGGTTCTTGTCGCATTGTTCGTGTTCATGGCTTGGCGCTCCCGGGGCCGACGTCGAGCGCCGCCCAGCCTTCGGAGCCCAGTGCTTCGAGCGTGTCGATGTTGCGTTCGAAGATGGCCTCGGCCTCGGGGAACGCCTCGACCGCGCGGCTCACGCTGTCTTCGCGCAGCAGGTGCAGCGTGGGGTACGGCGCGCGGTTGGTGGCATTGCCGATATCGTCGGCATCGGTGCCGGCGAACTGGAAGCGCGGATGAAAGCTCGCCAGCTGGAACACCCCGTCGAAACCGGCGCGCGCAAGCCGGCGTTCGGCACGCGCCGTGAAGTCGTTGAAGTCCAGGAAGTCGGCCAAGGTGTTCGGTGCAATCAGCAGGGTGGTGTCGCGCACGGCGGCGTCGAGTGCGGCAAGGTCTTTTGCTTCGGCAAGAAGCTCGTCCATCAGGCCGGTCTCCTCGGCCGGCTCGTACACGGCGTAGTGGACCTGCGCCTTCACGTGCACGGCCTTTGCGAACGGGCACAGGTTGAGGCCGATCACCGCGCGTTCGAGCCAGCGCCGCGTGTCGGCTTCGGCCTGGGCAGATGCGATTGTCGCCGGGTGGGTCATGCCATCTCCGCCGCAGGGCGAATCCGCCCCAGGCGCCGCGCGATCGCCATGCCGACCAGCGAGCAAGCCAGCGTGGCGGTCCAGGTCCAGTGCCAGCCGCCAACGCGATGAGCCATCCACGCCACTGCGGGCGGGGCCAGGAACTGGCCGAGCGAGGACGCCTGCTGCATGAGGCCGACCGTCGTGGACACAGTGGAGGGCCCCGGTGCCAGCCGCACACCCAGCAGGAACAGCGTGGCCGGCACCATGCCGCCGCCCAGCGAAAACGCGCACACGGCGATGTAGCGCAGCGCGGGCGGCAGGCCCAAGGCGTCCGGGCCCTGCCCTGCCTGCGCGAAGGCGGCCACGCCCCCGAGCGCCATCGTCAGGAAACCGAGCTGCAGCAGTCGCTCCGGCGCCACGCCGCGCTGCAGCCAGCGGCCGCCTGCAATGTTGCCGACGATGTTCATGGCGGCTGCGAGCGCAGTGAGCACCGCGTTCCAGGCGGCCGGTACACCCGCGCCGGCATAGATGGCGGGCAGGAAGCCGATCACCGCCATCCATTGCGACGAGTACACGGCGAAGGTCAACGCCACCAGCCAGGGCGCGCGCGCACCGACCGTGGCACGCAGGCGCGCAGACCAGCCGCCGGCGGCCTCGTGGCTCGCCACGGCGGGGCGAAGCCGGTCGGCTGGCACCGCCAGCCACAGCCAGAGTGCGGCCCCGGCCGACACGATCGACAGTGCCCACCACCAATCCGCCCATCCACCCCAGGCGATCAGGGCCGGGCCCAGCAGCAGCGCGAGGGCCACGCCGAGCGGCATGTAGGCACCCCAGAGGCCCAGCGCCGCCTTGTCCGCACCCGGCGGGGTCAGGGCGCGGATCAGCCCCGGCCCCGGCATGACCGTCAGCAGGAAACCGATGCCTTCGACGGCACGCAGCAGGAGCAGCCATTGCACGGCGTGCGCCCCGGCGACCATGCCGCCCAGCAGGCTGGCGACCGTCAGCACTGCCAGGCCCGTCAGCATGCTGCGTCGCAAGCCGATGGTGTCCGCCGCGAGCCCGGCCAGCAGCCCCAGCGTCATGCTCGCGACCTGCACCAGCGACAGCAGGAATCCCGCCTCGACCAGGCCAATGCCGAGCGATGCCTGCAGCGCCGGCACGGCGGGCGGCAGCTTGCCCAGGTGCAACGCCGCACTGACGCCGCCCAGCAGGACGGCCAGGGCGGCGGCGGGAACGTGCGGCCGGGCTGCGGATGGACTCACGCGATGCCCCGGCGCCCCGTGAGCCGCTCGTGTTCGCGCATGGCGAAACGATCGGTCATGCCGGCGATGTAGTCGGCCACGGCACGGTGCCTGTCGTGGCGCTCGGCATAGGAAGCAGGCATCTCGGCACTGCGCTCGAGATAGGCCTCGAACAGCTCCTGCACCACGTCGCGCGCCTGGTCGGTGGTCTGGGCGACCTGGGGATGCCGGTAGAGGTTGCGGAAAAGAAAGCGCTTGAGGTCTTCCGACTGGGCCTGCATGGCGGCGCTGAATGCGACGACAGGCGGAGCCTTGCGCACCGCGTCGGCGTCGGCCGGTGCGAGGGCTTCGAGCGCCGCGCGGGTCGCATCGATCACGTCGTAGACCTGCGCGCTCAGCATGCGCCGGATGGTCTCGTAGAGCACGCGGCGGCCCTGCAGCTGCGGATGCTCGGCGAGCGCCTCGCGGCGGTAGCGCTCGAACAGCTCGACCTCGGACAACTGCTCGACGCCGATGAGCCCCGAGCGCACGCCGTCGTCGATGTCGTGGGCGTTGTAGGCAATGGCGTCGGCAAGGTTGCACAGCTGCGCCTCCAGCCCCGGCTGGGTGCGGTCGAGGAAACGCCGGGCCACGCCGTGCGGTTCGGCCGCCTCCAGGCGTTCGGCGTTCGCGCGCGAGCAGTGCTTGAGGATGCCCTCGCGGGTCTCGAAGCTGAGGTTCAGTCCGTCGTACTGCGGATATCGATGCTCCAACGCATCGACCACGCGCAGGCTCTGAAGGTTGTGCTCGAAGCCGCCGTGCGCAGCCATGCACTCGTTGAGCGCGTCCTGGCCCGCATGGCCGAAGGGCGTGTGGCCCAGGTCGTGCGCCAGGGCGATCGCCTCGACCAGGTCTTCGTTGATGCGCAGGGCCCGTGCGATCGAACGGCCGAGCTGCGCGACTTCCAGCGAGTGCGTGAGCCGGGTGCGGAACAGGTCGCCCTCGTGGTTCAGGAACACCTGCGTCTTGTAGACCAGCCGGCGAAAGGCCGTGGAATGCACGATGCGGTCGCGGTCGCGCTGGAAAGCGTCGCGCGTGGGCGCGGGCGGCTCGGCATGCCGGCGACCGCGCGACCGCGCGGGCAGGCAGGCATAGGCCGCGAGGCTCATTGCGCCGCGCAGCTCTGCGCAAGCACTTCGCGCACGAGCGCGTCGGGTGCGCTGCGGACCACGGCGGAGCCGGGCCGGTCGATCACCACGAAGCGGATCTCGCCGGCCTCCGACTTCTTGTCGACGCGCATCAGTTCCAGGTAGCGGTCCGCGCCCAACACAGGACCCACGATCGGCAGGCCGGCCCGCTCGATCAGGCGCGTGAGCCGTTCGACGAAGGCGGCATCGACGCCGCCGAGCCGCTGCGACAGCCGTGCAGCCATGACCATGCCGCAGCCCACGGCCTCGCCGTGCAGCCATTCGCCATAGCCGAGGCCCGACTCGATCGCGTGGCCGAAGGTGTGGCCGAAATTAAGGATCGCGCGCAGGCCGGTTTCGCGCTCGTCCTGCCCGACCACCAGCGCCTTGATTTCGCAACTGCGCTTGACGGCATAGGCCAGCGCGGCCGGCTCCCGCGCGACGAGGGCGTCGATGTTGGCTTCGATCCAGTCGAAGAACGCCATGTCGTGGATCGGGCCGTACTTGATGACTTCGGCCAGTCCGGCACTGAGTTCGCGCGGCGGCAGGGTCTGCAGCGTGGCCAGGTCGCAGACCACCAGTTGCGGCTGGTAGAACGCGCCAATCATGTTCTTGCCGAGCGGGTGGTTGATGGCCGTCTTGCCGCCGACCGAGGAATCGACCTGCGCCAGCAGCGTGGTCGGCACCTGCACGAAAGGCACGCCGCGCATGTAGCTGGCGGCGGCAAAGCCCGTCATGTCGCCCACCACGCCGCCGCCCAGGGCGAACAACACGGTCTTGCGGTCGCTGCCGTGACCCAGCAGGTCGTCGAAGATCAGGTTCAGCGTCTGCAGGTTCTTGTGCACCTCGCCGTCGGGCAGCTCCAGCAGGTGGACCGTGCGGAAACGGCCCGCCAGGGCACCCTGCAGCGCCTTGGCATAGAGCGGCGCCACCGTGGTGTTGCTGACGATCAGGGCCGTGGCGGCGGCGGGCGTGGCGGCGAAGCTAAGGGGATCGTCCAGCAGGCCGGCACCGATCAGGATCGGGTAGCTGCGGTCGCCGAGCTGGATGTCGACGCGTTCGGTCGGGGCGGAAAGTACGGGCAGGGACATGGGCAGCGAGTTTAGGCGCTGCAGCCGGCGCAGGTTCAGGCAGTGGGCTCTTCCGGATGGGCGCCCGGCTCGACGATGCCCGCCAGCTCGAGCTGCATCACGATGATGTTCACCAGCATCGCGATCGTGGGACGGCCGGTATCGACCACGTCGTGAGCGGTTTCCCGGTAGAACGGGTCGCGCGCATCGTGCAGTTCCCGCAGCCGCCCCAACGGGTCAGCCACCTGCAGCAGGGGGCGCTTGACGTCGTGGCGCAGGCGCCGGAACAGGTCTTCGGGGGAGGAGCGCAGGTAGATCACGTGGAAGTGATCGCGCAGCTGGTTGCGGTTGGCCTCCCGCAACACCGCACCGCCGCCGGTGGCCAGCACGCCGTGGGCATTGGCCGCCAGCTCGGCAATGACGGTTTGCTCGAGATCCCGGAAAGCCACCTCGCCTTCGCGCTCGAAGTAATCGCGGATCGAGCAGCCGATGCGCTGCTCGATCACGTGATCGGTATCGATGAAGGGGAGATCCAGCCGCATCCCCAGGCGCCGGCCCACTGCGGATTTTCCGGCGCCGGGCAAGCCGACGAGTGCGACCGCCACGCGGTGGCTGCTACGCCCGCGCGTCAGCGCGCGGCGTTGCGGTCGGTAATCATCTTCGGAGTGATAAAGACGAGCATTTCGGTCTTGTTGGCAACGCGTTCGCGCTTGCGGAACAGTGCCCCCAGGTAGGGCACTTCACCCAGCACCGGCACGCGCGATTCGTCATTGGTTTCGGTGAGCTCGAAGATACCACCGATGACGACCGTGCCGCCGTTCTCGACCAGCACTTCGGTCTGCACGTGCTTGGTATTGATGGCCGGACCCGCCGACGTGTTCACGCCCCGGGCGTCCTTGCTCACGTCCAGCGTCAGGATGATGTTGCCTTCCGGCGTGATCTGCGGCGTGACTTCCAGCTTCAGCACCGCCTTGCGGAACGAGATCGAGGTGGCGCCGCTGGACGTGGCCTGCTGGTACGGAATTTCCTCGCCCTGCTCGATCAGCGCCTTGGTCTGGTCGGCCGTGATGACGCGGGGGCTGGACACCAGCTTGCCCTTGCCGTCGGCTTCGAGCGCCGAGATTTCGAGGTTCAGCATGCGCGAGAAGCTCGAGTTGAACAGCGAGATCGCGAAGGTGCCTGCCGCGTTGCCCGTGCCGCCCGCATCGCCCGCCGGGAGGTTGATGAAGTTGGAGTTGGTGAACGTGGAGGTGGCCGTGCTGGCTCCGCCATTGGTGCCCGCCGTGACGACGGGCATCGCGCCGAGATTGGCGAATGCGCGGTTGCCGGCGGACGATGCGAAGCGCTCGCCAGCGATGCCGCCGCCCAGCCGCACGCCGAGCGACTTGCCGAAGGTATCGGACGCTTCGACGATGCGAGCCTCGATCAACACCTGGCGAACCGGGATGTCCAGCTTCTGGATCAGATCGGTGATCTGGGCCAGGCGCGACGGAACGTCCGACACGAAGAGCTGGTTGGTACGCGACTCGGCGATGACGCTGCCGCGAGGGCTCAGGATGCGAGTCGTCGTACCGCCACCGCCACCGCCGCCAGACGAGGCACCCGTGCCGGTCAGCCCCTGCGCAATCGCGATCGCCTTGGTGTAGTTGAGCTGGAACGACTGGGTGCGCAGCGGCTCCAGGTTCTCGATCGCGGCCTTGGCCTCGAATTCGAGCTTTTCCTTGGCGTTGATTTCATCCTTGGGCGCAATCCACAGCACGCTGCCGTTCTTGCGCATGCCCAGGTTCTTCGCCTGCATGATGATGTCGAGGGCCTGATCCCAGGGCACGTCCTTCAGCCGCAGCGTCAGCGCGCCGTTCACCGAATCCGAGGTCACGATGTTGAAGTTCGTGAAGTCGGCAATCACCTGCAGCAGCGAACGGATTTCGATGTTCTGGAAGTTGAGCGACAGCTTTTCGCCGTTGTAGCCCACGCCTTGCGTCAGCTTGGTCGGATCGACCTTGCGGGCGCGGACCTCGACAACAAACTGGTTCTCGCTCTGGTAGGCACTGTGCTCCCAGTCGCCCTTGGCCTCGATCGTCATGCGCACGCGGTCGCCCGACTGCTGCGAAGTGATCAGCTGGACCGGCGTTCCGAAGTCGGCCACGTCGAGGCGGCGGCGCAGGCCCTCGGGCAGCGTCGACTTGGTGAACTCCACGACGAGGTTCTTGCCCTGCTGCTTGACGTCGACGCCGACCTGGTTGTTCGGAAGATCGACGATGACCCGGCCGGTGCTGTCGGCGCCAAGGCGGAAATCGACGTCCCGCAGCGGCAGCATGTCCCGGTTGCGGTTTTCCGCGAAGGTCGTGCCGGCAGACGCGACGAGCGCCGAGCCGGCCACCGGCTCGAGAATGACCAGCAGCGAATTGCCCTGGATCTCGGCCTTGTACGCGGTGGCCTGCTTCAGGTTCAGCACCACGCGGCTGCGTTCACCGGCCTGGACCACGTTCACCGAACGCAGGTTGCCCTGGTTCACTTCGATCGCGGAACGGCCGATGGCATTCGTGACGCCCGGAAAATCGAGCGCAATGCGGGCCGGCGCCTGGACGGCGAACCCGGCAGGCACCGCCGTGAGCGGTTGCGCCAGATCGATGCGGATCACTTCCGCGCCGGACTGAGTCGAGCTGGTCACGGCCTGGATGGCGTTTTGCGCATGGGCCACGGCCAATGCACCGAAGGCCAGCAGACCCAGGCCGGCAGCGCGCAGCCACTGTGCCATCGTTGATTTCTTTTGGTTCATTTCGCACTCTCTTGCAGCTGCAGCGTCGCGACGCGTTCGATCCATTCACCGGCGGCGTCTTGCACGATCTCACGCAAGGCGACTTCGGTTTCGTTGATACGGGTGATGCGCCCGTAGTTGAGTCCCAGGTATTCGCCGACGCGAACCTTGTAGAGCAGCTTGTCGACACGGACCAGCGCCACTGGCTGGCCGTTGCGGTTCATGCTGCCGACCATTGCCATCGAGTCGAGCGGGAAGGCTTCGAGCGCCTCCTTACGGCGTGCCAGTTCGGGCGCTATCAGCTCCGAAGTGCTCGGCTGGTTCGATTCGCGGCGGAGCGCCTGCGTCAGCTTCAGGATGTTGAAGGGCTCGAACGACGAGGCCTCGGTGTAGGTCTGCGGCGTGAACTTCTTGGGCTCTGAAATGGGCGGCACCGAGGGCTTCACCTGGGCGCGCTGCTCGGCCATCCAGCGTTGCAGGTCGTCCTGCCCGGAGTCGCAGGCACTCAAGCCCAGCGCGGCCAGTGTCAGCCACAGTACTTTGGCGGCGATCTTCATTTCTTCGCCTTCGGTGCGGCGGCGCGCTTCTGCGCAGCCCGCTCGTCTTCGTCGAGGTAGCGGAAGGTGCGCGCGGTGGCGTCCATCGTCAGCACGTCCTTGTCCTTCTGCGGGGTGACGGTGATGTTGTTCAGCGTCACGATGCGCGAGAGGCCCGCGACGTCGGCGGCAAAGGCGCCCATGTCGTGATACCGCCCGGTCACGCGAACGGCGATCGGAAGCTCGGCGTAATAGTCCTTGACCGACACCTGCCCCGGACGGAACAGCTCGAACTGAAGGCTGCGACCGAGGCCTGCCTGGTTGATGTCCGACAGCAGGGCGTCCATTTCGGCCTTGCTGGGCAGCTGCTTCTCGAGCAGGGTCACGTACTGCTGCACCTGTTCACGCTGCTTCTTCAGCAGTTCGAGGTTGGCCGCCTGGGCCACCTTCTTCTGGTAGTCGGCCTTCAGCGCGACTTCCTTGGAACGTTCGCTCTCGAGCTCGTCGTTCGAGTTGGTCAGCCAGACGAACCACAGGGCGACCAGCACCAGGGCGGTGACCGCCAGGCAAAGCGCGTACCGCGGCACCGCTGGCCACATCGACGGATCGTTCGGGTTGAGCCCGCGGAACTGCTCGCCGAAACGCTGCAATGCAGCGCCGACATCTATTTTCTGGGAGGGGCGATTGCTTGCCATGTTCCGTTACCCCTTGGATTGCGCCGCCGCAGCCACGGCCTTGTCGGCAGCGGCCTTTTGAGCATCGGTGGGGCGTTTCAGGCCAATGCGCATCGTGAAGTTCGCAACGCGGCGCTGGTCGCGCGGGGTCAGGTTCACGTTCGCCGACGTGATCTCGACCAGCTCCGGCTTGACCAGCCAGGGACTGTTGTTGCCCAGGTTGCGCAGCAGTTCCGAAACCCGTTCGTTCGACTGCGCCATGCCCTGCAGCGTGACCGTCTGGTTGTCCTGCTTCATGCTGGTCAGGTAGACGCCGTCGGGCAGCTGCCGAACCAGTTCGTTGAGCAGGTGCACGGGCAGGTTGCGGTCGCCCTGCAGGTCCTCGACGGCCTGCTGGCGCGCGCGCAGCGCTGCGATTTCTTCCTGCAGCGTCGAGATCTCCTTGATCTCGACTTCGAGCTTCTTGATCTCGGCCTGGAGAAAGCCGTTCTTCGATTGCTGCGCCGAGATCTGGGCCTCGAACCAGAGGTAGCCCAGGCCGGCGATCAGCAGGCCGAGCACCGCTGCAGCACCCAAGGTGCCAAAGAAGGCCTCGCGCCGCCGCTTGCGTGCAGCTTCGCGGTGCGGAAGCAGATTGATGAGGATCACTGCAGGAACCTCCGCATGGCCAACCCGCAAGAGGTCAGGTAGGACGGCGCTTCGCGACGGACCTTCTTTTCACGGATGTTCGAACTGAAGTCCATGCCGTCGAAGGGGTTCAGCAGAGAGCAGGCAAACGAGGTCTGCCGCGTGACTGCGTTGGTCAGGCCCGGCAGCGACGCCGAGCCGCCAGCCAGCAGCACGTAGTCGACGCGGTTGTGCGGCGTGCTCGTGAAGAAGAACTGAAGCGCACGCGCGATTTCCTGCGCGATGCCCTCCACGAAGGGCTTGAGCACGCCGGAGCCGTAGTCGTCGGGGAGGTCTCCGCTGCGCTTCTTGGCTTCGGCTTCCTCGGCGGAAAAACCGTACTGGCGCACGATCAGCTGCGTCAGCTGGGCACCGCCGAACGCCTGATCGCGGTCGTACAGCACTTCCTGGTTGCGCAGCACCTGCATGCTGGTGGTGAAGGCGCCCACTTCGAATAGCGCCACGATCGAGTCCACGCCCTTGCCGGGCAGCTGTTCAATCAGGCGGGCGGTCGCCAGGCGCGAGGCATAGGACTCGACGTCGAGGATCATCGCCTTCAGGCCGGCGGCTTCCGCCAGGCCTTCGCGGTCCTGCACCTTTTCCTTGCGGGACGCGGCGATCAGCACTTCCACGTCGCCTGCGGACGTGGTGCTCGGCCCCGTGACGCAGAAGTCGAGGCTGACTTCGTCCAGCGAGAACGGGATGTACTGGTTGGCTTCGGACTCGACCTGGATCTCGAGTTCCTGCTCGCTCATGCCGCCCGGAAGAATGATCTTCTTCGTGATCACGGCCGAGGGCGGCAGGGCGAGCGCCACGTTGCGGGTGCGCGTGCCGCTCTTGCGGACGACGCGCCGGACGGCTTCCGCCACTTCGTCGAACTTCTCGACGTTGCCGTCGGTGATCCAGCCACGTTCCAGGGGTTCGATGGCGCAGCGTTCCAGAACCAGCTTGCCGCTGGCCTCACGGCCGAGCTCGACCAGCTTGACGCTGGACGAACTGACATCCAGCCCCAGCAGGGGAGCGTTCTGACGACGAAACAATGATCCAAGAGCAGCCAAGTTAGGTCCCTCTCCCCCTGTATTTGTAACCAATAGAAAAAAATGCGTTCGGTTGCATGCTAGCAGCAGGCGTGGCGGCAACCAAGCAACCGCGGGGGGCAAAACCCTCAAGCGTTGTCAAAACCTGACGTCAAATCTGCATTCTGTAACTTTTGAATTAGAGCGATGCAGCAGCAACAAAAGATCGGATCGTGCAAAGAGAGCGGCTTTTTATAATGTCGGGTGACTCTCCGGCCCTCCATGCAAGAAACCTCAAGCCCCAAAGGGCCAGCCAAGACCCCCTCCCCCAAGTCCCAGCGCCCGACCTGGCTGAAATGGCTGTTGCGCTTTTTCTTCTGGGGGTTCGGCATTGCCGCAGCCGGCGTGCTCGCGGTGCTGTGCGTGGTGGCGGTGGCCCTGGCGGTCGCATACCCGAACCTGCCCGACATCAGTGAGCTCTCCGACTACCGGCCCAAGCTGCCGCTGCGGGTTTTCTCGGCCGAAGGCACCCTGATCGGCGAGTTCGGCGAGGAGCGCCGCAACCTCACCCCGATCTCGGCCATTCCGAAGGTCGTGAAAGACGCAGTGCTCGCGGCCGAAGACTCGCGCTTTTACGACCACGGCGGGGTCGACTACAAGGGCATGGTGCGCGCGGGCCTGGCGAACATGAACCGCGTGAAGAGCCAGGGCGCATCGACCATCACGATGCAGGTGGCGCGCAATGTCTACCTGAGTTCCGAGAAGACGCTCACCCGCAAGATCTATGAGGTGCTGCTGACCTTCAAGCTGGAGCACCTGCTCACCAAGGACCAGATCTTCGAGATCTACCTGAACCAGATCTACCTCGGCAACCGCGCCTACGGCTTTGCCGCCGCTTCCGAAGCGTATTTCGGCAAGCCGCTGCAGGACCTCACGATTGCCCAGGCTGCCATGCTGGCCGGACTGCCGAAGGCGCCGGGCGCGAACAACCCGGTCAACAACCCGCAACGCGCGCGCGGCCGCCAGTTCTACGTGATCGACCGCATGCAGGAAGCCGGCTTCATCACCGCCGAGCAGGCCGCCGAAGCCAAGAAGGAAGAACTCCATCTGCGCGACGCCGCCGATCCGAACCGCCTGCATGCCGAATACGTGGCCGAAACGGTGCGCCAGCTGATGTACGCGCAGTACGGCGACAGCACCTATACGCGCGGCCTCAAGGTCTACACCTCACTGGTGGCAGCCGACCAGGCCGCGGCCTATAAGGCGCTGCGCAAGGGCATCATGGACTACGAGCGTCGCCAGATCTATCGCGGCCCCGAGAAGTTCGTCGACCTGCCCAACGACGCCAAGGACCTCGACGAGGCCGTGGACGATGCGCTCAACGACCACCCCGACAACGGCGACGTGATGGCCGCGGTCGTCCTCAAGGCCACGCCCAAGCAGATCGATGCCGTGCGCGGCAACGGCGACCCCGTGCAGATCACCGGCGAGGGCCTCAAGCCCGCGCAGTCCGGCCTCTCCGACAAGGCCCCGCCCAACATCAAGATCCGCCGCGGCGCGGTCATCCGCGTGGTGAAGACGCCCAAGAACACCTGGGAGATCACGCAGTTGCCCGAAGTGGAAGGCGCGTTCGTCGCCATGGACCCGCGCGACGGCGCCATCAAGGCACTGGTCGGCGGCTTCGATTTCGGCAAGAACAAGTTCAACCACGTCACGCAGGCCTGGCGCCAGCCGGGTTCGAGCTTCAAGCCGTTCATCTATTCGGCGGCGCTCGAGAAGGGCTTCACCCCCGCCACGGTCATCAACGACGGCCCGCTCTTCTTCGACGCCGGCACCACCGGCGGCCAGCCGTGGGAGCCCAAGAACTACGGCGGCGGCTACGACGGCCCGATGTCGATGCGCACCGCGCTGATGAAGTCGAAGAACCTCGTGTCGATCCGCATCCTGCAGTCCATCGGCACGCGCTACGCGCAGGAGTGGATCACCAACTTCGGCTTCGACAAGGAAAAGCACCCGGCCTACCTGCCGATGGCGCTGGGTGCCGGCTCGGTCACGCCGATGCAGATGGCGGTGGGCTACTCGGTGTTCGCCAACGGCGGCTACCGTGTCAATCCGTACCTCGTGACCCGCATCACCGACCACAAGGACAAGGTGCTGGTCGACAAGCAACCCTCGGTGCTCAACGAGGCGAACCGCGCGATTCCCCAGCGCAATGCCTTCATCATGGACACGCTGCTGCAGTCGGTGGCCCGTGCCGGCACCGCCGCCAAGGCACAGGCGACGCTCAAGCGCCCCGACCTGTACGGCAAGACCGGCACCACCAACGACTCGCTCGACGCGTGGTTCGCGGGCTTCCAGCCCACCATGACGGCCATTTCGTGGATCGGCTACGACACGCCGCGCAACCTGGGCGACCGCGAAACCGGCGGTGGCCTGAGCCTGCCGATCTGGATCGCCTACATGGAGACCGCGATCAAGGGCATCCCCGTGACCGACATCGCCACCGCACCGCCTTCCGGCATCGTGAACGTGGGCGGCGAGTGGTACTACGACGACTACGCGCCGGGACGCGGCGTGGCAAGCCTGGGCGTGGAATCCGCGACTGCGGCGCCGGTGGAAGCCCTGACCGGCGCCCCGGTGAGCCCGCCGGCCCCGCCCGAGGAGCGCAACCGCATCCTCGACCTGTTCCGCAACTGACGACGAAGAAGAAGAGTCAGGCGGCCGCGAACGTCAGCGGCTGGCCTGCCTGCAGGGTCGCTTCACGCGACAGGTTGCCGAAGAATTCTTCTCCGGTCTTGGTATCGACCCAGGCCTGGCCGTCGTGGCGGTAATGGTAGCCACCGGAACGCGCGGCAAGCCAGATTTCCTGCAGGGGCTTCTGCAGGTTCACGATCAACTGGCTGCCGTTGCGGAATGAAATCGTGATCATCCCGCCCACCCTCTGGTTGTCGATGTCGGCGTCGGTCGCATCGTTGATGCGGTCGCATCCCTGCTCAATGGCGGCGAGCGCGGCTTCGGCGCGGTCCATGTACTCGGTGTCGGTCATTACAATTTCGCTATGTTGAACGTTCGCCAAATTCTAGTGAGCACCCGCGCCCGCGCTGCGCTCATGGTCTGCCTCGTTGCAGGTACCACCGCCCTGGTTGCCTGCGGACAGCGCGGTGCGCTGTACCTGCCGACCGATCCTGCCGCCGCCGGACGAGCCACGCTGCCGCAGCTCATGACGCCCGAGAGCCTGCGGTCCTCTTCGTCCATCTCCAGCGAGGCGGCGCCCGCACCGGCCGCTGCCGCCAGCGCACCGGCCAGCAACAACACGGAACCGCGCAAATGAGTGCCGGCATCAACCCCATCGCCCTGCCCGGCCAGCCGCACGTTGCGCAACGCGATGGCGCGCTGCACGTCGAAGGCGTCGCGCTCGAAGCGCTGGCGCGCGAGCACGGCACCCCTCTTTTCGTCTACTCGAAGCAATGGATGCTGGATGCCCTCGCGGCCTACCAGCGCGGCTTCGAGGGCCGCGACGCCCTCATCTGCTATGCGATGAAGGCCAACTCGTCTCTCGGCGTGCTGCGCGTGTTCGCGCAGGCCGGCTGCGGCTTCGACATCGTCTCGGGCGGCGAGCTGGCACGCGTGCTGGCCGTGGGCGCCGATCCGAAGAAGATCATCTTCTCGGGCGTCGGCAAGACCCGCGCGGAAATGCGCGAGGCCCTTGCCGCCGGCATCGCCTGCTTCAACGTCGAGAGCGAAGCCGAGCTCGACGTGCTCAACGAGGTGGCGCTGGCCGAGGGCAAGCGCGCGCCCATCAGCATCCGCATCAATCCGAACGTCGATCCCAAGACGCACCCCTATATCTCCACCGGCCTCAAGGGCAACAAGTTCGGCATCGCGCACGACCGCGCGGTCGAGGCGTACCGGCACGCCGCGCGGCTGCCGGGCCTGGAGGTGGTGGGCATCGACTGCCACATCGGCTCGCAGATCACCGAAGCCTCGCCCTACCTGGACGCCTGCGATCGCGTGCTGGACCTGGTCGAGGCGATCGAGGCAGCCGGCGTGCCGATCCATCACCTGGACTTCGGCGGCGGCCTGGGCATCGACTACAACGGCGAAGTGCCGCCCAAGGCCGATGCGCTCTGGCGGCAGCTGCTCGCCAAGCTCGACGCACGCAACTTCGGCCAGCGCAAGCTGGTGATCGAACCCGGCCGCTCGCTGGTCGGCAATGCCGGCGTCTGCGTGACCGAGGTGCTCTACACCAAGCCCGGTGAAGACAAGAACTTCTGCATCGTCGACGCGGCCATGAACGACCTGCCGCGCCCCGCGATGTACCAGGCCTTCCAGCGCATCGTGCCGCTGCGCAGCCGCGCCGGCGATGCACCGACCTACGACGTGGTCGGCCCGGTTTGCGAGAGCGGGGACTGGATCGGCCGCGACCGCGCGCTCAACGTGGTCGCCGGCGACCTGTTGGCCGTGCTGTCGGCCGGCGCGTACTGCATGAGCATGTCCAGCAACTACAACACGCGCGGCCGTGCCGCCGAAGTGCTGGTGAGCGGCGCCACCGCCAAGCTGATCCGCCGCCGCGAGACGATGGAAGACCAGCTGCGCGCCGAGATCGACGGCTGATTGCCGGTGCTCAGCCGGTGCGCAGCGGCTTCTCGCTGCCGCGCACCGCCACCGCGGGAGGCTTCGCCTTGCGCTTGCTCGCGAAATTCCACACCCGCCACGCGAGCAGCGCGGCAATGATCGCGGCATAGACGAACACTTCCGCGAAGTTGTTCTTGCCCGCGCGCATCCAGAAGAAGTGCAGCAGCCCGAGCCCCGAGATCACGTAGACCAGCTTGTGCAGCATCTGCCAGCGCTTCGCGCCCATTGCCTTGATGGCGCGGTTGAAAGAGGTGGCCGCCAGCGGCGTCAGCAGCACGAAGGCAGAGAAGCCCACCAAAATGAACGGCCGCTTCGCGATGTCCTTGGCGATGTCGCCCCACTCGAATCCCATGTCGAACCAGCTGTAGCACAGCAGGTGCAGCACCACGTAGAAGTACGCGAACAGGCCCAGCATGCGGCGCAGGCGTGCGAGTGCATTCCACTTGGTCATCACGCGCAGCGGCGTCACCGCCAGCACGATGCAAATGAAGCGCAGCGTCCAGTCGCCGGTGGCGCGGATCAGGAACTCGGCCGGGTTGGCACCGAGCCCGTCCGTGAAGGCGCCGTAGGCCAGCCGCGCGAACGGCAGCAGGCACAGCAGGAAGATGACCGGCTTGGTCGCCGGATGCATGAGCAGCTTGTTCATGGGGCGGGCGCCGGTTGCCGGGGCGCGCTCAGTAGTTCTTCTTCAGGTCCATGCCCGCATACAGCTGGCCGACCTGGGCTTCGTAGCCGTTGAACATTTCGGTCTTGCGCCGCTTGGCGAACAAGCCGCCGCCGTCGCCGATGCGGCGCTCGGTCGCCTGGCTCCAGCGCGGATGGTCGACGTTCGGGTTCACGTTCGAGTAGAAGCCGTACTCGTTGGCCGCCGCCTTGTTCCACGCGGTGCTCGGCTCCTTCTCGACGAAGCGGATCTTGACGATCGACTTGGCCGACTTGAAGCCGTACTTCCACGGCACCACGAGCCGTACCGGCGCGCCGTTCTGGTTGGGCAACACCTCGCCGTACATGCCGAAAGCCAGCAGCGTGAGCGGGTGCATCGCCTCGTCCATGCGCAGGCCTTCGGTGTAGGGCCAGTCGAGCACGCGCGAGCCGACAAAAGGCATGGTCTTCGGGTCGGCCAGCGTCACGAACTCGACGTATTTGGCGTTGCCCTGCGGCTCGACGTTCTTGATCAGTTCGGCCAGCGAATAGCCGACCCACGGGATGACCATCGACCAGCCTTCGACACAGCGCAGGCGGTAGATGCGCTCTTCCTGAGCGCTGAGCTTGAGCAGGTCTTCGATGCCGAACTTGCCCGGCTTCTTGACCAGGCCTTCGACCTCCACGGTCCACGGCCGCGTCTTCAGCGTGCCGGCGTTCTTGGCCGGGTCGGCCTTGTCGGTGCCGAACTCGTAGAAGTTGTTGTAGCTCGAGACGTCTTTGTAGTCTGTGAGCTTGTCCATCGACATGGCCCCCGGCACGGCCGACTTGCCACCTGGCAGCGGCGCGAGCTTGTTGGGCCGCTCGGCCTGGGCCCAGGCTTCGCGCGAGGCGAAGCCGGCCAGCGCCGCACCCGCCGCGCCGCCCGCCATGAGCTTGAGCAGGTCGCGCCGGCCTTCGTAGGCGGCACGCGGCGTGATCTCGCTCGACAGCGGGTGGATGAAGCCGTTGTCGCTGTTGCTGCGACGGATCGGTCGGGATTGGAACGACATGGCAGGCCTTTCGCGTGAATCGTTGTGCTCAGGGTAGTTCGTGAGCAGTCCCGATTTGGTTACGCGCCGCAGCGGCGCGCGGTTTCAATTCTTCGCGAAAGACCGCAGGCCCGTGCCTACAGGGTGCCGTAGCTGTGCAGCCCGCTCAGGAACATGTTCACGCCGAGGAAGGCGAAGGTGGTGACCGCCAGTCCACCCAGCGCCCACCACGCCGCCACGGTGCCGCGCAGGCCCTTTACCAGCCGCATGTGCAGCCAGGCCGCGTAGTTGAGCCAGACGATCAGCGCCCAGGTTTCCTTCGGGTCCCAGCTCCAGTAGCCGCCCCAGGCGTCGGCGGCCCACAGGGCGCCGAGCACAGTAGCGATGGTGAAGAAGGCGAAGCCGACGGTGATCGACTTGTACATGACGTCGTCGAGCACTTCGTTGGCCGGCAGCCGCGCCGCGATGCGCTTGCGTCCCAGGAGGATGCCGGCCGCGATCAGCGCGGAAATACCCGCATAGACCACCCAGTAGCTGCCGCCGGCTTCCTGCACGCGCTGGCGGAACGCCACCGGCACGAAGCACAGCGCCACGCCCAGCAGCCAGATCGGCGTGAGCTTGTACCAGCGCTTTTCGTCGGCCTGCTCCTTGATGAGGTAGGCGAAGGCCACCATGGCCGCGAGCGAGAAGGTGCCATAGCCGATGAAGTTGGCGGGCACGTGCAGCTTCATCCACCAGCTCTGCAGGGCTGGCACCAGCGGCTGGATTTCGTGCGCCTCGCGCACGATCGTGTACCAGAGCAGGAAGCCGACCGCCGCGCTGACCACCAGCATCACGAAGGCGCCGAGCGCGCGCGTCTTGTAGCGCTCTTCGAAGTAGAGATAGAACGCGGCCGTGAGCCAGCAGAACAGCACGAACACTTCGTACAGGTTGCTGACCGGGATGTGGCCGATGTCCGGTCCGAGCTGGTGGCTTTCGTACCAGCGCACCATGGTGCCGATCAGCGCCATCGTCACGGCCGCCCAGGCCAGCCGCGAGCCAATCATGTCGAAGGTGTCCGACTGCTTGCCGCCGAAAAAGCCGAGCCAGTAGAACAGCGTGCTCATGAAGAACAGCACGCTCATCCAGAGGATGGCCGACTGGCTCGACAGGAAATACTTGAGCCAGAACACCGTGTCGGCGCGCGCCAGCTCGCCCTGGTACGAACTGATGGCCAGCAGCGACGCCGCAGCCACGATGATGGCCAGCAACCGCAGCGGCCGCCAGAACCAGCCGATGGCGATCATCGCGATCACGGCAGCGGCCAGGATCGGCTTCTCGTAGTAGTCCATCGACCCCGCGTACCGCGTGAACGCAAACAGCCCACCGGCCAGGACCAGCACCGCGAACACCCAGTCGAACGGGTTGCGGCGCGAAAGCCAGCTTTCATTGAGCGTGAGGGTCGTGGTGTTCATCGTGTCTGTGCTTCTGTCTTGCTCAGGGCGAGCAGCTTGTGCTTGAGGTGCTCGAATTCGCGGTCGCTGTCGATGGTCTTGCGATTGACCGAGAACGCCATCGTGGCCGCTGTCCCGGATGTCTGGCCTTCGGCAGCCGTGCCGTCGGGCGTCAGCCACACCCAGAGGCGGCGCTCGCGCACATACAGCATGGCAAAAATCCCGACGATCAGCAACAGGCAGCCCAGATAGACGACGTTCTTGCCAGGGGCACGCGCCACCTGGAACACGCTGGCCTGCACCTGGGTGAAGTCGGTCATCATCATCGCGACCGGGGCCGGGTAGAAATGTGCGTCGCTGATGGCCAGCACCGCCTGCGTCAGGTAGGCCTGCGATTTCTGGTCGTTCGGCAGCGCGGCAAGGCCGGCGCCTTCGCGGCCCAGGTTGAGCACCTCGAACAGCACGTCGTTGAGGATGCGCACCAGCACGCCGCCGGCGCGCTCGCGCTCGGCCTCGGGCACGTTGACTTCCATGAACTCGGCAATCGCCTGCCAGCCTCCCGCCGTGGTGGCGTCGGCCTTGGCGCGCTCGGTGCCCGCGAACAGCGCCAGCGCGCGGGTGGCCGATACGCGCAGTTGCTCGGCCATCTCCGGGCGCTTGGGGTCGGTGGCCTTCGCGATGTAGCGCTCAATGGCACGGGCGCGGGTGTCGGCATCGCCGAGCGCGGCGCGCATGCGCACGAAGCCGTCCATCGAGCCCTGCTCGTCGGCGGGCACGCGCAAGTAGCGGAACGGATCCTCGGGCTTCTCGCGCATCCCCAGCAGGAACACCGGCTGGCCGTCGCCGGTGTCGACCGGCACCATGTAGTTCTGGTACTCGCGCGCCTGGCCGGCGGCGTCGCGCAGCTTGTAGCCGATGCTCGGGCCGATGTTGCGCAGCACCTTCGGCTTGTTGGTCTTGTTGGCGGCGCCCAGGCGCGACTCGATGTCGTGGCGCAGGTCGACCTTGCGCACGTCGGCGCCGCTGCCCATGGCGCCGCCATCGGCAAAGTTCTCGACGTTGATCACGCGCAGCGCGGCGAACTCGAGCGTGAGCTTGTCGCGGCCGTTGGTGATCTCGGTGCTCGGGCCGCCGATGATGCCCTCCACCTCGAAGGGCTTGGCCGCGGCCGCCATCGGCACCGCCTTGAGCTTCACCCTGGAGCCGCCGTCGTCGAAGCTCGACTGGTAGATCTCCACGCCCTTGTAGCTGGCCGGATGGTTGACCTCGATGCGCGCCGGCACCTGCGCGCCGGTCTCGCGGTCGTGCAGCACCACCTCGCTCGCGAACAGCTTGGGCATGCCGGTCGAGTAGTAGTCGACGATGAACTTCTTCAACTCGATGGAGAACGGCAGCTCCTGCAGCAGCACGCCGTCAGACTGGTTCAGGATGGCCACGCTGCCCTGCCCGCCTTCGGGCACGAGGATGTTGCCGCGGAAGGTCGGGTTGGCGGCCGACAGGCGGTGCTCCGGCGCCACGTCGGCGATCATGCCGCCGCCGGTGAACACGCTCTTGCCGTTGAACCAGGTCTGCGCGCGCACCACCAGGTCGCCGTCGAGCAGGCCGCCGATGCACACCAGCACGATGGCGCTGTGCGCCGCGATGTAGCCCAGCTTGTGGGCACCGCCGGCGCGCGCGGCGACCATCCAGCCGGCGGCAGTCGGCCGGCTGCCGCTGGTGGCGTCGCGCCGTTGCAGCTTGACCTTCCAGCCACCGCTCACCAGCAGCTGACCGATGCGGTTGGCCGCCGCTTCGGGCGTTTCGCCGAGCCGGTTCTCGGCGCGCTGGCCGAAGGCCTTGAGGCTCTGCGCGCGGATGTCTTCCTTGAAGGTCTTGAGGTCGACCATGATGCGCGGCGTGTTGCGCGCAATGCACAGCGCGGTGCTGATCACGAGGAACAGCAGGATCAGCAGGAACCACCAGGCGCTGTAGATCGAGTCGAGCCTGGCCGCGCGGAACAGTTCGGCCCAGAACGGCCCGAACTGGTTGATGTAGTTGTTGATCGGCTCATGCTGCTTGAGCACGGTGCCGATGATCGACGCGATGCAGATGATGGTGAGCAGCGCGATCGCGAAGCGCATCGACGAAAACAGCTCCACCGCAGCGCGAAGCATCTGCGGGCCGCGATGAACGCGAAGGCCATGGGTGGAGACGGACATCGGACGACAGTAAGGAAAGAGAGGAAAAAAGCAAAAAGGCGGGCCATCCTGCTGGATCGGCCCGCCTTTTGTTTGGGGTTATTTTCGGCGGCTGGTTCACGCTCCAGGGAGCGCCATCATCAACGCAAACCGGCAATGTAGTCGGCGACGGCCTTGATTTCCCTGTCGTTGAGCTTGGCGGCGACGCCGGTCATGGGAACGCTGTTCAGGCGCACGTTGTCGCGGAAGGCCGTGAGCTGGGCCACGGTGTAATCGGCGTTCTGGCCGCCCAGGCGCGGGTATTGGGCGGGGATGCCCGCGCCGTTCGGGCTGTGGCAGCCGGCGCAGGCCGGGACCTGGCGCTCGCCGATGCCGCCGCGGTAGATCTTCTCGCCCAGGGCAATCGTGTCCTTGTCCTTCGAGAAGCCCGGCTTGACCTTCTTCGAGCCGACGAACCAGGCGATGTTGCGCATGTCCTCTTCGGACAGAGCCGAAGCCAGCGGCTTCATGATCGCGCTCTTGCGCTTGCCGGACTTGAAGTCCTGCAGCTGCTTGAGGATGTATTCGGGATGTTGCTGCGCCAGCTTCGGGTTGGCCGCGATGGCGGAGTTGCCGTCCGCGTTGTGGCACGAAGCACAGCTCTGGCTGTTGGCCGGCGTTGCGTTGAATACCGCGTCCCCCTTGGCGGGGTCGGGTTTGGCAGGCGCCGGGGCCGCCGCACTCGGAGCAGCCGCGTGTTCATCGGCTGCAAAACTCGCGCTGGATGCGATGCCCACGAGGGCTGCAAGCAGAATATTGGCAAACAACTTCATATCGGGGGCTTCGAATTTATGGCGCAAAACCTCACGATTCTACAATGTGGGCCTTGTTTCGAAAGTCCGTAGATGCCCTCCCCGCGCGCCAAGCCCGCTGCCTACCCTCCCCGCGCGGCTCCCGCCGCGGACCCCCAGGTCGCCGAACGCGAACGCGTGGCACTGGGCTGGTTGCACACCGCCCACTTCCTGACCAGCGCCCCCCAGCTTGAGCACCTGCCCCCCGTCGACCTGCCCGAGATCGCCTTCGTCGGCCGCTCCAATGCGGGCAAATCGACTGCCATCAACACCCTCACGCAGCAGACGCGGCTGGCCTTCGCCTCCAAGACGCCCGGCCGCACGCAGCACATCAACCTGTTCGGCATCGGCAAGCAGAAAGTCGACGATGCGGTGCTGGCCGACCTGCCCGGCTACGGCTACGCGGCCGTGCCCAAGGAGGCCAAGCTGCGCTGGCAGCGCGTGATGGGCAACTACCTGATGACGCGCGAGAGCCTGCGCGGCGTGGTGCTCATGTGCGACCCGCGCCACGGCCTGACCGAACTCGACGAGATCCTGCTCGACGTGATCCGCCCGCGCGTGCAGCAGGGCCTCAAGTTCCTCGTGCTGCTGACCAAGTCCGACAAGCTCACGCGCAGCGAAGCCGCCAAGGTGCTGTCGATTACGCGACTGAACGCCGGCGGCGGCGAGGTGAAACTGTTCTCGGCGCTGAAAAAGCAGGGCGTCGGTGAAGCAGCCGAGCTGCTGTGGCGCTGGGTGCACCCGGAAGAGACTGCAGCAGCCCCCGCCGAACCGCCGGAGCCGCCAGCAGAGACCTGACTGAACCCCAGAACAGGCTGCATCGGCCGTCCAGCGTGCGTAGTTCACTATCAAAAGAATAGCGACAGTCAACCCAAGGAGACAAGAAGCATGATCGAGACCTTCCAACGCAGCCTGCCCAATGGCACCACCCTGAGTTGCCGCGCTGCCGGCCAGCCGGGCCGGCCGCTGATGGTGTTCCTCCACGGCTTCCCCGAAGCCTCGTTCATCTGGGACGAACTGCTGGCGTACTTCTCGGACCCGACCCACGGCGGCTACCGCTGTGTGGCACCCAACCTGCGCGGCTTCGAGAAGTCGAGCGCGCCGACCGACGTGGCGGCCTACAAGGCTCACCTGCTGATCCAGGACATCCAGCAGCTCGTGGCGACCGAGAGCACCGACGGCACCATGGCCGCGCTGGTGGCCCACGATTGGGGCGGCGCCTTTGCCTGGGGCTATGCCAACGCGTTCCCGCAGCAGATCCGCAAGCTGGTCATCATCAATTCGCCGCACCCGGGCACCTTCACGCGCGAACTGCGCAACAACCCGGCGCAGCAGCAAGCCAGCGCCTACATGAACTTCCTCGCGCGCCCCGACGCCGAGGCGCTGCTCGCCGCCGACGACTTCAAGCGCATGTGGCCCTTCTTCACGCTGATGAAGGCCGGCCCGGACGGCTTCGGCTGGCTCACCGAGGAAGTGAAGCAGAAGTACCGCCAAGTCTGGGGTGCAGGCCTCACCGGCGCCTGCAACCTCTACCGCGTGACGCCGATGAAGCCGCCGCTGCCCGGCCAGACCGTCGACGGCATCCCGGTGCTGCCGCGCGAACGGCTCACGGTGGACGTGCCGACCTTCGTGTTCTGGGCGCTCGACGACGCGGCGCTGCTGCCCGGCCTGCTCGAAGGGCTCGACGAGTACGTGCCTAAGCTCGAGGTCAAGAAGGTGCCGGACGCGACCCATTGGATCGTGCATGAGCAGCCGCAACTGGTTGCCCGCGAGATCGAGGGATTCTTGCAGCGGAACTGATGCCGCCGCCGGGCCGCCCCAAGGCGAGCCCCGCCTCCTCCTCGGGAGATGGAGCTGCACGCAGCGAAGCGAAGTGAAAAGCCGGGAGCCCTTCCTTCAATAGATCGGCGGTTCGCCCTCGGGGCGGGTCTTGAAACGGCGATGCACCCAGTAGTACTGCGAGGGCATCGTGTCGATGTAGCCCTGCAGCCGCGTGTTCATGAGCGCGGTATCGGCCTCCACATCGTCGGTCGGGAAGTTCTGCCACTGCGGCAGCACCTCGATCTCGTAGCCGCCGGGCGTCAGCTTCGACACCACCGGCACCACCTTGGCCTTGCCCAGCCGTGCAAAGCGCGACAGCGAGGGCACGGTGGCCGCCTGCACGCCATAGAACGGCACGAAAATGGTCTGGTCGCGGCCGAAGTCCATGTCGGGCAGCAGGTACAGCAGGCCGCCCTTGCGCAGGCCCTGCAGCACGGGCTTGATGCCGTCCACCCGGTTGAGCGCCGCCACATCGCCGAAGCGGGTGCGGCCCTCGCGGATCCAGGCGTCGACCATCGGATCGCGCTGGGTCGTGTAGATGGTGGCCGAGGGGCGCGCCGTGTGCATGGTCAGCGCGGTGGCCGCGGCGTCCAGGCCGTAGAAGTGCGGCGCGAACAGGATCATCGGCGCATCGCCGTCGGCGATCTCGCGGATCTCCGACGCCGCCCCAACTACCTTGAGCCGGCTCGCCACGACCTTCTTGGGCGCATGCCAGAGCCAGCTGCGGTCCAGCCAGGACTGCGCCACATAGACGAAGGTCTGGCGCGCGATGGCGCGGCGCTCGGCCTCCGACTTGCCGGGGAAGCAGACCGCCAGGTTGGTGTCGACCACGCGCCGCCGCGGCACGGCGACGGTGTGCAGGATGCGGCCGAGGAACGCGCCGAAGCCGCGCACGAGCGGCAGCGGCAGCGGCGCGATCACGCGCATGAAGCCGATGCCGAGCCGGGAACCGAGGCTCATGCGGCCTCCCTGGCGGCTGCGGCCACGCGCTCGGCGCGCGGCTCCTTGTAGCGGGCGTAGTCCCACACGTACTGGCCCGGCAGGCTGTGGATCAACCGGCCGATGGCGTCGTTCATGGCCGCAGCCGCGTCCTCGATGGAGGCTGACGGGTCGGTCAGCGCCGTGCCGACGATGGGCTCGAAGCGGACCACGTAGCCGGCGCCGTTCGGCAGCCGCTCGCAGACGCTCAGGAAGCAGGCCGCGCCGGTCTGTTGCGCAAGGCGGGGAAGCAGGGTCATGGTGTAGGCGGGCCGGCCCAGGAACGGCGCCCAGACGCCCTGCCCCATCGGCGGCACCTGGTCGGGCAGGATGCCGGTGTAGCCGCCGCTGCGCAGCGTGCGGATCAGGCCGCGCACGCCGCTGTTGTTGGTAGGCAGCGTCTGCAGGCCGGGCCGGTCGCGCGAGCCGGCGGCGATCAGGTCGGCCATCCACTTCTTGCGCGCCGGCCGGAACAGCGCGGTGATCGGCCCGTAGGCCGACAGGAAGCGCTCGCCGATCGCCTGGCCGCACATCTCCCAGCTGCCGAGGTGCGGTGCCACCAGGATCACGCCCTTCTTGGCCTGCATGGCGGCCTCGAAGGCCTCCACGCCTTCCCAGCGCACCACGCGGTGAAGCACGGTCTCGCCATGCGGGCGCAGCCAGAGCCAGGGCAGTTCGGAAGCCATCTTGCCGGCGGCGGCGATGGCGGGACGGTATTGGTCGGGCGCGAAGCCCGCGCTCTCGGCATTGGCCTTGAAGCGGCGGCGGTAGTCCGGCGCGCTCCACCAGACCAGCCAGCCCAGCATGGCACCGAGCCGATGCATCAACGGCATCGGCACGCGGGCGAGCAGGCGAAACAGGGTGATCATTGAAAGCGGGAGGGTCAAAAAACGGACGCGCGCGCATGGTATGCGCGGCTCGAATAGAATCCAAATTGTCGCCGAGTTACGGAACAACTTGCAGGGCGACAAACACAAGCGCGAAAGCGATTGTGCCCGTCGATTCATCGACATCTGCTAAAGCGTTCGCCAGGGCTCCGCAGAGTTGGCAACGCGCCAAATCACTTCAAGGAGCTTTGAACAAAATGGCGAACGACTTCCTCTTCACTTCCGAATCGGTTTCCGAAGGCCACCCCGACAAGGTTGCCGACCAGATCTCCGACGCGATCCTGGACGCGATCTTCGAGCAGGACCCGCGCAGCCGCGTGGCCGCCGAGACGCTGACCAACACCGGCCTCGTGGTGCTCGCCGGCGAGATCACGACCAACGCGCACGTCGACTACATCCAGGTCGCGCGCGACACCATCAAGCGCATCGGCTACGACAACACCGAGTACGGCATCGACTACAAGGGCTGCGCGGTGATGGTCTGCTACGACAAGCAGTCCAACGACATCGCCCAGGGCGTGGACCACGCGAGCGACGACCACCTGAACACCGGCGCCGGCGACCAGGGCCTGATGTTCGGCTACGCCTGCGACGAGACGCCCGAGCTGATGCCCGCGCCCATCTACTACGCGCACCGCCTCGTCGAGCGCCAGGCACAGCTGCGCAAGGACGGCCGCCTGCCCTTCCTGCGCCCCGACGCCAAGAGCCAGGTCACGATGCGCTACGTCGACGGCAAGCCGCACAGCATCGACACCGTGGTGCTCTCCACGCAGCACAGCCCAGACCAGAGCGAGACGCCGACCAAGATGAAGGCCTCGTTCAACGAAGCCATCATCGAGGAGATCATCAAGCCCGTGCTGCCGAAGGAATGGCTCAAGGACACGCGCTACCTGATCAATCCGACCGGCCGCTTCGTCATCGGCGGCCCGCAGGGCGACTGCGGCCTCACGGGCCGCAAGATCATCGTCGACACCTACGGCGGCGCCTGCCCGCACGGCGGCGGCGCGTTCTCGGGCAAGGACCCGTCGAAGGTCGACCGCTCGGCCGCCTATGCCGCACGCTACGTGGCCAAGAACATCGTGGCCGCGGGCCTGGCGCGCCAGTGCCAGATCCAGGTGGCGTACGCCATCGGCGTGGCGCAGCCGATGAACATCACGGTCTACACCGAAGGCACCGGCGTGATTCCTGACGACAAGATCGCCGAGCTCGTGCGCGAGTTCTTCGACCTGCGTCCGAAGGGCATCATCCAGATGCTCGACCTGCTGCGCCCGATCTACCAGAAGACCGCCGCCTACGGCCACTTCGGCCGCGAGGAGCCCGAGTTCACCTGGGAAGCGACGACGCAGGCCGCCGCACTGCGCGCGGCAGCCGGCCTCAAGTAAGCGACAAGAACCGGCGGTGGGTCGTCAGAAGCGGTACGCGCCGCTCAGGCCCACCGTCCAGTTGCGGCCCGGCGCGGGCTCGTAATAGCGCGCATTGCCCTCGTTGACGATGACCGAGCCCACGTAGCGCCGGTCGAACAGGTTGTCGACACGCGCGAAGGCATTGAACTCCCAGCGCTCCCATTTCTTCAGGTAGCCCGCATACACCGCCGCGACGGCATAGCCCGGCGCGCTCGCGGTGTTGGCATCGTTGGCCTGGATGCGCCCCAGCGCGCGCATCTCGACGCCGGCGCGCCAGCCTTCGGGCGGCACCCAGCCCAGCGATGCGAACAGCGACTGCCGCGCGATGCCGGGAATGCGGTTGCCCGCGGCGACGGTGTTGGCCGCCGCGCACGGTGACGGCGAGCAGAAGGCGTCGCGGTAGGTCGCGTCCAGCCACGTGTAGGCCAGTTGCGTGCGCCAGTGGTTCGCGGTCTCATGCTGCCAGCCCAGCTCAAAGCCGTTGCGCTTCGTGCGCCCCGCGTTCTGGAAGGTGGCACGGCCGCCGACGTTGGTGTCCGTCACGATCTCGTCGCGCGTGCGGGTCTGGAACAGCGCTGCCGTCAGCAGGCCACCGGCAAGCCGCGCCTTGGCGCCGAGTTCGATGCTGTCGTTCACCGCCGGCCGCAGCGCGAAGTTGAGCCCGCTCGCGCCATTTGCCCGATAGGAAAGTTCGTTCAGTGTCGGCGTCTCGAAGCCGCGGCCGATGGAGCCGTACAGGGCCAGGTCGGGCGTCGCCTGGTAGCGCAGCGAGGCCACCGGCAGGGTCTTGCTGTAGCGCGCACTGCCGCTGTCGTCGCGGTTCGTGCCGACGATGTAGCGGTCCTGCGAGTTGAAGTGCACGCTGCTGCGGCGCACGCCGGCTTCGAGCGTCCAGCGCTCGGCGAAGCGCCAGGTCGCTTGCGCGTAGGGATCGAGGTTCCAGACGTCGTTGAGCTCGTTGCGCCGCAGACGGCCCTGCACGCCCAGCACGGGCGCCGCGACGCGGCCGAGGTAGTTCTCGTAGCCGCGGCGCTTTTCGCGCAGGCTGTCGTAGCCCAGGCCGGCCACCACGTCGAAGGGCCGATCGGCCAGGGTCAACGCAGCATTCCAGCGAATGTCGACACCGCCGTACTGCCGCGACAGGTCGATCACGCCGCCCGCGTGCAACGGGTTCTGCTGCGCCGACACCGGAATCGATTGGTACTGCGTGGTCTTTCGCTCGCCGCCGTAGACCATCAGGCGCAGCCCCTGCTCTGCGTTGATGCGACGCTCGTACAGCAGGCCGGCCTGTATCTGCTCGACCGTCTTGCGGGTGTCGTACTGCGTGGCCAGCGGCGCGTTGCGCGGCGCCAGCGCGTACTGGTCGGCCGTGAGGCCCAGCGGGTCCTGCGCGTCGACGCGCACGCTGTTGAAGACCAGCGTGAGCCTGTCGCCGTTGTCGAGCGCGATGCCGAGCTTGCCGTTTTCGATGTCGCGCCGCGCGGCGCTGTGCTCGCGCCAGCCGTCGGTATGGAAGCGGCTCGCGCCGAGCAGGTAGTCGACCGCGCCCTGCGACCCGCTGAGCTGCAGCGACTGCCGCCAGGTGCCGAAGCTGCCGCCCGCGAGCGAGTACGACAGCCGTGGCGGCCCCTCGCCCGAGGCGGTGAACGCCTGCAGCACACCGCCCGAGGAGTTGCCGTACAGCGCGGAGAACGGCCCGCGCAGGATCTCGACGCGGTCCAGCGAGCCGATGTCGATGTTCGAGGTCTGCCCCTGTCCATCGGGCAAGGTCGCAGGAATGCCATCGACATAGAGCCGCACGCCGCGCACGCCGAAGGTCGAGCGCGCACCGAAGCCGCGGATGGACAGCTGCAGGTCCTGCGCGTAGTTCAGCCGGTTCTGCACCTGCAGCCCCGGCACCGCGCCCAGGCTTTCGGAGAGGTTGACCTGCAGGCGGCTGTCGCGCACCTCGTCGCCGTCGACGCGGTCGACCGAGCCGGGCACGTTGAAGGGCGCAACCTCGCCGCGCGGCGTGGAGACGGTGATCTCGCGCAGGCGCGCGCCGCTGGCGCCTGGATCGGCCGGCGGCTCCTGCTGGGCCTGCGCGGCCAGCGGAACACCCAGCAAGAGAAGGCAGGCGGCGGCGACGGGCGCAAGTTTCATCGCGCCGATTCTGCTTCGGCATGCCGGCCGCGCATGTCGCGGTGGCGCGACTCTCAGGGAAAACTAGCGGGCCGGCGCCTTGCGCCAGGCATGCCAGGCACCCACCACGACCGGGATGCCCAGCGTGATCCAGGCCAGGACGTCGCCCAGCCCGCCGTCGCTGAAGAGCGCCGAGATCAGCCCGAAGGTCGTCAGCAGGCCCAGCACCGTCGGCCAGCCCCACATGCGCCAGAAGCTCCGGTGCTGCGTCATGCCTGCACCTTCATGGCCGATGCCGGCTCGGGTTGTGCAGTGCCGCCGGAGACGCGCGCTTCATGCGCCGCGGCCCTCGGGGACGCGGGCACGGGGTTGCCCCGCTTGAGCCACAGGTACAACCCGCTGCCCAGCACGATGATGGTCGCTACGTCGAGCAGCGCCCAGATGATCTGCATCGGCATGCCGCCGTAGTCGCCGAAGTGCAGCGGCTGCGACACCAGCAGCGCCATGAGGTACCAGGGCAGCTTCGGCACCGCAGTCACCTCCGCTGTCTTGGCATCGACCAGCACCGGCTGGAACAGCTTCGATGTGAAGGGCTCGTTGCCACGCACGAAGAAGGTCGTGTGGTGCGGGCTCGAGAACGATGTGCCGGGGAAGGCAATGAACGACAGCTTCATGCCGGGCGTCTTCTGCATCGCGGCGTCCATCGAGCGCTGCACCGAGGCACGCTCGTTCACCGCCACGATGGGTTCGTTCTTGTAGGGCGCGAGCAGCGAACTGAGCTGGTCGTGCTGCCAGTACTTGATGAGCAGGTCGGCCCAGGTGTTGATCATGCCCGTGGAGCCCACCACGAACAGCCACACCAGCGTGACGATGCCAAGCAGGTTGTGCAGGTCGAGCCACTTCAGGCGCGGGCGCTTCTCGCGCCGCACCGTGCCGAAGTCGAGCTTGCGCATGAAGGGTGAATACAGCACCACGCCCGAGACGATGGCCACCAGCAGCAGCAGGCCCATGAAGCCGAGGAAGAGCTTGCCCGCCAATCCCGCGAACAAGTCGACGTGCAGCTTGAACATCACGTACATGAAGCCCTCGTCGAACTTCGGCTGCGCGAGCACCTCGCCCGTTCGCGCGTCGATCGCGACCGACTTGAAGTCCTCCGTGGCTTGCGGCGTGGGCGTGAGCGTGACGAACCACAGGCCGTCGTCGTCCTCGGGCTGTGAGACGAACTGCACCACGCGGCCGGGGTGCTTCGACTTCGCGATGTCGAGCACGCGGTCGAGACTCACGCGCGGCGCGCCCGCGGGCATCTTCGGCGCCTCGACCTCGGTGCCCAGCAGATGGCCGATCTCGTGATGGAAGATCAGCGGCAGGCCCGTGATGCACAGCAGCAGCATGAACACCGTGCACACGAGGCTGCTCCACTTGTGCACCCAGGCCCAGGTCTTGATTTTTCGGCTGTTCATGTGGGGGCTGTTCCTGAAGGTCGTGTTCTAGAAGCGATAGGTCGCGCTCGCGACGATGTTGCGGCGCGAGCCATACCAGCAGTCGCCGCGCGACAGGCAGGTGCTGAAGTAGATCTTGTCGGTCACGTTGTTGATGTTGAGCGCATAGCGCCAGCGGTCGGTCTCATAGGCGAACACGAGGTCGGCCAGCGCGATGCCCGGCACGCGCGGACCGGTGCCGAACTGCGTGTCGCGAAACGAACTCATCAGGCGCACGCCGGCGCCGGCGGAAAAACCGTTCACGCCGCCGATGGAAAACCTGTACTTCGCCCAGAAACTGGCCTGGTGTTTGGGCAGGCCTTCGATCTGCGCGTCGGCATCGGTGTAGTTGTAGTGGGCGATCAGGTCGAGGTTCGGGCCGGCCGAGCCCTTGGCCTCGAGTTCCACGCCCTTCGTCTTCGTCAGGCCGCGCTGCGAGAACACGTTGGGCTGCTCCTCGACGATCTGGTTCTTCTCGCGCAGGTCGTACACCGCTGCGCTGAAGGCCAGGGCGCGGTCCCTGGGCTCGTACTTGACGCCGGCTTCCCACTGCTCGCCGCGCAACGGCGTGAAGATGCGGCCTTCGCGCGGCGACTGCGGCGTGAACGACTCGCTGTAGCTCAGGTACGGCGACCATCCCGACGGCGAGGCGTACATCAGCCCGAAGCGCTTGGTGGTGGCGCTGCTCTTTTCCTCGTTGCTTCCCGCGGCACTGGACACGGCCCTGTCTTGCCGCAGGCCCGCCACGAAGATCCAGTTGTCGAGCCTGACCTGGTCCTGCAGGTAGACGCCCGTCTGTCGCTGGCGGGTGCGCGGCCTCGCATCGCGCACGGGCTCGTCGAGATGGCCGTAGACCGGCGCGTAGACGTCGATGGTGTCGAAGGTGGTGCCGCCCCAGACGTTCTCGCGCTGGCGCGCGAAGTCCGCGCCCACGAGCAGCGTGTGCTTCAGCGCGCCGGTCTGGAAGCGGCCCTCGACGTGGTTGTCGAGCGTCTGCGTGCGATTGCGGGTCAGTTGGCTGTCGTAGTAGCGGCCGAGCACGCGCTTGAAGACCGGGTCGGTGGACCAGCTGTCGAATCCGCTGAACGAACTGCCGTAGTGGTAGCGGTTGTCGTTTTCGTTGCGCGCGTAGCGGAAGTTCTGGCGGAAGGTCCAGCTGTCGTCGAACTTGTGCTCGAACTGCCAGCCGAAGGTCTTGCGCTCGCTGTCGTAGTAGTCGCCCGGCTCGCCGATGAAGCGGCTGCTCGGCAGGCGTCCGTTCGGGTTCGGCAGCAAGGTGCCCTCCCACGGCAGGAACTGCGAGCTGCTGCCGCTCTTGTCCTTCTGCCAGAGGCCCTGCAGCGTCAGCGAGGTCATGGCATTGGGCCGCCAGGTCAGCGAGGGCGCAATCACGCTGCGGTCGTCGGGCACGTGGTCGACCTGCGTGCCGGACTTGCGCTGCAGCGCGATCAGGCGGTACGACAGTGAGCCGTCGGCGTTCAGCGGGCCGGTGAGGTCGGCCTGGATCTGCTTGCGGCCGAAGCTGCCAAACTGCACGCCCACTTCGCGCTGGGCCTCCTGCAGCGGCCGCTTGCTGACCATGTTGACCACGCCGGCGGCCGTGCCGGCGCCGAACAGCATGCCCGAGGGGCCGCGCAGCACTTCGAGGCGCTCCAGCGTGTAGGGCTCGGTGCGGGTGGTGCTGGTGTAGTAGCCGTAGGCCTGGCGCAGGCCGTCGAGGTAGACGTCGGGATAGGCGCCGCGCACCCGCACGGAGTCGGTGCGGGAATCGAGTCCGTAGGCATCGGAACGTACGCCGGCCGCGTAGTTGAGCGCGTCCTGTACATTGGCCGCGCCCTGGTCGACCATCTGGTCGCGCGTGATCACGGTCACGGACTGAGGCGTTTCAGACAGCGGCGTGTCGGTCTTGGTGGCGGTGACCGCATTTTTCGCGCGGTAGCCGATCACCGGCGTGGTCGCCGTCTCGGTTTCGGCATTCGCGTCGACCCGTACTTCCGGCAGCGAGCCCGCATTCGTCGCCTGGGCCAGCACCTCGCGCTGTGTGCAGATCGCCAGACACCCTATCAGCACCGATGCAGCCTTGCGCCGCGCCTCCAACCTCTTCATCCCGGCCTCATTACAAATATTATTAAGAATGATTCGCATTTTATTGCGTGACTTATTTGTGCCTCCCCAATCACCGCTCCGATGAAGGGTGTTACGTTGCGGAATTGCGTCTGCGGGTCCAGGGCGAACCGGCTACCATGCCGCCCGCACGCTTCCCGTGCGTTGGCAAGCCCTCATGCTCAAGCTCATCGCCTTTCTGTTTCCCGCACTGAGCGGTCCGGCTCTGCGGCTGATGGTCCTCGCGGCTGCCATTGCGCTGGCCGGCTGCGCGGGGCTCCCACCGCGCACGCCTGAATCGCCCACCCTGGCGATTGCGGCCTCGCCCGCCACCGAGCTCGGCCGCGCCGCCGTCAGCCTCGACTCCCCGCCCGACGGCCTGAGCAGCATGCGGCCGCTGATCGAGGCCTCTTTTGCGCTCGACGCCCGGCTGGAGCTGATGCGGCGCGCGAAGTCGTCGCTCGACATCCAGACCTACCAGCTCGGCAACGACAAGACCGGCCGCCTGCTGCTGCGCGAAATGCGCAATGCCGCCCGGCGCGGCGTGCGCGTGCGGCTGCTCCTCGACGACTTCTACACGGCCGGCATGGACCGCCTGCTGCTCGGCCTCGCCGCCGAGCCCAATGCCGAGATCCGGCTGTTCAACCCGTTCGTGAACGCGCGCGACCACTCGTCGGGGCGGTGGCTGGAGTTCTTCACCGACTTCCGGCGCCTCAACCACCGCATGCACAACAAGCTGTTCGTGGCCGACGGCGCCATGGCCATCGCGGGCGGCCGCAACCTGGCCGACGAGTATTTCCTGCGCAGCGAGAGCGCGAACTTCATCGATTTCGAGCTGCTGCTGGTCGGCCCGGTGGTCCCCGAGTCAGCCGCCATCTTCGACACCTACTGGAACAGCGACGTGGTCTACCCCCTGCAGCGGGTGGCCGGCACCAGCAGCACGCCGCAGGCGCTGAAAGCCGATTTCGAGGAAGCAACCTCCCCGGCCCACGCACCGCCGCCCGACCCGCTGCCTCCCACCGACCTGCTCGGCGACCTGCCGCTGGGCGCCCAGCTTGCCCGAATCGACGAGGCCAAGTGGATGCGCGCCGAGGCCCACGCCTCCGCCGACAGTCCCAACAAGGCGCTGGGCGTCATGGCGCAACCCATGGAGCCGCTGGCACAGCGCTTCCACGAGATGCTGGCCACGGCCAGGTCGAACGTGGTGGTGATCTCGCCCTACTTCATTCCAGGCGACGAGGGCATGGAACGCATCCGCATGGGGCGTGAGCACGGTGTGAACATCACCGTCATCACCAATTCGCTGGCCGACAGCGACGAGCCGCTGGTCAACATCAACTACAACCGCTACCGCGTCGACATGCTCAAGCTGGGCGTGAACCTGTACGAAGTCAGCACCCGGCAGCTGCGGCGCAGCGGCCAGTTCCGCGACCTGCTCAAGAAGGCCCGCGGCCGCCTGCATGCCAAGCTGGCACTGGTCGACCGCCAGTGGGTGCTGCTCGGCTCCATGAACCTCGACCCGCGTTCCGCCCGGCTGAACACCGAATTCGGCATAGCCGTGCGAAGCTTCGACCTGACGCAGGCGCTGCTATTCGCCTACGAGCTCGACGACATCGAGGGCGTCTACCGCGTGGTGCTCAAGCCCGACGGCCAGAACGTCCAGTGGATCGGCACCGGCGACGTCCACAACGAGGTGCTCGACAGCGAACCGGATTCGAGCATGCTGACGCGGCTGCAGCTGCTGCTGTTCTCGTGGTTTGTGCCTACGGACCAGTTGTAGGCGGCTGCAGAACCCCTTGAAAGCCCGCCGATTGCCCTTATGATTAGCACTCGCTGCTGATGAGTGCTAACAGCCTCGCTTCCAGTCGATGGGCTGCCGGCCTCCGGTCCGGCACCCGACCACAAATCCGTTTCTTATCCATACATCCAGGAGATGCAATGAAACTTCGTCCTTTGGCCGATCGCGTGATCGTCAAGCGTGTTGACAGCGAAACCAAGACCGCCTCCGGCATCGTCATCCCCGACGCAGCCGCTGAAAAGCCCGATCAGGGTGAAGTCCTGGCCGTGGGCCCGGGCAAGCGCAACGACAAGGGCGAGCTGGCCGCACTGACTGTCAAGGTCGGCGACCGCGTCCTGTTCGGCAAGTACAGCGGCCAGACCGTCAAGGTCGGCGGCGACGAACTGCTGGTCATGAAGGAAGACGACCTGTTCGCGGTCGTCGAGAAGTAATTCAAATATCCCATTCGGAGTAAACAAACATGGCAGCAAAAGACGTAGTCTTCGGCGGTGAAGCCCGCGCACGCATGGTCGAGGGTGTGAACATCCTGGCCAACGCAGTCAAGGTGACCCTGGGCCCCAAGGGCCGCAACGTGGTGCTCGAGCGCTCGTTCGGCGCCCCCACCGTCACCAAGGACGGTGTGTCGGTCGCCAAGGAAATCGAACTCAAGGACAAGCTCCAGAACATGGGCGCGCAGCTCGTGAAGGAAGTGGCTTCCAAGACTTCGGACAACGCCGGTGACGGCACCACCACCGCGACCGTGCTGGCACAAGCCATCGTTCGCGAAGGTTTCAAGCTGGTGGCTGCCGGCATGAACCCGATGGACCTGAAGCGCGGCATCGACAAGGCCGTGACGGCCCTGGTCGCCGAGCTGAAGAAGGCTTCCAAGCCCACCACCACGTCGAAGGAAATCGCTCAAGTCGGCTCGATCTCGGCCAACAGCGACGAAACCATCGGCAAGCTCATCGCTGACGCGATGGACAAGGTCGGCAAGGAAGGCGTGATCACCGTGGAAGACGGCAAGTCGCTGGACAGCGAACTCGACGTCGTCGAAGGCATGCAGTTCGACCGCGGCTACCTGTCGCCCTACTTCATCAACAACCCCGAGAAGCAATCGGCGCTGTTGGACAACCCCTTCGTGCTGCTGTTCGACAAGAAGATCAGCAACATCCGCGACCTGCTCCCCACGCTGGAACAAGTCGCCAAGGCTGGCCGTCCGCTGCTGATCATTGCCGAAGAAGTCGAGGGCGAAGCCCTGGCTACGCTGGTCGTGAACACGATCCGCGGCATCCTGAAGGTCGTGGCTGTGAAGGCACCTGGCTTCGGCGACCGCCGCAAGGCCATGCTGGAAGACATCGCCATCCTGACGGGCGGCAAGGTCATCGCTGAGGAAGTGGGCCTGACGCTCGAAAAGGTGACGCTGGCCGACCTGGGTCAAGCCAAGCGCATCGAAGTGGGCAAGGAAAACACGATCATCATCGACGGCGCTGGCGCCGCTGGCGACATCGAAGCCCGCGTGAAGCAAGTGCGCGTGCAGATCGAAGAAGCCACGAGCGACTACGACCGTGAAAAGCTGCAAGAGCGCGTGGCCAAGCTGGCCGGCGGTGTTGCCGTGATCAAGGTTGGCGCCGCCACCGAAGTCGAAATGAAGGAAAAGAAGGCTCGCGTCGAAGACGCCCTGCACGCTACCCGCGCTGCAGTGGAAGAAGGCGTTGTGGCTGGCGGCGGCGTGGCTCTGCTGCGTGCCAAGCAAGCCGTGGGCGACTCGATCAAGGGCGACAACGCCGACCAGGACGCCGGCGTCAAGCTGGTGCTCAAGGCCATCGAAGCACCCCTGCGCGAAATCGTGAACAACGCCGGCGGCGAAGCCTCGGTGGTGGTGAACGCTGTGTTGGCCGGCAAGGGCAACTACGGCTTCAACGCTGCGAACGACACGTACGGCGACATGCTCGAGCTGGGCATCCTGGACCCGACGAAGGTCACGCGCACCGCACTGCAGAACGCCGCTTCGGTGTCCTCGCTGCTGCTGACGACCGAAGCCATGGTTGCTGACGCACCCAAGGACGAAGGCGCTGCCGGCGGTGGCATGCCCGACATGGGCGGCATGGGTGGCATGGGCGGCATGGGCATGTAATTGGCTCGCCCCCAGGCTGCGCGGCACTTCGTGTCCGCTACGCCTACCCCCCAACCGGGGGCGACACCTGCGGACCGGCAGAGCCGGATCCGCGGTGTCTCGCGAAATGAAAGAAGCCCGGCTTGCGCCGGGCTTTTTTCATGGGCGGTCGTGATCGCTCTGCTACTGGAATTGCGCCTGCACCGCCTTGTAGAGCGCCTGGAAGCGCGCATGCCTCGTCCTGTGGACATTGGCTACTTCGGTCGAGGCAACCAGCTTCTGCTTCACAGGCGGCAGCGTGCAAACCTCGGCCACCGAGCCCCCATCCGCCAACCACGCCAGCCGCGCCGCACCCAGTGCGCCACCCGTCTCGCCGCCCGCATAGAGCGTGAGCGGCACGCCGAAGATGTCGGCCAGCAGCTGCCCCCACCACACGCTGCGCGCACCGCCGCCCACCAGCGCCACGTCGCGCAGCGGCATCCCGGCCGGCAGCCGCAGGGTATCGAAGCCGTCGCGCAGGCCGAAGCTCACGCCCTCGACCACGGCGTACGCGATTTCCGCTGGCCCGTGTGCGTGCGTGAGGCCGAACAGCACGCCCTGCGCGTTGGGGTTGTTGTGCGGCGAGCGCTCGCCGGAGAGGTACGGCAGGAACAGCGGGCAGCCCTCGCGCTGTGCCAGCGGGACGGACGCCGCCGCTTCGAGCAGCGCGGCCTCGTCCGCGAACCTGAAAGTCTTTGCGGCCCAACTCACCGCGCTCGCAGCCGAGAGCATCACCGACATCTGGTGCCACCGCCCCGGCAGCGCATGGCAAAAGGCGTGCATCGCCTGCGCGGGGTTCGGCAGGAAGCGGTCGGTCGAGACGAACACGACGCCCGAGGTGCCGAGTGACACGAATCCCTGCCCCGGCTCGACGAGGCCCATGCCGACGGCGCTGGCCGCGTTGTCGCCGGCACCGCCGGCGATCACCACGCTGGCGCGGCCCACGCCCCAGCGCGCCGCCAGTTCGGGTTTGAGCTGCGCCGACATCTCGCTGCCTTCGACCAGCCGCGGCATGTGCGCGCGCGTGAGGCCTGTGGCCGCCAGCAGTTCGTCGGACCAGTCGCGCGCACCCACATCGAGCCACAGCGTGCCCGCCGCATCGGACATCTCGCTGACCGCCTCGCCGCTGAGCATGAAGCGCAGCCAGTCCTTGGGCAGCAGCACGCGCGCCACACGGCCGAAGATTTCAGGCTCGTGCTCGCGCACCCACAACAGCTTGGGCGCGGTGAACCCCGGCATCGCGAGGTTGCCCGCGATCTCGCCGAGCCTCGGCACGGCGCGCGCAAGCGCCTCGCACTGCGCACCGCTGCGGCCGTCGTTCCAGAGAATCGCAGGGCGCAGCACCTCGCCCGCCGCATCGAGCAGCGTGGCACCGTGCATCTGTCCCGACAGGCCGATGGCGCGCACCGCCGCGAGTTCCTCGGGATGCGACTTGCCGAGCGCACGCATCACCTCCTCGAGCGCATGCCACCACTGCTGCGGCGCCTGCTCCGACCACAGCGGCCGCGGCCGTTCGACCGCGAGCGGCGCGCGGGCCACGCCGACGATGCGGTGGTCGTCGGCGAGCAGCAGCGCCTTGAGCTCGGACGTGCCGAGGTCGAGTCCCAGGTACAAGATGGACCCCCTGGCTTTGTCTAGGAAGAGATGCCGCCGCCGAAGCGGGTGTCTGCCTGCTTTCGGAATTCGCTCGGCGTCATTCCCTTGATTTCAAGAAAACGTCGATTGAAATTCGCCACATTGTTGAAGCCAACCTGGTAGCAGATGTCGGTCACGTAGTGATCGGTCTGCATCAGCAGGTGGCAGGCGCTGTTGATACGCACGCGGTTGACGAAGTCGGTGAAGCTGTTGCCGGTGGAGCGCCGGAAGAAGCGGCTGAAGCGGCTCTCGCTCATACCCAGTTCGGCCGCCACGTCCGACATCGAGATCGACTCCGCCATGTTGCTGGTGATGCGGTTGACGATGTCGTTGATCTGGTCGACCTGCGCATCGCCCTCGATGCCCTGGGCGCCCTGCATCTGCACGCTCGACAGCAGCCGGTAGTCGGTGCATTGCGCGAGGTCGGCCATGAACTCGAGGAACCGTCCGAGCCGGCGCACGCCGCGCGCGGCCTTGATGTTGTCCCAGTGCGTCTGCGCCTGCTGCGACATGCCGAAGAACTCGATGCCGTGCCGCGCACGTTCGAGCAGCTGCATCACTTCGCGCAGCTCGGGAATCTCGGCCGCGGCGTGCTCGATCGGCTCGTGGCGGAACTGGATCACCCGGTCGCGCCCAGCGGCGCCGCCTTCGGGCACGTCGAGCGAAATCCAGTTGTGCGGCAGCCGGGGCCCGCAGAGCACGAGGTGTCCGGGCTGGAACGGCCCGATCCAGTCTCCTATGAAGGCCTTGCCCGAGGTCTCGGTGATCAGGTGCAGCTCGTAGTCTTCATGGAAATGCCATCGCACCAGCGGGCTCGGGAAGCCGTGCGCCAGGCAGCGCACCAGGCCGGTTTCGGGGGCCTCGTAGCCCAGCGACGGGGAGCGCGCAATATCGCGCTCCAGCTCGGGTTGGCGCTGACGGGGAATCGAGCGTTTGCGTGTGGACGTTGTCATGGCAGCACGGGTCAGGACCGGGAAGCGACGGCCCCATTGTCTTCCTGCGCCAGCGCGGCGTGAACCGCTTCGAGCGTGGGTGGATCGGCGCCTTCGCGGGTGCAGTTGAGGGCGGCGGCCGTGGCGGCGAAGCGCATCACCTCGCGCCAGGCGTCGTCGCCCAGCTCGCCGAGCTGGGCCGGGTGCTCGACGCCGTGCGCGAGCAGCGCCACCGAGAGCCCGGCCGTGAAGGTGTCGCCCGCGCCGATGGTGTCGACCACCTTGACGCGGGGCGCCGCCACGGCGAGCGGCGCGTGCCCCGTGCGCCAGAGCGTGGCGCCCGCGCCGCCGCGCGTGACGACCACGGCGTGCGCGCCGGCCTGCAGGCAATCCGCCGCCAGTGCATCGACCGGCCGGCCGGGGGCCAGCAGTTCGGCATCTTCGTCGCTGAGCTTGACCAGGTCGGCCATGGCCAGCCAGTCCGTCATGCGCTCGCGGTAGGCGGCCATGTCGGGAATGAGGCTGGGCCGCACGTTCGGATCGAACACGATCACGCGGCGGCCCGCGTTGGCCGTGACCAGCTCGGCAATGCGCGTGGCCGCCGGCTCCTGCAGCAGCGAGATCGAGCCGAAATGAAGGAAGCGGCAGTCCGCCGGCAACTGCGGCAGCGGCTCGGGCGCCCAGGTGGCGTCGGCGCTGCCGCGCGTGTAAAAGGCATAGCGGTTGGTCTGCGGCGTGCGCTCGACGAAGGCCAGGGTCGACGGCGCGTTGCTGCGCAGGATGAGGCGGGTGTCCACGCCGTTGCGTTCGAGAAAACGCATCAGCCGTTCGCCGAACAGGTCGGTCGACAGCTGCGTGAGAAAGCCGGTGGGCTGGCCGAGGCGCGCGCAGGCCACGGCCGTGTTGAGCGGAGAGCCGCCCTCGTGGCCCAGGAACGCGAGCGTGCCGGCCTCGCTGGCGGTGAAATCGATCAGGGCTTCGCCCGTGAGTGCAATGCGCATGGTGCTCGGATTTTCCTCTGTCAGGGCAAGGCGCGTGCATCGGCCAGGAAGCCGCGTTCGGCGGCGAGCGTGGCGGGATGGTCGAGCAGCTCGGCAAAGAGGCGCGGCGGGATGGTGATGGCTCCCACGYCGAGCCCCAGCAGGGCAAGGTAGGCCGCGCGCGAACGGATGCTCGCCACCAGCAGGCGCGTGCCGGACGAAGGACGCTGCGCGACCAGTGACTGCATCTGCGCGATCAGCGCCAGCCCGTCGACACCGGCGTCCTCGAGCCGCCCGAGGTACGGCGCCGCATAGGCCGCGCCCAGTTGCGCCGCGAAGTGCGCCTGCTCGGGCGCATACACGGCCGTCCACGTGACGGGCACGCCTTGCGCGATGAGCCGCGCGCCGGCATCGAGGCCCTGGCGCGTGGCGGGGATCTTCACGACCAGCTGGCCCCGGTCGAAGTGCGAGAGCAAAGCGTCCGCGTCTTCGAGCATGCCGTCGACGTCGCTCGAATACACCTGCGCCTGCACCTGGCGCGCGCCCAGTTCGATGCAGCGTTTCAGCAAACCGGGCACTTCGCCGCGGCCAATGCCCGCACGCTTGAGCAAGGTCGGGTTGGTCGTCACGCCATGCACCACCGGGTGCGGCAGGCAGGCCTGCAGTTCAGACAGGTCGGCACTGTCGAGGTACAGATGGAAGTCTTCGTTCATCGCATTTTTGCAAGCATGCAGAGAATCATCAGCTCATGACATTGCCGCCATCGACATTCAAGGTCTGCGCCGTGATGTAGCGCGCCTCGTCGCTGGCAAGAAACACGGCCGCGCCCGCGATGTCGGCCGGCACGCCCATGCGGCCGAGCGGCACCTCCAGGCCCACGCGGCGCTTCTTCTCGCCGGGCGGCAGCCCTTCGGCCTTGGCGAACAGGCTGTCGACATGGTCCCACATCGGCGTGTCGACCACACCGGGTGCAATGCCGTTGACACGGATGCCGTGCGGCGCCATGGCCAGCGCGGCGCTCTGCGTATAGCTGATGACCGCGGCCTTGGTGGCGCAGTAGTGCGACACCAGCGCCTCGCCGCGCCGCCCGGCCTGCGAGGCCATGTTGATGACCGACGCGCCCTGCGTGCCCGCTTCGACCATGTGGCGCAGCACGGCCTGCATCACGAAGAACATGCCCTTCACGTTGACCGCGAACAGCCGGTCGAACGAAGCCTCGTCACTGTCGAGCAGCGGCGCCAGGTCGAACACGGCAGCGTTGTTGAACAGCGTGTGGATCGGACCGAAAGCGACCTGCGCCTCGGCCAGCATGTGCGAGATGGCCTGTGTGTCGGTCACGTCGGCCGCGATGTAGGCCAGCTTGTCGGGGTGGCGCTGCTGCAGCGCCCGCACGGCCTCGGGCGCCCCTGCAGCGCGGTCGACCACGCTGCAGCGCGCGCCCTCGGCAATGCAGGCCTCGGCCACGGCCAGACCGATGCCGCCACCGGCGCCGGTCAGCAGCACATGGCGGTTCTTCAAACGTTCGCTCATATCGTTGCTCCAGAGTTCAGGAAATTTGCCACGCGCCCGCTCGCTGCGCGCACGGCGTCGACCAGCCGTGCATCGCCCGCGGCGGTGCCCCACAGTCCCGCGTCCGAACACAGCGCGAGCACCGGATCGGCGGCGTCGCAGATCGCGTGCGCCGCGGCCTCGTCCATGCCCTGGTCCTGGTAGGCATAGGGCAGCGCGCCACGATGCCAGCGCTGCAGGAAGGCCAGGAACAGCGCGGGCAGCATCGCAACGCTGTCGATCGGCTGCCCCGCGGCGAGCCGCTCGCGCACTGTGGGCGCGATGAAGCCCGGGATCTTCGAGAAACCGTCGGCCGCCACGCGCTGGTTGGTGTCGCGGATCGCGGGGTTGCCGAATCGGTCGAGCACCACGTCGCGGTAGGCCGCGAGGTCGATCGGGCTCGGGCTGAGGCACGGGATCACATCGTCGGTGACGTAGTCGAACGCCATCCTGCGGATGGCCGCGTCGTGCGTGCCTTCGTGGATGAAGTTCAGCCCTGCCAGCGTGCCCGCCCAGGCGATGCAGCTGTGCGTGGCGTTGAGGATGCGGATCTTGGCCTCTTCGTAAGGCTGCACCGATTCGACCAGCTCCACGCCCACGCGGCCCCAGTTGGGGCGCCCGGCCGCGAAGTTGTCCTCGATCACCCACTGGATGAAGCTCTCGCCCGTGATGGCTGCCGCATCGTCGCGGCCGGTCGCGGCCTTCACGCGCGCGCGCAGCTCGGGCGGCGGGCGCGGCGTGATGCGGTCGACCATCGCGTTCGGGCAGGTGGTGTTCGCTTGCACCCAAGCCAGCAAATCGCCATCGCCCGCGCGCTCGATGAATTCGAGCAGCCCGGCACGGAAGCGATCGCCGTTGTGGCGCAGGTTGTCGCAGTTGAGCAGCGTCACCGCGCCCGCTTGCGCGGCCTTGCGCGCGCGCAGGATCGCGCAGACGGCGCCATAGATGGTCACGCCCTCGCCACCCGCCTCGCCGCGCCGCGCGCGCTCGATGTCGGCCGCGAGATCGCCGAACGACAGGTCCAGCCGGCCCTTGGTATCGAGGTAGTAGCCGGCCTCGGTCACGGTGAACGAAATGATGCGCGTGGACGGTGCCGCGCCGCGCGCGACCACCGCGGCCAGCGAAGGCTCCCACGGCAGCACTTCGCGGATGGCTTCGATCTGTTCGTAGCGGTACTCGCCGGCCGGCGACACGGTTTCGAGCGTGTAGCGGCCGCCCTGCGCCTGCAGTGCGGCGACGAGCTCGGCCATGTCGGGCCGGATGTTGGCGCCCGAGAGCGACCAGCGGGTGTCACCCGCATCGATCAGCCGTTGCAAATAGACGGCCTGGTGGGCCCGATGGAACGAGCCGAGTCCAAGGTGAAGCACCATGGACTCCGAAGGAGCCGGTGGAGTTGGCGCGTCGAGAGGCGCTGCTGCGAGGGTCACGGGAATGTTCCGGAAGAAATCAGGCGGAGACCGAACGGCCTTCACGGTTGAACAAATGGAGCACCGACGGATCGAGCTCGACCGCCACGTCGTCGCCGGCGTGCAGCGGCGTGCGCTCGTTCTGGCGTGCGATCAGCGGCACGCCGCCCACGTCGACGTGGATCAGCGTGTCGGCGCCGAGGGCTTCGACCAGCTCGACGCGGCCCTGCACATCCGACACCGGCGCGCCCTGCTTCGGATGCACGCGCAGGCCTTCGGGGCGCACGCCCAGGAAGCCGTCGGCCGGCAGCTTGCCGCCGGTGGCGGCCGAGAAGCTGGGAATCGCATTCGCCGCCACCATGTTCATCGACGGCATGCCGATGAACTGCGCGACGAACTGGTTGGCCGGGTGGTCATACAGTTCGAGCGGCGTGCCGACCTGCTCGATCAGCCCGTCCTTGAGCACCACCACGCGGTCGGCCAGCGTCATGGCTTCGACCTGGTCGTGCGTCACGTAGATGGTGGTGGCGCCGAGCGCGCGGTGCAGCTTGTGGATCTCGACGCGGGTGTTGCCGCGCAGCGCCGCATCGAGGTTCGACAGCGGCTCGTCGAACAGGAACACCTTGGGCGCGCGCACGATGGCGCGGCCGATCGCCACGCGCTGGCGCTGGCCGCCCGACAGGTCCTTCGGCGTACGGTCAAGGTACTGCGTGAGGTTGAGCGTCTTGGCCGCATATTCGACCTTGGTCCTGATCTCGCTCTTGCCCACGCCCGCGAGCTTGAGCGCGAAGGACATGTTGTCGTACACGCTCATGTGCGGATAAAGCGCATAGCTCTGGAACACCATCGCCAGGTCTCGCTTGCCCGAGGGTGTCCAGGTGATGTCCTTGCCGTCGAGCAGCAGGTTGCCGCTGGTGATGGGCTCGAGCCCCGCGATCAGCCGCAGCAGCGTCGACTTGCCACAGCCCGATGGCCCCACGAAGACGATGAACTCGCCCTTCTGGATTTCGAGGTCGACGCCCTTGATGATGTTGACTTCACCAAAGCTCTTCTTGATGTCTTTGAGTTGCAGGTAGGCCATGAGTTGTCTCCCTTTCTTTACTTGACGGCGCCGAAGGTCAGGCCTTGCACCAGTTGCTTCTGGCTGAACCAGCCGAACACCACGATGGGCGCGATGGCCATCAGCGAAGCTGCCGACAACTTGGCCCAGAACAGGCCCTCGGGGCTGGAGTACGAGGCGATCAGCGTGGCCAGCGTGCCGGCCTTGGCGGAGGTGAGGTTGAGCGCCCAGAAGGCCTCGTTCCAGCTCAGCACCAGGCACAGCAGGCCGGTCGATGCGAGGCCGCCCACCGACAGCGGCATCACGACGTGTCGGAACTCGGTCCACAGGCTGGCGCCATCCATGCGCGCAGCTTCGAGGATCTCGTTCGGAATGTCCTTGTAGGCGCTGTAGAGCATCCACACCATGATCGGCAGGTTCGACAGCGTGAACACGATGGTCAGCGCGGTGAGCGAATCCAGCATGCCCGCGGTCTGCGCGATCACGTAGATCGGCACCAGCGCGCCCACGGCCGGCATCATCTTGGTGGAGAGCATCCACATCAGGATGTCGCGCGTCTTCTTCGTGCGGAAGAAGGCCATCGAGTACGCGGCCGGCGCCGCGATCAACAGGCCGAGGATGGTCGAGCCCAGGCTGGTGATGAGCGAGTTGCGCGCGTACAGCAGGTAGTCGCTGCGCCGCTGCACCTCGCCGAAGTTGTCGAGCGTGGGCTCGAAGACGAAGAGCGGCGGTACATGGATCGCCTGCAGCTCCGTCTTGAAGGCCGTGAGGAACAGCCAGCCGAGCGGGAAGAACAGCAGCAGCGCGACGGCCCACGCACCCACGGTGCGCAGCAGCTGCGGCAGGAAGTTGCTGGGAGCTTGTATCTGTTGCATGGCTCGCGGCTCCTCAGTCCAGGTTCTTGCCGATGATGCGGATCAGGAACACGGCCACGATGTTGGCCAGCACCACCGCGAACAGAGCGCCCGCCGAGGCCACGCCCACGTCGAAGTTCATGAGCGACTGCTTGAAGATCATGTAGGTCATGTTCGTGCTCTCGTTGCCCGGGCCGCCGTTCGTGGTGATGGCGATCTCGGCGAACACGCTGAGCAGGAAGATCATCTCGATCATGATCACCACCGCCATCGGGCGGCCGAGGTGCGGAATGGTGAGATAGAAGAAGCGCTGCACCGCGCTCGCGCCGTCCATGCGCGCGGCCTCCATCTGCTCGCGGTCCAGCGACTGCAGCGAGGTGATGAAGATCAGGCAGGCGAACGGCAGCCACTGCCAGGCCACCATGATGATCACGGAGAGCAGCGGCACGTCGGTGAGCCAGTCGACCGGCTGGGCGCCGAAGGCGCGCCACACGTCGGCCAGCACGCCGTAGATGGGGTTCATCATCATGTGCTTCCACAGCAGCGCGTTGACCGCGGGCATGACGAAGAACGGCGAGATCAGCAGCACCCGCACGATGCCGCGCCCAGGGAAGGGCTCGTTCACCAGCAGCGCGAGCAGCACGCCCAGCACCACCGTGATGACGATCACGCTGCCGATCAGCAGCAGCGTGTTCCACGTGGCCGGCCAGAAGTCGGGGTCGGTGACGAAGTAGTGAAAGTTCTCGATGCCCGCGAAGGTGTGCTCGCCGGGCTGCATGAGGTTGTAGTTCACCAGCGAGAAGTACAGCGTCATCACGAGCGGCACGATCATCCAGGCGAAGAGCGTGAGCACGGCGGGCGCCATGAGGGCGCGGGGCAGGAGTCGTTTCATGGGCAGTCCCTTCTTGTTGTCTCTGGCTCCTTCCCCCTCTGGGGGAAGGCGGGGATGGGGGCTGCCTGATCAGGCGCGGCACCGAACGTGCGCCGCGAGCCCCCACCCCTACCCWCCCCCAGCGGAGGAGGGAGCAAGCCCGAAGACTTACTTGTAGTACCCGGCCTTCTTCATCTCGCGCTCGGCCGCCGTCTGCGAGGTCTTCAAGGCCTGGTCGACCGTCACCTTGCCCGACAGCGCCGCGCTCATCTGCTGGCCCACCGCCACGCCGATGGCCTGGAACTCGGGAATGGCCACGTACTGGACGCCGACGTATGGCGACTTGGGCAGCGTGCTGTCGGTGAGATTGGCCGTGTCGATGGCCTTCTTCTCGGCTTCGGCGAACTTCGCAACCTTCTGGAACTCGGGGTTCGCGTAGGTCGACTTGCGCGTGCCGGTCGGCACCGAGGCCCAGCCGGTTTCCTTGGCCACGAGGTTGACGTAGTCCTTGGAAGTGGCCCACTTGATGAACTTCTGCGCGGCCTCGTCCTTGGTCGAGCTTGCCGGAATGGCGAGGTTCCACGACCAGAGCCAGTTGGCACCCTTCGGCGTAACGGCGGTCGGCGCCTGCGCGAATGCCACCTTGTCGGCCACCTTCGACTGCTTCGGGTCGCTGATGAACGAGGCCGCGATGGTCGCGTCGACCCAGGCCGCGCACTTGCCTTCGTTGAAGAGCGCGAGGTTCTCGTTGAAGCTGTTGGCCGAGGCGCCCGGGGGGCCATCCTTCTTCATCATGTCGACGTAGAAGGTGATCGCGTCCTTCCAGGGCTTGCTGTCGATCTGCGGCTTCCACTGCATGTCGAACCACTGGCCACCGTGGGTGTTGACCAGCGTGGTCAGGAAGGCCATGTTGTCGCCCCAGCCCGGCTTGCCGCGCAGGCACATGCCGTACACACCGGCCTTCGGGTCGTTGGCCTTGTCGGCGAACTCCTTCACCTGCGCCCAGGTCGGCTGGTCGGAGAACTTGACGCCGACCTTGTCCGCCAGGTCCTTGCGGTACATGAGCATCGAGCTCTCGCCGTAGAAGGGCGCGGCGTAGAGCTTGCCGTCGTTCGACAGGCCGTTGCGGATGGCGGGCAGCAGGTCGTCCACGTCATAGGCGGCGTCGGTGACGATGGGCTTGAGCCAGCCCTTCTTCGACCAGATCGGGGTTTCGTACAGGCCGATGGTCATCACGTCGAACTGGCCGCCCTTGGTGGCGATGTCGGTGGTCACGCGCTGGCGCAGCGTGCCCTCTTCCAGCGTGACCCACTTGAGCTTGATGTCGGGGTTGGCTTTTTCGAAGAAGGGGGTGAGCTTCTGCATCTCGATCATGTGGCCGTTGTTCACGGTCGCGATCACGAGTTCGGTGGCAGCCTGGGACACGGCGCCCGTGCCGATGAGTGCGAGGACGAGGCCCGCTTTCAGAAAACGCTTCATGTTGTCTCCTAGAGGTGAGCGACGCCCTCTTGTTTGTCGGGTCGCCGTGGTCGGATTCTGGAGAAACGCGCTTGCGGTTTTGGTACTTCCGCAGTCGATACCAGTACTTTCATGCACCAGTTGGCTAGTGAATTCCCTAGTTCACGCAAGACAGCATGTAAAACGGCAACCCAAAGGCTTCAGCCGCCGCCCAGCAACTGGCGCCGGAACTGGGCGGCGGCCGGCGAAAGCGCACGGTCCTCGCGGGTGATGAGGCAAATCGGCGGCACGCGCACCGGCAGTTCCACCGGAACGGTGCGAAGCACGCCCAGCCGGGCGTAGTGGCTGGCCTGCGAGGCAGGCATCACAGCCGCCATGTCGGAGCTTTCCAGCAAGGCGGTGATGGCAATGGGCGATGCCGTTTCGATGATGTCGAGCCGGGCCTGGATGCCCGCCTCGCGCATCGCCGCCTCGAAGCGCCCGCGCTGCGGCGAGCCCGGCGGCTGCAGCACCCAGGACCAGTTCGCCATCTCGGCCAGCGTGACCGTGGGGCGATCGAACACCGGGTGCGCGATGCGCACCACCACCACCTGCGATTCGCCCAGCAGCGGCACGCTCGCGTACTTCGCCTCGTCGTGGCCGTCGGTGAGCCGGCCCAGCACGAGGTCGACATCGCCCTGCTCCAGCTGCGCCTGGATCACGTCGCTGGTCTCGACCACCACCGACACGGCCACCTGCGGATGGCGGCGGTGGTACTCCACCAGCGCCGGCGCCAGCAGCTCGGGCACGGCGCCCGGTACGCTGCCCACGCGCAAGGCGCCGCTCAGGCCCGAGCGCAGGGCCAGCATCTCCTCGCGCGCAGTGCCGAAGTCGCTGAGCACGCGGCGGGCATAGCGGATCAGGATCTCGCCGTAGGGCGTGGGCTCCATGCCCCGCGCCAACCGCTCGAAGAGCTTTTCACCGAGCGAGTCTTCAAGCTGCTGCAGCAGCTTGGTGGCCGCGGGCTGGCTGATGTTCATGGCCTCGGCCGCGCGGCCGAGATGGCGGTGGGCATCGAGCCGGGCCAGCAGCAGCAACTGGCGCGGCCGAACGTGGAGCATCAGCGAGGCGTCGGTCGAGCCGGAGTTCATGCACAAAAGTATATGAAGCTTCGGGCTTTTTCGATTGGATCGGGATGGCGAAGCTCCGTACGCTCGGTCCCCACAACAAGCAGGAGACGACCCGATGAAGCTTTACTCCCTGGCCCGCGCGGCAGGCCTGGCCGCCGCGCTGCTGGTCGCGGCGTCGGCCGGCGCCCAGTCCGCCTACCCCGACAAGCCCCTGCGCATCATGGTGGGCGCCTCGCCCGGAGGCGGTACCGACATCCTTGCGCGCGTGCTGGCCGACAAGCTGTCGCCAGCGCTCAAGCAGCCCGTGGTGGTCGAGAACCGGCCCGGCGCCTCCAACACCATTGCCGGCGAACTCACGGCCCGCGCGCCGGCCGATGGCGCCACGCTGCTGCTGGCCACCAACACGGCGCAGGCAGTGGCGCCGCACATCCTCAAGCTCAAGTACGACCCGCTGAAAGACCTGCAGCCCGTGGGTCTGGTGGCCGTGATGCCCAACGTGCTGGTGGTGTCCGCGAACTCGCCGTACAGGTCGGTGAGGGACCTTGTGACGGCGATGGCAATGAAACCCGGCGGCTTCAAGTACGCGTCGTCCGGCATCGGCAGCACCCAGCACGTGGGCGGCGAGGCCTTCAACCTGGCCACCGGCATGAAGTCGATCCATGTGCCCTACAAGGGCAGTTCGCAGGCGCACGTCGACATCATCTCGGGAGAGGTCGACATGATGTTCGACAGCACCTCCTCGGCCATGGGCCAGATCAGGGCCGGCAAGTTCCGCGCGCTGGCCGTGAGCGCGCCGCAGCGCTCGCCCGAGCTGCCCGACGTGCCCACGCTGGCCGAGCAGGGCATCAAGGGTGCCGACGTGTCCACCTGGTACGGCCTCTACGTGACGGCCGGCACGCCCCGCCCCGCGATCGAGCGGCTGAGCGCCGAACTCGTGCGCACGCTGAAGCTGGCCGATGTGCAGAGCCGCATCAAGGCACTGGGCGGCGAGCCTGGAACACTGACCGGCGAACCCTTCGCGGCGATGAACAGGCAGGAGTTCGACCACTACGGCCAGCTCGTGCGCGACGCCAACATCAAGGCCGAATGAGCCGGCCCTTGTTCCCCTTTTTCTTCAACCGCATCCAACCGACACCATGCCCACCCCACCCAAGACGCCGAGCGTGATCTCCGCCAAGCCCCGCATCGCCGTGCTGCTCGGCGACCCCGGCGGCGTCGGCCCCGAAATGGCCGTGAAGCTGCTGGCGCGCCAGCGCAACCTGGACGCCGCGCGCGTGCTGCTGATCGCCGATCCGGTGGTGCTGGCCGCTGGCGAACGCGTGGCGGGCCTGAAGCTGGCCCCGCTGCAGGTCGCGAGCCTCGACGAGCTGCATTTCGAGGACGGCCGGCCCAGCCTGCTCGCGCGCGACTGGATGAAGGGACAGGAGCCGGTGCCCGGCGAGTCGAACGAACAGTCCGGCCGGGCTTCGTTCGAGGCGCTGGAACTGGCCACGCTGGCGGTGCGCCGCGGCCAGGCCGAGGGCATCCTTTTCGCGCCGCTCAACAAGCATTCGCTGCGCCTGGGCGGCCTCGTGCACGAGGACGAGCTGCGCTACATGCAGGAGCGCTTCGCGGTGACGGGCTTCGTCTGCGAGTTCAACCTCACCGGTTCGCTGTGGACCTCGCGCGTGACCTCGCACATTCCACTGAAGGACGTGGCGAGCCACATCACCGTGCAGGGCGTGAGCGACGCGGTGAAGATCATCGCCGCCGCGCTGCGCCGCGCGGGCGTGGCGGAACCGCGCATCGCGGTGACGGGGCTCAACCCGCACGCGGGCGACGGCGGCTCCATCGGCATGGAGGAAATCGAGATCATCGCGCCCGCCGTCGAGCGGCTGCGCGCCGAGGGCTTCGACGCACGCGGCCCGTTCTCGCCCGACACGGTGTTCATCGGCGCGCGCCGCGGCGACGTTGATGCGGTGGTGTCGATGTACCACGACCAGGGCCAGATCGCGATGAAGCTCATGGGCTTCGAGCAGGGCGTGACGCTGCATGGCGGCCTGCCTGTGCCGGTGGCCACGTCGGCCAGCGGCAGTGCATTCGACATCGCGGGCCGGGGCATCGCGAACATCGAGGGCCTGCAGCAGGCCTTCGACCTGTGCGTGCGCATGGCGAGCGGCCAGGAAAAAGGGCCGCTTGCGCGGCCCTGACGATCCAGCGCTGCGTGCGCCGTTGCAAAGCTCAGGCGCTCGCCGGTGCGCCGTGCGGGTTGGTCTCGGGCTGGGAGGGCTGCACGTAGAAATAGATCAGCACGAGGTTGACGATCGGGATGAGCATCAACAACTGGAGCCAGCCGCTCTTGCCGATGTCGTGCAGGCGGCGCGCGCCCACGGCCAGCGCGGGCAGCAGGAAACCCAGCGCCGCGATGACGTACACGAACTGATGAATGAGGCTCGCAACGATGAGCACGATGACCTCGGCCAGCACGAACCACCAATATTCCGAGCGCGATGCGCGCCCGTTGAAATCGGCGTATTTGCTGAAACAAGTCTTGACCGCTGTTTGAAAATCCATTGATCGACTCCTCTTGATGGGTCCCAGGGAAATTTCCCCGGACCGATCATATCGATGCATCTTCCAACGGCAAACTCGGCCATTCGTACGCAAACAAACGGCTTATTTCAAGAAGCCGCCCAACGAATCCGGGTCCGGATTCTTCAGTTTCCCAGCCGCTTCAACAGCCCTGCCGTCGATGCATCGAGCCCCGCGACGTCGCCCGAGGCCAGGCGCGGCTCGATGTCGCGCGCGAGCACCTTGCCCAGCTCCACGCCCCACTGGTCGAAACTGTTGATGCCCCACAGCGCGCCACTGGTGAACACGCGGTGTTCGTACATCGCGAGGAAGGCGCCCAGCGATTCGGGCGTGAGCTTCTCGAACACGAAGAAGGTGCTTGGCCGGTTGCCCGGGAAGTTCTTGTGGCCGCCCTCGTCGAGCTTGCCGACCATCAACGCCTGCGCTTGCGCGAGCGCGTTGGCCAGCAGCTTGGGGTGATGGCCTTCAAGGTCGTGCGCCGCGTCGCGCACCGCCACGAATTCGAGCGGAATCACGTCGGTGCCCTGGTGCAGCATCTGGAAGTAGGCATGCTGGCCGTTGGTGCCGGGCTCGCCCCAGAGCACGGGCGAGGTGCCGAAGTCCACGGGCTTGCCGCTGGCATCGACCTGCTTGCCGTTGCTTTCCATCTCGAGCTGCTGCAGATAGGCCGGCACGCGCTTGAGTGCGCTGTGGTACGGCGCGATGCTGCGGCTCGTGAACTTGTGGAAGTTGCGATACCAGACGTCGAGCAGGCCCAGCCGCACCGGCAGGTTGTGCTCCAGCGGCGCGGTGCGGAAGTGCTCGTCCATCGCATGCGCGCCCGCCAGCAGGCGGCGGAAACCGTCGGCGCCGATGGCCAGCGCAATCGGCAGGCCGATGGCCGACCACAGCGAATAGCGCCCGCCCACCCAGTCCCAGAAGCCGAAGGTGGTGTCGATGCCGAACTTCTTCGCCGCTTCCACGTTGGTGGTGAGCGCCGCGAAGTGGCCCGCGATGTCGGTGCCGCCCGACTGCTCGTACCAGCGCCTGGCCGACTGCGCGTTGGTCATCGTCTCGGCCGTGGTGAAAGTCTTCGAGGCAATGAGGAACAGCGTGTGCTCGGGCGCCAGGCCCTGCAGCACGCCGGCCAGCTCGTGGCCGTCGACGTTCGAGACGAAGTGGAATCGCTTGCCCGGCGCGGCGAACTCGGCCAGCGCCAGCACCGCCATCTGCGGGCCGAGGTCGGAGCCGCCGATGCCGATGTTGACCACGTCGGTGATCGTGTGGTCGCCGCGCACCTTCTCTGCATAGGCCAGCATCGCATCGAGCGTGGCGTGCACCTCGCGCAGCTCGTTCGCGGTCTTGGGCCCGGTCGGCGCATCGGCCGGCGCGCGCAGCAGCGTGTGCAGCACGGCGCGGTCTTCGGTGACGTTGATGTGCTCGCCCGCGAACATGGCGTCGCGGTGCGCCTCGAGGCCGCATTCGCGGGCCAGCGCGAGCAGCAGCTCCTCGGTGCGTGCGTCGACCAGGTTCTTCGACAGGTCGGCGAAGACATACGGCGCCTCCTGGCTGAAACGCGCAAAGCGGTTCGCGTCGTCCACGAAGGCATGGCGCACGTCGAACTGGCGGCCCGCCGTTTCGAAGCTGGACTGGAGTTGCGCCCAGGCCGGCGCATGGTCGCAGCGAAGGGTCATGGCCATGTTTACTTGCCGCTTTCCTGCATGAGTTTTTCGAGCTTCACAGCGTCGGCTGCGAAGGCGCGGATGCCTTCCGCGAGCTTCTCGGTGGCCATGGCATCTTCGTTCAGCGCAAAGCGGAAGCCCGCCTCGTCGTAGCTGACCTTGGCGATGTCGCCCCCGGGTGCGGCCTTGGCGTCGAGCGCGTGCTGCAGCGGTTCGTTGCTGGCGGCCAACTCGGCCAGCAGCTCGGGGCTGATGGTCAGCAGGTCGCAACCAGCCAGCGCCTGGATCTGTCCCACGTTGCGGAAGCTCGCGCCCATCACCTCGGTCTTGATGCCGTGCTGCTTGTAGTAGTTGAAGATTTCCCGCACTGACTTGACGCCCGGGTCGTTGGCGCCGGCACTGGCCGCTTCGTCCCACTTGGCGCCGGCCGACTTCTTGTACCAGTCGTAGATGCGGCCCACGAAGGGCGAGATGAGCTGCACGCCGGCCGCGCCGCAAGCCACGGCCTGCGCGAACGAGAACAGCAGCGTGAGGTTGGTGCGGATGCCCTTCCTCTCGAGTTCGCGCGCCGCCTCGATACCTTCCCAGGTGGAGGCCACCTTGATCAGCAGGCGCTTTTCGGTGTCGATGCCTTCGGCCTTGTAGAGCGCCACGATGCGCTCGCCGCGCGCCACGGTCGCGGCCGTGTCGAAGGACAGGCGGGCGTCGACCTCGGTCGACACGCGGCCCGGGATGATCGAGAGGATTTCGCTGCCGAAGCGCACCAGCAGGCGATCGATGACCTCATCGAGCGGCTTGCCGGCGTGCTTCTTCACGGTTTCATCGAGCAGCGGCCGGTATTCGGCCTTCTGCACGGCCTTGAGGATGAGCGACGGATTGGTGGTCGCGTCCTGCGGCCTGGAAACGCTGAGCTGCTTGAAGTCACCGGTGTCGGCGACGACGGTGGTCCACTGGCGGAGGGCATCGAGTTGGTTCATGAAATGATTATCCAGTGCGGGTTGTGACAAGTCCTGCACGCAGTTGCGCGTGGGCCGATGTTTTCATGCGCACCGTAGCACGGGTTTTCCGCCGCTCTATCAGCCTGTTGCGTACAGGGTTGTCAGCCGCCCTGCCCTACACCGGCTGTGGTCCGTGGCTGACGGCATCGGCCGCCCGCCCGGGGCTACGCTGCGCTCCACGCCGAAATTTTCAGCCAGGAGCCCCCCATGTCCCATCGCCAACGCGGCCCCGCGCCTCCCGACGGCCAGCCCTTCGACGACCGCCGCACCAGCGCGGCGATCGGCACCATGGCCACCGCTTTCGTCATGGGCGGCGCCGCGGCCTGGCTGGCCCTCCAAGCTTCGCGCACCGCGCGTGTGCAACCGGCCGGCCCGGCCGACGGCGCACCGCTGATGCGGGCTCCGCTGCAGGTGGTGGCGCCGGTCGACCTGCGGCGCTATGCCGGCATCTGGCACGAGCAGGCGCGCCTGCCGAACCGCTTCCAGAAAGCCTGCGCCGGCCCCGTGACCGCCGAGTACACACTCCAGCCCGACGGCACCGTGCAGGTCGTGAACCGCTGCGCGCGCGCAGACGGCAATTTCGACCAGGCGACCGGCACCGCGCGCGTGGTGCCCGTGGCAGGCCAGCCCGGCGCGGGCCGACTCCAAGTGCGCTTTGCGCCCGCCTGGCTTAGCTGGCTGCCCATGGTCTGGGGCGACTACTGGATCCTGAAGCTCGACCGCAACTACGAGGTGTCGCTCGTCGGCACGCCCGACCGCGAATACCTCTGGGTGCTGTCGCGCGCGCCGCGCCTGGACGACGCGGTGCTGAAGGCCGAGCTGGACTACGCCAGCAGCCTGGGGTTCGACACCGACAAGGTGGTGCTGACCGGTAGATAGCGCTGCAGCTGCGACGGCAGCATGGCCGGCGTGGTGCAGTGGATGGCCTGCCAGCCGAAGGCGCGCGCCGCCTCGACGTTGGCGGCGGAGTCATCGATGAACACGGTCTGTTGCGGATCGAGCGCGTAGCGCATCGCCAGCACCTCGTAAATCTCGCGCTCGGGCTTGAGGAACTTCACGTCGCCCGAGAACACGCCGCCGTCGAAGCGCTGCATGAACGCATGCCGGCGCTCGATGGCGCGGGCGTACGACGCAGGCATGTTCGACAGGTAGTACAGGCGCAGCGGCTGGCCGGCCTCGCGGTGCGCGACCAGCTGTTCGAGCATGTCGACCGTGACGCCGATCGGCTCCAGCCGCTCGCCCAGTCCTTCGAGCATGGTGCGAAGCGGCCCGGCCGGCAGCGAGAGCCGGGTCGACATGCGGGCGATGGCATCGTCCAGCGTGCGGGTGCCGCAGTCGAAACCCGTCCAGTCGTCGTGATGGAAAAGTGCCCGGCCCATGGCGACCGCGGCGGCCTCAGTGGGCGCGTGCTGCGCGAGATGGGCCTGTACCAGCCGGGTGGGCTCCCATGCGAACAGCACGGCGCCCAGGTCGAAAACCACGTTCATGGCGCCATTGTTTCATGCACCGGGCACCACGCTCACGCCGTGGGCTCCCAGCGACAGCGTGGCCTGCGCGCCCGCCGCCAGCGGACGGGACAGGTCGTTCGACACCACGAAGACCGGTCCCAGGGTAGTGTCGAAGCCGTATTCGTAGAAGCTGCCGAGGTACGCCGCCTTGCGCAGCGTGGCCGGCAGGCCGCTGCCCGCGTCCGCGGCGCCGATCTGCCAGGCTTCGGGACGCACCGCAACCTTCACCGTGCCGGGTGCCACCGCATGGCGCGGCTGCAGGCGCAGCGGGCCGAGCGCCACGCTGCCGTCGGCGTGCGCCGTGGCGGGGAACACCATCGCCTCGCCCATGAAACCGGCGACGAACTCGCTCTCGGGCCGCCCGTAGAGCTGCTCGGGCGTGCCGCGCTGGGCGATCACGCCGTGGTCCATCACGATGATCTGGTCGCTCACGGCCAGCGCCTCGCTCTGGTCGTGCGTGACGTAGGCCACGGTCAGCTTCAAGCGCTGCTGCAGCGCGCGGATTTCCTCGCGCATCTCGCGGCGCAGGCGGGCGTCGAGGTTGGAGAGCGGCTCGTCGAAAAGCAGCACCGCCGGCTCCAGCACCAGCGCGCGCGCCAGCGCCACGCGCTGCTGCTGGCCGCCCGAGAGTTCGCTGGGCAGCCGCTCGTCGAAGCCGACCAGGCCCACGCCGCGCAACGCCTCGCGTGCCCGCGCGGTGGCCTCGTCCTTCTTCACGCCGCTCATGCGCAGCCCGTAGCCCACGTTCTCGATCACGTTCATGTGCGGGAACAGCGCATAGCTCTGGAACATCATGCTGACGTTGCGCTCGGCCGGCCCCAGCGTGGTGACGTCGCGCCCGCCCATGAAAATCGAACCCGAGGTCGGCGACTCGAGCCCCGCGATCATGCGCAGCGTAGTCGTCTTGCCGCAGCCCGACGGGCCGAGGATGGTAGTGAGCGTGCCGACCGGCACTTCGAAGCTGATGCCCTTGACGGCCAGCGGCGCGTTCCTGTCGGTGCCGTAGCGCTTGGTGACGTTGCGGAATTCGATGCCGTTCATGCCAGGCCTTCCATTTTGTGATGTCCCTGATGCTGCGGCGTGGCCCCTCGTCGTCCCAGCTTTCGCTCTCCCACCACGAACTGCACCAGTGCAATCGCCAGCGACATCAGGATCATCAGCACCGTGCAGTACGCCAGCGCGATACCGTAGTCGCCGTTGCCGACGCGGCCGATGATGTAGGTGGTGGCCAGCTCGTTCTCGGCCGTGACCAGGAAGATCACCGCGCTCACCGTCGTCATCGCGCGCACGAAGCTGTAGACCAGCGCGGCCACCAGCGCGGGCTTCAGCAACGGCAGCACCACCTTGAAGAGCGTCTGCGAGGTCGATGCGCGCAGCATCAGCGAGGCTTCGTCGAGCGAGCGGTCGAGCTGCTTGAAGGCCGCCGTGCCCGCCCGCACGCCCACTGGCAAATTGCGAAACATGAAGCACAGCACGATGATGAGCCCCGTGCCCGTGAGCTCGAATGGCGGCACGTTGAAGGCCAGGATGTAGCTCACGCCGAGCACCGTCCCCGGGATGGCGAAGGCCAGCAGCGCGCCGAACTCGAACAGCCCCTGTCCCCTGAACTCGTTGCGCGCCAGCAGCCACGCGATCAGCAGGCCGAGCGCCGCAGTGATGGGCGCCGAGATGCCCGCGAGCTTGAGCGTGGTGATCAGCGAGTTCCATGCCGTACCCGCCCACACCAGCCCGAACTGCCCCCATTCGAGCGAGAACGCGTTCCTGAAGTGGTTCAGCGTGAAGCTGTAGTCGCGCCCCCAGGTCTGCACGAAGCCGCCCGCGAAGGCGAACAGGTAGACCACCGCGGTGAACGCGATCCACGGCAGCGCGATGCACAGGATGGTGCGCCGCACGCCGTCGGGCAGCGCCATCGGAATGCCTGCGTCGCCCTTGCCGCTCACAGTGGTGTAGTTCTGCTTGCCGAGCACGCCGCGCTGCAGCGCGAACACGCCGAGCGCAAACAGCGTCAGCACCCAGGCCAGCGAGGCGGCGCGGCCCTGATCGTACTGCGCGCCGACGATGGCGAAGAAGATGTCGGTCGACAGCACCGAGAACTGCCCGCCCACCACCACCGGGTTGCCGAAGTCGGCGATGCTCTCGATGAATCCCACCAGGAAGGCGTTGGCCAGCCCCGGCTTCAGCAGCGGCAGCGTGATGGTGAAGAAGGTGCGGCGGCGGTCGGCGCGCAGCATCTGCGCGGCTTCCTCGAGGCTTGGCGCAATGCCCTGCACCACGCCCCGCATGATCATGAAGGCGATGGGCGTGAACGCGAACAGCTGCGCCACCAGCACGCCCGGCATGCCATAGAACCAGCGCGTGGGCTCGATGCCGAACACGTTCTCCAGCACCTGGTTGACGATGCCGGCGCGGCCGAACAGCAGGATCAGGCCGAGGCCCACCACGAACGGCGGCGTGATGATCGGCAGCAGCGCCAGCACCCGCAGCGCGCCTTGCCCGCGCTTGCTGCCGCGCTCGGCCATCAGCGCCATCAGCGTGCCGAGAAAGGTCGTGCCGGCCGCAGTGAGCAGGGCCAGTACCAGCGTGTTCCACGCCACGCCGCAGCGCACGCCGCCGGAAAGGCACCCCAGCCCCCAGATGCGTTCGGTGAGCACGCGCGCGACAAACGCGGCGATCGACCACTGCCCGTCCTCGTTGAAGAACGCGCCCGACAGCGCCTTGCTCACCGGGTAGGCGATGAACAGCGCCATCAGCACGCCGCAGCCGATGACCGCGGCCGCCACGAACAGGTCACCCTTGAAAAGGCCGAGCCGCGCGATGCCGAAGGCGGCCAGCAGCACGAGCGCAGTGAGCGCCACGAAGCCGCCCGCGCCGATGCCGAACTGGTTGACGGCCAGATCGCCGAACTGCGTGTTGAGCGCCGCGAAGCTCCAGCCCCGCGCGCCGATCGCGAAGCCTGTCACGGCCAGCCCGATGGCGCCGACCGCGCCACCCGCGAGCAGCCAGCGTCCCTGGCTGCGGCCAGCAGGCAGCCACGCACCTACCGCGCACATCAGCAGCCCAGCAAGGCCGACGAAGAGCCAGCCCCGACCCTGCGTCGCCGCCTGCATCAGGCCGTTGGCACCCTCCGCCTGGCCGAACACCTGAGGAACGGCTTCGTACCAGGTCGCGTCCTGAATCGCATACCAGGGCAGCAGCAGGTACGCGGCAAGGCCCAGCGCGACCCATGCCCAGATCCAGCGCTGCGAGCGCCTGGCCGCGGCCAGTGACGCCGGATTGACCGGCACGCCGGTGTCGATCAAATGCGCAGCCACTCAGCGCGGCAGCGAATTGACGTCTTTTTCCCAGCGCGCGATCAGGCGCCGGCGCTCGGTGCTCGCGCCATATTTGGCGTAGTCGTAGTTGATGAACTTGATCTTCTTGAAGTCGGGGATGCGCGGGTCGAGCTTGGCGTTCACGTTGCTCGGCAGCTGGAATTGCTTGTTGGCGGCGCCGAGCTCCTGCGCGGCGGGCGTCAGCGCCCACTCGTAGAACTTCTTGGCCGCCTCGAGGTTGCGCGCGCCCTTGACGATGCTCATGGAGCCGATCTCGGCGCCGGTGCCGTCGCTCGGCGTGATGGTCTCGACCGGGAAGCCCTGCATCTTCTCGCCGGGGCCGTCATGCACGAAGCTGATGGAAATCGCGGTTTCGCCGCGCGCCACCGCCTTGATCGGGCCGGTGCCCGAGCGGGGGTACTGGCCGACATTCTTGTGCAGCGCCTTCAGGTAGTCGAAGGCCTTGTCCTCGCCCATCAGCTGCACCAGCGTGGCGATCATGGTGTAGGCCGTGCCGCTGGAGGCCGGGTTGGCCACCTGGATGTCTCCCTTGTACTCGGGCTTGAGCAGGTCGGCCCAGGTCTTGGGCACGGGCAGCTTCTTCTTGGCCAGCAGCTCGGGGTTGTAGCCGAAGCCCAGCGGACCCGAGTAGATGCCGACGGTCTTGTAGCCCGACTGCCTGGCCTGCTGCTGGGCCCAGGGGTGCAGCTGCGAGAGCGTGGGCGACTTGTATTCGAGCGTGAGCCCCTGCTCGGCCGCCTGCAGGTGCGGGTCGCCGGTGCCGCCGAACCAGACGTCGGTCTTGGGGTTGTCCTTTTCGGCGATCAGCTGGGCCAGCGCCTCGCCGGAGCCCTTGAGCGCCATGTTGATGCGCGCACCGGTGGTGCGCGCGTAGACGGTGGAGATCACGCTGCACCACTCGGCCTGGACCGAACAGATCACGTTGACGGTCTGCGCCGACGCGGCGGCCGACAACCCGAGCAGCGCGGCTGCGGTAAAAAGCTTCTTCATTTGAATTTTCTCCGCCTCATGCATAAAAAAAGGCCTCGCGGCCACAGGTCAGCGTAGCTTTAGTACAGGTCGGGCGAATCGGTACAAGTACCATCGCATGTGGCCCTCTCGGCGGCCCACGACCTGCTCGGCATTCAGACAAAGGAAAGTTTTTCATGAGCTTCGATCTCGTTCTGTTCGGCGGCACTGGCGATCTCGCGTGGCGCAAGCTCATGCCCGCGTTGTTCCAGGCATTCCGGCACGGCAGCCTGCCGCAAGACGGGCGCATCGTCGGCGTGGCGCGGGACGACCTGTCGGACGACCAGTACCGGGAACTGATCCAGTCGCGCTTCAGCGCGGTCGAGGGCGCCAAGCGGCCCTCCCCTGAGGAGTTCGAGAAGTTCGCGTCGATGCTGCACTTCCTGCGCATGGACCTGTCCAAGCCCGACGACTATGTGCGGCTGGCCGACCTGCTCAAGCAGCGCGACGCGAAGACGATCGTGATGTACGTCGCCACGGCGCCCGCGCTCTTCACGCAGGTGGTCGAGCAGATCGCCGCGGCCGGCCTCAACGGGCCGAGGACGCGCATCGTGCTCGAAAAGCCGCTGGGCCATGACCTCGCCTCCAACCGCGCGATCAACGCCGCGGTCGGCAAGGTGCTCGAGGAGAAGCAGGTCTTTCGCATCGACCACTACCTCGGCAAGCCATCGGTGCAGAACCTGTTCGCCATGCGCTTTGGCAATGCGCTGTTCGAGCCCATCTGGCGCCGCGAGCACATCGCCAACATCCAGATCACCATGGCCGAGGACCTGGGCGTGGAAAAGCGCGGCGCCTTCTACGACCAGACCGGCGCGCTGCGCGACATGGTGCAGAACCACGCGCTGCAGTTGCTGTGCGCGATCGGCATGGAGCCGCCGATCAACTCGCACGCCGACGCCATCCGCGACGAAAAGCTCAAGGTGCTGCGCGCGCTCAAGCCCTGGACGCCCGAAACGCTGGGCCTGCACACGGTGCGCGGCCAGTACACGGCCGGCACGGCCTACGGCGAGCGCGTGCCGGGCTACCGCGACGAGCCCGGCGTGAACCCCGATAGCCGCACCGAAACCTTCGTGGCGCTGCGCACCGAAATCGCCAACTGGCGTTGGGCCGGCGTGCCCTTCTACATCCGCACCGGCAAGCGGCTGGCCTCGCGCGATGCGCGCATCGAGGTCAACTTCAGGCCCACGCCGCATGCGATCTACCGCGCGCCGACCGGCAACGTCAACAAGCTGGTGATCAACCTGCAGCCCAAGGACGGGCTGGAACTGCACATGCTCGCGCAGGCCCAGGACAACCGGCAGCGTGGCGGCAACGGCCACAGCAACGCCGCGCAACTGGCGCCGGTTCAGCTCGACCTCGACTTCGACAAGCGCTTCGGCGCCGAGCGCGTGGGCGCCTACGAGCGCCTGCTGCTCGACGTGATCGACGGCCGCCTCAACCTGTTCGTGCGCAGCGACGAGCAGGAAGAAGCCTGGCGCTGGGTCGAGCCGCTGATCGACAGCTGGGAATCGGACGGCGGCCCGCGCCCCTATGCGGCCGGCACCTGGGGCCCGAGTGCGTCGAGCGCGATGATTGCGCGCGACGGGTTCGCCTGGGGCGAGGAGCAGTAACGCTGCTGCCGCGCCGGCGCGCTCAGCCGAACTGCAGGCAACGCATGCTGAGCGTGCCCGACTGGAATCCCTCGTAGACCGTCTTCGCGCGTTCGCTGGTTCCTGCGGCACCGAGGGCGTAGAGGAAGGGGTAGTAGTGGTCCGGCGTCGCCACGGCGGTGGAGGCTCCTTCGAGCTTTGCGTAGTCGACCAGCGCACGGTCGTCCCGGCCTGCCAGCGCCGACTTCACCGCATCGTCGAACGATTGCGCCCATGGCCGGCTGGCGCTCGGCCCATCGGGCGTGCCGCGATCGGTGGCGCGCAGGTTGTGCACCACGTTGCCACTGCCCATCACCAGCACGCCCTTGTCACGCAAGACTGCGAGATCGCGCCCCACCGCATAGTGAAAGGCGGCCGGCTTGTCGTAGTCGATGCTGAGCTGGAACACCGGGATGTCGGCTTTCGGATAGAGATGCTTCAGCACCGACCACGTGCCGTGGTCGAGGCCCCATTGCTCGGTGGCGATCACCGGTGTCTGCCTCACCGCGCCGACGGTCTCGCTGGCGAGTGAAGGATGGCCGGGCGCGGGGTATTCAACGTCGAACAGCGCCTGCGGGAAGCCGCCGAAATCGTGGATCGTCTTCGGCCGCACCTGCATGCCGACGCCGGTGGCGCCACGGCTCAGCCAGTGCGCCGACACGCTGAGGATGGCCGTCGGCCGTGGCAGCTCCCGACCCCAGGCCGCCAGCCGGCGCGTGAACGCGTTGTCGCTGATGGCGTTCATGGGCGTGCCGTGGCCGATGAAGACGACCGGCATGCGCCGCTGCGGAGCCGCATGGGCGCGCGACGCCAGGGATGCCAGCACGGCGGTCGCGCCGAGCGCGGCACCCATGACGAAACCTCGGCGGCCCAGTTCGGTTGCGCCTTGCCGTTCGATGTCCGAGAAATTTGCCTTGCCTGCCATGGTTCCCTCCGGGTCAGCCGCCCACTGTGCGGCAGCGCCCGATGCGGTGCAGTGCCTTAACGCACACTTTTCAGCGGCTAGATGCGGCCCTCTTCCACCGCGTGGCAGGCCACCTGGACACCCGCGATGCTCAGCAGCTTCGGCCGCTCCGAGGAACAACGCGCATTGGCATGCGGGCAGCGCGGATGAAAGGCGCAGCCCGTCGGCGGGTTCAGCGGGTTCGGCACCTCGCCCTGCACCGGCGTGCGCGAACGTCCCGTGTGCTTCATCTGCGGAATGGCATCGAGCAGCATGCGCGTGTACGGATGCCGCGGCTCGGCAAAGAGCTTCTGCTTGTCGGCCACCTCGACCAGCCGGCCGAGGTACATCACGCCGACCTGGTCGGCCACGTGGCGCACCACGGCAAGGTTGTGCGAGATGAACAGGTAAGTCAGGCCCTGCTCGCGCTGCAGGTCCTTCATGATGTTGAGCACCTGCGCCTGCACGCTCACGTCGAGCGCCGAGGTGGGCTCATCGCACACCAGGAACTCGGGCTGCGTGGCGAGCGCGCGTGCGATCGAGATGCGCTGGCGCTGGCCGCCCGAGAACTGGTGCGGGTACTTGCTCATGTCCAGCGGCGAGAGGCCGACCGACTTGAGCAGTTCGCCCACGCGCTCGCGCAGCGCGACCTTTTCGCTCAGGATGCCGTGCTCGCGCAGCGGCTCGCCGATGATGTCCTCGACGATCCAGCGCGGGTTGAGGCTCGCGTAGGGATCCTGGAAGATCATCTGGATGCGGCGGCGCAGCTTGCGGCCCTCGGGCGTCTTGAACGCGGCATGCGCGTCCTGCCCGTCGAACTGCAGGCCACCGCGCGTGGGCGCGTACAAGCCCACCAGCAAGCGCGCCACGGTGCTCTTGCCGCAGCCCGATTCGCCCACCAGCGCGAGCGTCTTGCCGCGCTCGATGGAAAAGCTCACGCCGTCGACCGCATGCAGCAGCACGCGCGGCTTGCGTTCGAGCACGCGGTTGAGCCAGGGTGGAGAGACGTCGAAGGTGCGCGCGAGGTCGTGCGCGACCACGAGCGGTTCGTTCGCGGCGGCGCTCATCGCGTCACCTCCGCGATGGGCTCGGCCGCTTCAGGCGCGGCGCGTTCGCCGGCCGACAGCGCATCGTGGTGCTTCGCCGCGATCTCGGCCTGGCCGGCGTGCGGGTCGGTCGCGTCGTGCAGCCAGCAGGCCGCGCGCGTGGCGCCGGCATGCATGAGTTCGGGCCGCTCGACGAGGCAGCGCGCAAAGGTGCGCGGGCAGCGCGGGTTGTAGGCGCAGCCGGCGGGAATGGCATTGAGCCGCGGCATCGCGCCGTCGATCTGGTTGAGCCGCTCGCGGTCGCTCGCCATGTCGGGAATCGATGCCATCAGGCCCGATGTGTAGGGATGCGCGGGCTGGTGGATCACCTCGTGCACCGGGCCGATCTCGGCGATGCGGCCCGCGTACATCACGGCCACGCGATCGCAGGTTTCGGCGATCACGCCCATGTCGTGCGTGATCAGCATCACCGCCGCGCCGCGGTCCTTGCACACCTGCTTGAGCAACTGGATGATCTGCGCCTGGATCGACACATCGAGCGCGGTGGTCGGCTCGTCGGCCACGATGAGCTTGGGCTCGGCCGCGAGTGCCAGCGCAATCACCACGCGCTGCCGCATGCCGCCCGAGAACTGGTGCGGGAAGTGGTCGATGCGCTGCTCGGCGGCGGGGATGCCTGTGTCCTGCAGCAGGCCGATGGCCCGCTTGCGCGCTTCGGATTCCGACACGGGCAGGTGCGCGCGAATGGTCTCGACCAGCTGCCGGCCCACGGTGTAGAGCGGGTTCAGCGAGGTCAGCGGATCCTGGAAGATCGCGCCGATCTTGCGGCCGCGAATCGGCCGCATCGCATCGAAGCCGAGGTTGTCGATGCGCTGGCCGTCCAGCACGATCTCGCCGCCGGCCACGCGGCCCGGCGGTTCGAGCAGGCCGATGATGGCCGCGCCCGTGAGCGACTTGCCGGCGCCCGATTCGCCCACCACGCCGAGGATTTCGCCAGGCGCGATGTCGAAGGAAATGCGGTCGAGCGCGCGCAGCGTGCCGCGGCGGCCCGGAAATTCGACGACGAGGTCTTTGACCTGGAGCAGCGTCATGGTGGCGTTCTCCTTGTGTTCAGCGCAGTCGCGGATTCAACGCGTCGCGCAGCCAGTCGCCGAGCAGGTTCACGCTGAGTGCGATCAGCACCAGCATCAGGCCCGGAAACACCGTGATCCACCATTCGCCCGAGAACAGGTACTGGTTGCCGATGCTGATGAGCGTGCCCAGCGAAGGCGAGGTCGGCGGCACGCCGACGCCGAGGAACGAGAGCGTGGCCTCGGTGATGATCGCCGTCGCGACCTGGATCGTGGCCAGCACCATCACCGGCCCCATCACGTTGGGCAGCACGTGGCGCAGCATGATGCGCAGCGGCGCCACGCCGGTGACGCGCGCGGCCTGCACGTACTCCTTGTTGCGCTCCACCAGCGTGGAGCCGCGCACCGTGCGCGCGTACTGCACCCAGCCGGTCAGCGAGATGGAGATGATCAGCACGCCGAAGGCCAGCGACTCGTGCGCGCCGGGAAAGAGCGCGCGGCCGACGCCGGCGATGAGCAGTGCCACCAGGATGGGCGGGAACGACAGCATCACGTCGCATATGCGCATCAGAAAGGAGTCGAGCCAGCCGCCGAAGAAGCCGGCCAGCAGGCCCAGCACCACGCCGACGGCGAGCGACAACGCCACCGACACGAGGCCGACGATCAGCGAGATGCGCGCGCCGTAGATCACTGCCGAGAGAATGTCGCGGCCCTGGTCGTCGGTGCCGAGCAGGTATTTGGAAGAGCCTTCGGCGCTCCATGCGGGCGGCAGGCGCGCATCGCCGAGTTCGAGCGTGGCGAGGTCGAAGGGGTTGTGCGGCGACACCCAGCCGGCGAACACCGCGCAGATGACGCAGGCCAGCGCGATCAGCGCCGCGACGATGGCCACGGGCGAGGTACGGAAGCTGTAGCCGACATCGCTGTCGAGCCAGCGGGCTAGTGTTTTTTTCATCGTGAGGCAAAAGGAATGGGCCCGCAAGAAGGCGGGCCCATGGTCAGGCCACCGCGCGAGCGGCCCTCAGTCTTATGGCTTGATGCTCATCCACTTGAAGGGCATGTAGTTGTCGGCCATTTGCGTGAGCGACACCTTCTTGCTGACACCCCAGGCCAGCGTCTGCTGGTGCAGCGGCAGGTGGCCGATGTCGGCGGTGTGGATGTCGAAGGCTTCCTTGATCATCGCGTCGCGCTTGGGTTTGTCAGTTTCCGACTGGATCTTCTTCGTCAACTCGTCGAGCTTCGGATTGCAGTACGCGCCCAGGTTGAACTGGCCGGCGCCGGTCTTGTCGTCCGGGCAGGCCATCAGCGCGGTCAGCGCGTTGTGCGAGTCGTAGGTGGTCGGGGTCCAGCCCAGCATGTAGAAGCTGGTGTCGCGGCGCAGCACCTTGGGGAAGTAAGTGCCCTTGGTCTCCGCCGCGAGGTTGATCTTGACGCCGATCTTCGCCAGGTTCGCCGCCACGCTCTGGCAGATCTGGCCGTCGTTCACGTAGCGGTCGTTCGGGCAGTTCATGGTCACTTCGAAGCCGCTCGGATAGCCAGCGTCGGCCAGCAGCTTCTTGGCGCCTTCGACATCGAGCGGCAGGCGTTTGTCCTGGGCTTCGGTCCAGCCGTTGATGCCGGGGCCGACCATCAGCCCGGTCGGGCGCGAAGCGCCGCGCATCACGGTGCGCTGGATGCCGACGATGTCGATGGCCTGGTAGAAGGCCTGGCGCACGCGCTTGTCCTTGAACGGGTTCTTGCCCTTCACGTTCGAGTAGAGCAGTTCGTCACGCTTCTGGTCCATGCCCAGGAAGATCGTGCGCAGCTCGGGGCCGGCGATGACGCGCGCCGTCGGGCTGGCGTTGACGCGCGCGATGTCCTGCACCGGCACGGGTTCCATCACGTCGACTTCGCCCGAGATCAGCGCGGCGACGCGGGTGGCCGGATTGGCGATCGGCGTGAAGATGATCTCTTGCGCGTTGCCTTCGATCTTGCCCCAGTAGGTCGGATTGCGCGTGAAGACCGTGCGCACGTTCGGCTGGCGCTCGCGCACGCGGTACGGGCCGGTGCCGTTGGCCTTGAAGGAGGCTGTGTTCTCGATGCCCTTGCGGCGGTCCACTGGCGTGACGGCCTTGTTTTCCTCGCACCATTTCTTGCTCATGATCATGAGCTGCGTGATCACGTCGGGGAGGATCGGGAACGGACCCTTGGTCTCGATCTCGATGGTGTGCGAGTCGACCTTGCGCACTTCCTTGATGTCGGTGGTGTTGGACTTCATGTCCGAGCCGTCGCCCGATGCGCGCGCGAAGCTGAAGAGAACGTCGTCGGCGGTGAACGGCGTGCCGTCGTGGAACTGCACGTTCTTGCGCAATTCGAAGCGCCACACGGTAGGCGAGGTTTGCTTCCAGCTCGTGGCAAGCAGCGGCGCGACGCTCAGATCCTTGTTGCGCCCGACCAGCGTTTCATACACGTTGGCGGTGGTGCTCAGCTGCAGCGATTCGTTGAGCGAGTGCGGGTCGAGCGACAGCGCGTCACCCTGGTTTGCAACACGGATGGTCTGCGCGCCGGCGACCATGCTGACGGCGCCCAGCGCACACAGAACGGCGGCCGCGGCCACATTTTTCTTGAAACTCATGGGAACACTCCTCGGGTTGGAATCAAACACATCACGTCGCCGCGGTGGCGGCGGCTTTCTCTGGCCGCGCACCGCGGGTAGCGGAAAGCGGCATGCCCTGCTCGATCAGGCCCGCATGCAATGCGGCACCGAGCGGCAGGATCTCGTCGTTGAAGTCGTAGCGGCTGTTGTGCAGGAAGGCGCCTTCGCGCACGTCCTGCCCGATGCGCAGGTAGGCGCCCGCTTTTTTCTGCAGCATGAAGGAGAAGTCTTCGGCGCCCATGCTGGGCTCCATGCTGCGCTCGACGTTCTTTGCGCCGACCAGCGACTCGGCCACGTCGGCCGCAAACATGGCCTCGGGCGCGGTATTGATGGTGGCCGGGTAGACGCGCTCGTACTTGATCGTGGCGGTTGCACCGAAGCCGCCGGCGATGGCCGTGCACAGTTCGGTCAGGCGCTGCTCGACCTGCGCCTGCACGCGTGCGCTGAAGGTGCGCACCGTGCCGACCAGCGCGGCCTCGCCGGGCACAACGCTCATCGCGCCGAGGTCACCGGCCTGCATCGCGCAAATGCTGACGACGGCCGCATCGATCGGGCGCACGTTGCGCGAAACGATGGTCTGGGCCGCGGTGATGATGTGCGCCGCGACGATCACGGGGTCGATGGTCTGGTAGGCATGCGCCCCGTGGCCGCCCTTGCCCTTGATCTCGATGGTCACGCGATCGGCCGCGGCCATCATCGCGCCGCGGTTGATGCCCACGGTGCCGGCCGGCATGGCGGGCCAGTTGTGCATCGCGTAGACGGCATTGACGGGGAAGCGGTCGAACAGGCCGTCCTCGATCATCACGCGTGCACCGGCGAAGCCTTCTTCGCCCGGCTGAAAAATGAGCACGGCGGTGCCGTCGAAATCGCGCGTCTCGGCCAGGTAGCGCGCGGCACCGACCAGCATGGCGGTGTGGCCGTCGTGGCCGCAGCCGTGCATCAGGCCGTCGCTGGCGGAGCGCCAGCCGAAGTCGTTGTCCTCGCGCATCGGCAGCGCGTCCATGTCGGCACGCAGGCCGATCATGCGGCCGCTGGCGGTCGAACGGCCGCGGATGACGCCGACCACCCCCGTCTTGCCGATGCCTTCGTGAATCTCGTCGACGCCGCAGGCGCGCAAGGCCTCGCGCACGCGGCCGGATGTGTAGACCTCTTCGAAGCCGAGTTCGGGGTGTGCGTGCAGGTCGCGGCGAAAGGCGGTGATCTCGGGGTAGAAGTTCGCGATGTGCGCGAACGCGCGTCCGGAAGCCTTGAGGCGGGGGGCCGTGGATGTGGTTGCCGTCATGATGTCAATGACCTCCCGCCTTGCCCACGCGCAGCCGCGGATCGACCACGAAATACAGCAGGTCGACCACGAGGTTGATCACCACGAAGATCAAGGCAATGAGACACAGGTAGGCCGCCATCACCGGGATGTCGGCGAAGGTCACGGCCTGGATGAACAGCAGGCCCATGCCGGGCCACTGGAACACCGACTCGGTGATGATGGCAAAGGCAATCAGGCCGCCGAGCTGCAGGCCGGTGATGGTCATCACCGGCACCAGCGTGTTCTTGAGCGCATGGCCGAAGTGGATGGCGCGATTCGACAGGCCTCGTGCGCGCGCGAACTTGATGTARTCGGTGCGCAGCACCTCAAGCATCTCGGCGCGCACCAGCCGCATGATCAGCGTGAGCTGGAAGATCGCCAGCGTCACCGCCGGCAGCACGATGTGGTGCCAGCCGTCGGCGCTGAAGAGGCCGCTGGTCCACCAGCCGAACTTCACGGTCTCGCCGCGGCCGAAGCTCGGGAACCAGCCCAGCGTGACCGCGAAGACGAGGATCAGCAGGATGCCGATCAGGAAGGTCGGCAGCGAAACGCCGAGCAGCGACACGGTCATGAATACCTGGCTCATGAAGGTGCCGCGGCGCAGCGCGGTGTACACGCCCATCGGAATGCCGATGAACAGTGCCAGCACCGCCGCCACGAGTGCCAGTTCGAGCGTGGCGGGAAAGCGTTCGCCAATCAACCGCGATACCTTCGCGCCCTGGCGCAGGCTCAGGCCGAACTCGCCTTGTGCAGCATTGACAAGAAAGTGCCAGAACTGCACGAAGAAGGGTTGGTCGAGCCCCAATGCGGAGCGCAGCTCGCGGATCTGTTCGGGCTTGGCGTCCTGCCCCAGCAGGAACACGACTGGGTCGCCAACATATTGAAAGAGGAGGAAGGCGATGAAGGCGACCGCGATCATCACGATCACGGCCTGGATCAAACGGCGCAATACAAAAGCGATCATTCAGCAAACAAAGTGAACGGGCATGCTAGCAGTGCAAGGTGCGTGCCCGCACGGTGATTCCCCGGGGGTGCACGCAGATGGTGCTCTTTGCCAACATGATTCGCGATGATCGAGCCCGAACGAAAAAAGCCACTCGACTTACGTCGAGTGGCTTTTGAGCTTTTGATTCGAAGCTGGCTTACGCCAGCGTCAAATTAGAAAGCGTGACGGATACCGAAGTCGTAGCCGGTGGAGCTCTTCGGGGTGAAGACGCCAGCTGCGTTGTTGTAGAAGGCCGGGCCGCCAACCGTGTAGCCAGCGCCGTTCTTGTTGCTGACACGAGCGATCGTAGCGTACAGAGCCGTGCGCTTCGACAGGTTGTGCACGTAGCCCAGAGCGATCTTGTTGGCCTTGGGATCAGGCGTATTCAGAGCGAACGGGTTGTTCGGCAGGTTCTGGTCCAGCTTGACGTGCGACCACGAAGCGCGGATCAGGCCAGCGCCGACCGGCACGGTCACGCCGAGCAGGTAGCCGGTCAGATCGATGTCGGGACGGCCGCCAGCCAGCGGGGTCACTTCGTAGTCGATCTTGTTCTTGGCCTTCGACACTTCACCGAACAGCTTCACGGGACCGAAGTCATACGAAGCGCCCAGGTTCAGGGTGTTGACCTTGGTGGTCGTGCCGACGTAGTAGTCGTCGCCAACGGTGCTGCTGCCATAAGCCAGCGCAACGTCCAGAGGACCGTTTGCGTAGCCGAAGCGGCCACCGATGTAACGGCCTTGGCGCTGGCTGTTGAGCACGTTAGGCGTGAAGATGCCCGAGTCGTACTTGGTCTTCTCTGCCAGGGCGTATTGCACTTGGCCGTAGAAACCACCCAGGTTCGGCGGCAGGAAGTAGCCGATCGAGTTGCTGGCGCGAACGTAGTTGCTGCTGCCCACGTTGGTGAACGCGCCGGTCGAAGCTGCGGGCGTACCGAAGCCACCGAAGGCGGTGTTGGCCGTCGAAACCAGGTTGGTGCCAACGCCGTTGGTGCCGAACGGATCGAACACGGTGTCGTTCCAGAACGTCGGGGTGTAGTCACGACCCAGGCGGACTTCACCGAAACCACCCGACAGGCTCACGGTCGAACGACGAGCGAACGTCGCGATACCTTGCTGGCCGTCGTCATTGGAGATCGGAGCTTCGAGCCAGAAGCTGGCTGCCAGGCCACCGCCCAGGTCTTCCGTGCCACGGAAGCCGATGCGGCTCGAGTTGTAACCCGAGTTAGCCAGTTCGCGACGGCTGGTCTTGACCGAACCTTGGTTCAGGTAGACGGGGATACCGAAAGCGTTGGGGAACACGGTCGCGCGGTTGTCGCGGGCGGTGTTCGAGTAGCCGCTGATCGACGCGTCGACCACACCAAACAGCGTGACGGACGACTGAGCCGAGGCAACACCGGCAACAGCCAGGGCAGCCAGAGCAACTAGAGATTTTTTCATTGCAAGTTTCTCCAAGGTTAAACATAGGGCTCCGGTGCGAAGGGCTCACCGTGACTGGCACTTTTGTGCTCCCACCGGACCCCGGGCCAACCTCCTTTTGGGAAGTTGATGCTATTGCACCAGAGCCGATGCGGCAGGGCAAAACAATTCGCCCGAAATCTTGGATGGCCCGCGCGTTTCGTTGCACGCCTGCAACAAAGGACTTAGGCCTTGGCACGCACCACCATGTGAAATGTGACAAGGCTTCCGCATGGCATTTCGCATGTGCGTTCAAATAGGCGCATGACACTCATGACCGACTCCGTCCTGGCCGCGGCAGACGCGGCGTTGCGCACCCTTTTCGCGCGCCCCCATGCCACGCGGGCGACGCCCGCCCCCTCATTGGCGCCCAGCGAACTGAGTGAAGCGGAACGCCGGGAGGCCGGCGCGCTGATGCGGGTGAACCACGTCGGCGAAGTCTGTGCACAGGCGCTTTACACGGCCCAGGCGGCCGTGGCGCGCGACCCTGCGCTGCGCGCCCATTTCATCGAGGCGGCGCACGAGGAGACCGATCATCTGGCCTGGACCCGACAGCGTCTGGACGAACTGGGCGCACGCCCGTCGCTCCTGAACCCTCTCTGGTATGCGGGCGCCTTCGGCTTCGGCTTGGTTGCGGGCCGCCTCGGGGACTCGCTGAGCCTGGGGTTCGTTGCGGAAACCGAGCGTCAGGTAGAGGCCCACCTGGAAAGCCACCTTGGCCGCCTCCCGCCCGCAGACAGCGCCTCCAAGGCAGTGGTCGAGCAGATGAAGCTCGACGAAGCCCGCCACGCGTCACAGGCTGTCGACGCCGGCGCAGCGGAACTCCCCGCGCCAGCCAAGGCCCTGATGCGTGTGGCTTCCCGCGTGATGACCACGGTAGCGCACCGCATCTAGGCCATTCGCTCAAGTTTCGATCAGATCGAAACTGGTAGTGATCTCGGCAGTCTTCGCCAGCATGATGCTGGCAGAGCAGTAGGTTTCGTGGCTCAGTGCAATTGCGCGTTCCACGGCGGAGGCCGGAATTCCCTTGCCCGCCACAGTGAAGTGCATATGGATCTTCGTAAAGACCTTGGGATCCTTTTCCGCGCGCTCGCTGGTGAGCTTGACGCTGCAGCGCTCGACGCGATGGCGTCCGCGCTTCAGTATCAGCACGACGTCGTAGGCGGTGCATCCGCCGGTGCCGGCAAGAACGGTCTCCATCGGCCGCGCGGCGAGGTTCTGCCCGCCGTTCTCGGGTTTCGCGGCATCGGGGGCGCCGTCCATCATCAGGACGTGGCCGCTGCCTGTCTCGGCAACGAAGCCCATGGCCGATCGCGTGCCTGCGTCGCCGGTCCAACTCACTGTGCATTCCATGGTTTTCGGGGTTCCAAGTCTGAGATGCCGGGCAAAAATACACGCCGGCCTCCCTTTGTGTGTGGGAAAAGCATCACTCGCTTGTTGCAACGCAACAAACAATAGATATACTTTATTTCATTGCGCACTTGGTTGTGCGCACCCAGTTGTCTCCTCCACCCTTCCAATTGGTGGATTTAGCCCCGAGCTGCAAAGCTCGGGGCTTTTTTCTTTTCAGCCCCTGGCCGGCTCGGCGCCACTCTAGTTTTCGCGCCGAAAGGGTAGTTGCTCTGGCTGCCCTGGCTGTTGCCGGTGTTGCCTCGGCCCAATCGTCCGTCACGCTGTTTGGTGTGGTCGACGCGTCGATCAGCGGCTACTCGAACAGCTCACGCGACCTGAACAACGGCGTGACGTACAACGCCCTCGGCTTCCCAGTCGCTTACAACCCGTTCTACCTGAACCAGGGCAGCGTCAGGGTCAGCCGCCGCGAACTGGCCAACTCGGCCTACAACTCCAGCAAACTGGGCTTCCGTGGCACGGAAGACCTCGGCGGCGGCCTGGCGGCCAGCTTCTGGCTCGAAGCTCCGATCAAGAACGACGACGGCTCGGAAGGTGTTGCAACCTTCTCTCGCCGTTCGACCGTGAGCCTGTCGGGCGGTTTCGGTGAAGTCCGCCTCGGCCGCGACTACACCCCGACGTTCTGGAACAACAGCGTGTTCGACCCGTTCGGCGCCAGCGGCGTCGGCACCAACCTGATCCAAACGGCCACCGGCGCTTTTGGCAACCCGACCCGCACCGGCAATTCCATCGGCTACTTCCTGCCGTCGAACCTGGGTGGTTTCTATGGCCAATTGCAGTACGCCTTCCATGAGAAGGACAAGTACAGCCCTGGCTTGGCTACGCCTCATGCGGCTAACAATTCGCGCACCGGTCGCTATGTCGGTGGACGTTTCGGCTACGCCAACGGCCCCCTGGACGTTGCAGCCGCCTACGGCAGCAGCACCGTGGGCGACGACTACTACGCCGGCACGACCACCAAGGTCAACACCTTCAACCTCGGCGCTTCGTATGACTTCGGCCCCGTGAAGCTCTTCGGCGAACTGTCTCGAGCCAAGCGGAAGACCGACATCGACGGCGACTTCTTCGTCCGGCCGGCTGCGATGGCATCGGACAAGCTCAACGGCTGGCTGGTGGGTGTGACGGCCCCCGTGGGTGCCGGCCTGATCCGTGCATCGTATTCGGCCGTGAAGTACAAGACGGACGATAACAATCCGTACTTCGACACACCGGACAAGAAGGCCAACAAGCTGGCACTCGGCTACGTGCACAACCTGTCGAAGCGCACGGCCCTGTACGCAACGATCGCTCGTGTCAGCAACAAGAACGGTGCTGGCTACACGGTTGGCGGCCCGGTCTTCTACAACAACGCAGCCAACGTCTTCACCCCGAAGACCTCGACCGGCTACGACTTCGGCATTCGCCACGCCTTTTGACAGAGTCTGATCCCGATGCTGGCAGCAGCCAGTTCGAGTCAATTCAGTGTCAAGCCGCCCAGCTCATGCCGGGCGGTTTTTTTGCTTTTCTTCTCAACTCGCGCGGCCGCGTCTGCTTTGCAGCAGCCCCACATTCATTTCTCCGCTCAGAACCGAAGCGTAGAAACGTTCGACCATGTTGACGCTCGTTCGCGCATTGCGTGCCAAGGTCAGCATGTCGATTCCCTGGCCGTACAACAGCCGCAGCGTGATGGCGGTATGGCGCAGGCAGTAGAGCGTCCTCGACTGACCCAGCGGTCCTTTTTCAAGGCCGCTCTCCTCGAGCACCCAATGGAAAAGAAAGTTGAGCACGGCCAGCGCGTGCTCGCGGTTCTTCAACTGCGGCAGAAAGAGATAGTCGTCCGCCGCGCCGAAGCCATGTTCGCGGCGATGAGCGAGCAAGCATTCGTAGACCCGCACCGCCGGCCGCAGGCTCACGATCGGCTGGCTGTGCCGCTTGGTCTCCGGCAGGTTCATGCGCAAATAGACGTGCTTGCTCCGAACGATCTCGATGTGCTTGTGCTTCATGAGCTTGATGTCGCTCGGACGCACGAAGGTATTCACCATCCAGCGGATCAGCCAGGGCAGCTCGTCGGGCATGGCGAGCAGTTCGCGCGCAATCCAGAAGCGTTCGCCCGCCGCAAGCTGGTCGAGCACCGGATGCGCGTGCCCGCGCAGGCTGCGCGCGGTCCTGGTGATCGCCCGGTACTCCGCAACGCTGAAGCTGCCGCGCGGCTGGCTGCGCACCTTGACCTTCGGAAATGCGGGCACATCGCGAAGCACGCCGATGTGCACGCCATGCATCACCACCTTGCGCAACAGCACGAGGTACTGCGCAATCGTCGTGCTGCTGAAGCCCCGTTCTCCGAGGCGATCGATCAAGCGTTGTGCGTCGGACGTTGCAAACGACTGCGCCGGCACATCACCCAGCAGCGGAACGATGTGCGCACGCAATCTGTTGCCCATCACCTGCCACGTGGGGCGGCCGATTTCGTTTCGCCGAACCCGCGCAGCCTCGGCCTGCATCAACCCTTTCGAAAGATCACTGACAGAAATTGATAACAGATTTTTTTCAATTGTGAACTGATTGGCGGCCGCCGGGGCCGGTGGACAGGTGCGTCCAAAAAAACCTGAATCATTTGCGGCTGGAGCGTTGCTGAAGAGGTTTATGACATTTGTGTCCATGTCATGCCCGCATGCAATCCCGATGCCTCTTATCATCGACAGTTAGCAAATGAAAACTCCCTTGGAAAAAACCGTGCGCAATGCACCTGTTAATCCGGCGCTGACGCCCGCCGACTATCTCAGAAAAATTCTCAACGCCCGGGTCTACGACGTTGCCGTCGAATCCGCACTTGAGAAAGCGCGCGCGCTCAGCGAACGGCTGGGCAACACCGTGCTGCTCAAGCGCGAAGACCAGCAGCCGGTCTTCAGCTTCAAGCTGCGCGGCGCCTATAACAAGATGGCGCACCTGAGTGCTGCGCAATTGGCGAGCGGCGTTATTTGCGCATCGGCCGGCAATCACGCGCAGGGCGTTGCATTGGGTGCACGCAAGCTCGGCACGCGCGCGGTGATCGTGATGCCGGTGACCACGCCCAAATTGAAGATCGATGCGGTGCGCGGCTTCGGCGGCGAAATCGTGCTGCACGGCGACAGCTATTCGGATGCCTATCTGCACGCGCTCGAATTGCAGGCACAGCAAAACCTGACCTTCGTTCATCCCTTCGATGACCCCGACGTCATTGCCGGCCAGGGCACCATCGCAATGGAAATCCTGCGACAGCACCAGGGCCCGCTCGATGCCGTGTTCGTCGCGATCGGCGGAGGCGGCCTGATCTCCGGCGTGGCCAACTACATCAAGGCCGTGCGTCCCGAGATCAAGGTGATCGGCGTGCAGATGAACGACTCCGACGCGATGATGCAATCGGTCGCCGCGCACCAGCGCGTGAACCTGCCCGACGTCGGCCTGTTCTCGGACGGCACGGCCGTCAAGCTGGTCGGCGAGGAAACCTTCCGCATCGCCAGCGAACTGGTCGATGAATACATCGCGGTCGACACCGATGCCGTGTGCGCCGCCATCAAGGACGTCTTCGTGGACACGCGCAGCATCGTCGAACCGGCGGGTGCATTGGCGGTCGCGGCCATCAAAGAGTACGTTGCGCAGCACGGCCGCCACGGCGAGACCTACGCGGCCATCCTGTGCGGCGCCAACATGAACTTCGACCGGCTGCGTTTCGTCGCGGAGCGCGCCGAGGTCGGCGAAGAACGCGAGGCGCTGTTCGCCGTCACCATTCCCGAGGAGCGCGGCAGCTTCCGCCGCTTCTGCGAACTGGTCGGCGAGATGCCCGCGAGCGATGCCGAAGCTGCGTTGGGCGGCGCTGGCGCACCGCGCAACGTGACCGAGTTCAACTACCGCATCAGCGACGCGGCCAAGGCGCACGTGTTCGTCGGCCTCACGACCTCGGCGCGCGGAGAGTCGGCCGTCATCGCGCGGACCTTCAACGAGCACGGCTTCGACGCGCTCGACCTCACGCACGACGAGCTCGCGAAGGAACATCTACGGCACCTCGTGGGCGGACGCACCGGCCTTGCGCACGACGAGCGCCTGCTGCGCTTCGTGTTTCCCGAGCGTCCCGGTGCGCTGCTCAAGTTCCTGAGCCTGATGCGGCCGAACTGGAACATCAGCCTGTTCCACTACCGCAACCAGGGCGCCGACTACGGCCGCATCCTCGTGGGCCTGCAGGTGCCGTCCGGCGAAGCCGCCGAGTTCGACGCCTTCCTCGAAACGCTAGGCTATCCCTACGTCGAGGAAACGGCCAACCCCGCTTACCGCCTGTTCCTGCAGGCCTGAAAAAGCTACTGCGCGGGCGCCTGCTGCGGCGGCGCCATCGCTGCAGGCTGCTGCAGCGGGCCAACCGGCTGCTGTGGCTGCTGCTGCAATTGCGGTGGGGCCACCACGGCCGGCATCGTCGCGGGCAGAGGCCCGGCCGGCAGAGCCATCGGCACCGCCGGCAACCCCGGGCTGGAAACGCTGATCGGCGCACGCACCGGCAGTTGCAGCGTGAATGCCGCCGGCCCGTCGGCCCGTGCGCCGATGGTCGCCGAGCGCAGGCCCACCGACTGCAGCACATAGTTGTCGCCGACCGCCGAGCCGACACGGAACGGCCGCGGCGGCTTGCCGTCGATGGAGATCAGCGCGGCGCCCTGCTGCGAAGGGTCTGCCACCACGCCCGACAGGGCGAAACGGCTGGCCGCCTCGGGCGCCACCGCTGCCGTACGGGACGCGGGCAGCACGCCCAGCAGCCGTGCCACCGAATCCGAATCGGCCGCCACCGAAGGCCGCGGCATCGTCGCCGCCGCTGCCACGGCCTGCGCCGGCGAAGCCAGGCGCAGCGCCCAGAACACGGCAGCGCCGGCCGCCAACGCCCAAAGCCCGGTCGTAGCAAGTGGGGCATGCCAGCGGGCGGCGGAGTAAGGACTTGTCATGGGCGCGGATTATCATGCAGCGCGCCTTCCGAATCATGTCCGCCCAACCTATGAACAAACTCCTTCGAGCCGCCACCCGCACCGCCCAACGCGGCTTCACGCTGATCGAATTGATGGTGGTGCTGGTCATCATCGGCGTGCTGGCGGCGCTGATCGTGCCGAACGTGATCGAGCGCGCCGACGACGCGCGCGTGACGGCCGCCCGGACCGACATCAACAACCTGATGCAGGCGCTCAAGCTCTACCGCCTGGACAACCAGCGCTACCCCACCGCCGAGCAGGGACTGCAGGCGCTGCTCACGCGTCCGACCACGGGCCCCGCTGCCCCCAACTGGAAGCCTTACGTGGAGAAGCTGCCCAACGACCCCTGGGGCCATCCGTACCAGTACATGAACCCGGGCATCAAGGGCGAGATCGACGTGCTCTCTTTCGGCGCCGACGGCCAGAGCGGCGGCGAGGGCAAGAATGCCGACATCGGCAGCTGGCAATAGCGGCACTGGCGCGCCGCGCCGCAACCGGTTCCCACGCCGCCACACCCGCCCGGCCTGCGGCTTCACGCTGCTGGAGCTGATCGTGGTGATCGCCATCATCGCGATGGCCACTGCCGCCGTGAGCTTCGCGATTCGCGACACCAGCGCCGCCAAGCTCGACCGCGAGGCCGACCGGCTCGCCGCCCTGCTCGAATCGGCCCGTGCCCAATCGCGCGCCAGCGGCATCGTGGTGAGGTGGCGGCCAGTCGAAGGCAGCTTCGTGTTCGACGGCCTTCCGCCGGGTGCGCTGCCCAGCGGATGGGCCGCCGAGGGCATCACCGCACAGGCCGAGCTTTCCAACGGCACGCCGGTTCCGGCGCTGCAACTCGGGCCCGATCCGATCATTGCGGCGCAGCAGGTCATGCTCCATTCCGCCGGACCGCCCGCACGCGCGCTGCGCATCGCGACCGACGGGGTTCGCCCCTTCACCGTCTCGGCGGTGCAATGAGCTCGCGGCACCCTGCTTCGTCCCCGCGCGCAGGCGGCTTCACGCTGATCGAAGTGCTGATCGCGCTCGGCATCGTCGCGCTGGCACTGGCCGCGGGTTCGCAGGCCACCATGTCGCTCACGCGCAATGCGCAGCGCCAGTCCAACCTCGTGCTGGCCGACCTGTGCGCCGAGAACGAACTCGCCAAGGCTCGCCTCTCGCGGCAGATGCCGGCGATCGGCGACTCCGGGTCGATCTGCCTGCAGGCCGGCGTCACGTTCAACGTGACGACCTCGACCGTCGCCACGCTGAACCCGAATTTCCGCCGTGTCGACGTGCAGGTGCGCGACGAAGCCGACGCGCCGATCCTGCGCATCTCCACCGTGGTGGGCCGCTACTGATGCAACGCGCCAAAGCCACCGCACCGCGCGGCTTCACGCTGATCGAGCTGCTCGTTGCCATCGCCGTGATGGCGCTGCTCTCGCTCGTGAGCTGGCGCGGGCTCGACAGCATGTCGCGCGCCACCCTGCAGAACCAGCAGCGCGCCGACGCCGTCCTCACGCTGCAGGCCACGCTCGCGCAGTGGGGCGCCGACCTCGATGCCGTGACCCCGCTCGCGCAGACCCGTCCGATCGACTGGGACGGCCGCGCGCTGCGGCTCACGCGCCGCGGCAGCGACGATGCGGCGCCATCGGTGCAGGTGGTGGCCTGGACGCTGAAGTCCGGCCCCGACGGCGTGCGCTGGCGGCGCTGGCAGTCGCAGCCCTTCACCACGCGCGGCGATTGGCAGCAGGCCTGGAACCTCGCGGCCGCCTGGGCGCAGGACGGCGGCTCGGGTTCGGGCGGCTACAACGACGTGCCGCTGGTGCCGGCCAGCAGCTGGCAGCTCTACTACTTCCGCGACAACGTCTGGGCGCCTGCCGGCCAGTTGCCCACCGCCGCGCCCAACCCCAGCAACCCCGCGGGCCCCGTCGTCGCCATGCCGGACGGTGTGCGCCTCGTCATCACGCTGCCGCCCGGCGACGGCCTCGCGGGCACGCTCACGCGCGACTGGGTCAGGCCGACCGTGGGAGCGCCGAAATCGTCATGACGGCAGCGAACAAGAAAAAGCACCAGGCCGGCGCCGCCCTGCTCGCCGCGATGCTGACCGTGATGCTGGTGGCCACCTTCGCCGCCGCGGCACTGTGGCAGCAATGGCGCTCTGCCGAAGTCGAAGGCGCCGAGCGCGCACGCGTGCAGGCCGCCTGGGTGCTGGTCGGCGCGCTCGACTGGTCGCGCCTGATCCTCGGCGAAGACGGCCGCACCGGCGGCCCCGACCACCTGGCGGAGCCCTGGGCCGTACCGCTCGAGGAAGCACGGCTCACGAGCTTCCTGTCCGCCGACAAGAACGTGTCGAGCGACAGCCTCGAAGGGTTGCCCGACGCCTTTCTCTCGGGCCGCATCGTCGACGCGCAGTCCAAGCTCAACGTGCTCTCGCTGGTCGACAACGGCAAGCCGGTGCCCGCGAGCGTTGCCACCTTCACCCGGTTGTTCAACCTGCTGGGCCTGCCGGCGTCGGAGTTGAGCCAGATGACCACAGGCCTCGCGGCGGCCCTTGCCATGGGCACCGCGACCGACGGCAGCAGCGGCGATTCCGGCGCCGCGCCGCTGATGCCGCAACAGGTCTCGCAACTGGTGTGGGTCGGCCTGTCGTCCTCGACCGCCGCCGCGCTCGAACCGTACGTGACGATCCTGCCGGTGAAGACCACGCTCAACCTCAACACCGCGAGCGCCGAGGCCATCAGCGCCAGCATGGAGTCGCTCAACATCGCCAGCGCGCGCCAGCTGGTGGAGCGCCGCGCGCGCGCCTTCTTCAAGGACATCGCCGCCGCCAACGCCGCGCTGCCCAGCGGCAGCGCGCCCTTCAACGCGGCGCAGCACGGCGTGGGCACGCAGTATTTCGAGGTCTACGGCAAGCTGCGGCTCGACCGCACCTACGTCGAGGAGCGCTCGCTTCTACAGCGCAGCGGTGTCACGGTGACGACGATCTGGCGCACCCGCGGCGCCGGCGCAACGAACACCCCGGTCAAACCCTGATTTCAATGCACTACTTGTAGACAAAAAGCCTTCCGACACGCGTCACACCTGCGCGACACGCTATCGAAACAAGAGCACCAACCTGTCGGCCCCCACCTACAATCACCGGCTTTTCCAAGACCCACATGACCCCCCTGCTGCTCATTGCCTCCCTCCCTCCGGCCGATGCCGCGGGCGAGTACGACTGGGCCCAGGCAGGCGACGACGGCATTGCGTTGCGCAGCCAGGGCCGCGCGTTGCTGGCCCTGCTGCCCTCGGGCGCGGAGGTCATGCTCGGCATTCCTTCCGCCGCGCTCTCGTGGCACCGCGTCACGCTGCCCAAGGGCAGCATGGGCAGCGCATCGAAGCTGCGCGCGGTGCTCGACGGCCTGCTCGAAGAACACCTGCTCGACGAACCCGAGGTCCTGCACTTCGCGCTCGAACCCGACGCCAAGGCCGGCGCGCCCGTGTGGGTTGCGGCCTGCAACCGCATCTGGCTGCGCAGCGTCGTGCAAGGGCTCGAAGCAGCCGGCCGGCGCGTGGTGCGCATCGTTCCCGAATTCGCGCCGCAGCCGGTCGACGGCCCGCCGCTGCTGCTGGTCACGGGCGAGCCCGAGGCGCCGCAGCTCACGGTGTGCGATGCCGACGGCGTGGTCTCGCTGCCGCTGGCCGGCGCGGGGCTGGCGCTGTCTGGCGGCCTGCCGCTGGACACCGCCGTCATCACCACCGAGCCCGCCGTGGCCGAAGCAGCCGAGCAGTTGCTCGAACGCCGCGTGCCCATCGTTCAATCGCCACAGCGCTGGCTGCAGGCCGCGCGCACGCCCTGGGAGCTCGCACAGTTCGACCTCGCCGCGACCGGCCGCGCGCGCGCCGGCAAGAAATTCGCGTCGGTCCTGCAAACACTGCGCTATGCGCCCGAGTGGCGCGCCGCGCGCTGGGGCGTTGTCGTGTTGCTGCTCACCCAATTGATCGGCCTCAACGCCTGGGCCTGGAAGGAGCGCAATGCGCTCGAATCGAAACGCCAGGCCGCCAAGACCATGCTGACCCAGACCTTCCCCTCGGTGAAGATCGTGGTCGACGCGCCGCTTCAGATGCAGCGCGAAGTCGCCGCGCTGCAGCAGGCCGTGGGCGACGTGGCGGGCAGCGACTTCGAACCCATGGTCGGCGCGCTCGCCGCCGCCCTCCCGCCCGGCAAGGTGCCGAGCGCCGTCGACTTCAGCGCCGGCCAATTGCGCCTGCGCGGCCTCGGGCTGCAGCCCTCGGAGGTGTCGCAGATCACCCATGCCATGGCGCCGCGCGGCTACAACGTGCGCACCGAAGGCGACCTGCTGCTCGTGCAGGCACAGGCCGAGGCCGCCCGATGAATTTCAGCGAACAGCTCAAGGCCCGCTGGGCCACCCTCGAAGCGCGCGAGCGCCGCATGGTCGCCGCCGCCGCCGCGCTCGTGGCGCTGGCATTGCTGTGGTGGATCGTGCTCGCGCCCGCGCTGCGCACACTGGCCGCGGCACCGGCCGAACACGCGCAGCTCGACGCGCAGCTGCAGCAGATGGCCACCCTGCAGGACCGCGCGAAGGCGCTGCAGTCGCAGCCGCGCCTGAACCGCGATGACGCGCTGCGCGCGCTCGAGGCCTCGGTGCGCGACAGCCTCGGCGCCGGCAACGCGCAGCTCATGACGGCCGGCGGCGACGGCGCCGCCACCGTCTCGCTGCGCGCGGCGCCCGCGGCCAGCGTCGCCCAATGGCTCGGCCAGGCCCGCGGCAACGCGCATGCAGTGCCGCGCGAAGTCCACCTGACGCGCGCCCCCGCCGCCGCGCCACCGCCGCCATCCGGTGGCAAGGATGCGCCGACGACGCCGCAGGTCCGCTGGGACGGCACCATCGTCATGGCGCTGCCCGCGGCACGATGAGCAGCAACAGCAAGCCCGCATGCTGACCCGCCCCCCGATCTCCGAACCCAGGCCGCGCCGCGGCTGGCGCTGGGCCCTGCTCGGCCTCGCGATGGGCGCGCTGCTGGCGGTGGCGCTGTTCGCGCCGGCGCGCTGGCTGTCGGCGGCATTGTCGAACTGGAGCCATGGCCGCCTCGTGCTGGCCAACCCGCGCGGCACCGTCTGGAACGGCACGGCCGCGGTGGTGCTCGCCAGCGGCGCCGGCGGCACCCAGGCGGTGTCGCTGCCCGGGCTGCTGCACTGGCGCATGCGCCCGGGCTGGAGCGGCATTTCCGCCAGCCTCGACCTGCCCTGCTGCGCCGAGCAGCCGCTCGAACTCAAGGCCAGCCCGCGCGCCGGGGGCATGCAGCTGGCATGGCAGGACAGCCGCTCGCGCTGGCCCGCCACCCTGCTCACCGGCCTGGGTGCGCCCTGGAACACGCTCAAGCTCGAAGGTGCGCTCGATCTCTCCACCAAGGCCTTCTCGATGCAGTGGGACGGGCCGGCGCTGCGCATCGCCGGGCAGGCCACGCTCGACGCGACCGACGTCTCCTCCAGCCTGTCGACCCTGCGGCCGATGGGCAGCTACCGGCTCACGCTCGAAGGCGGCTCCCGTCCCACGCTGCTGCTGAGCACGCGCGAGGGCAGCCTCGAACTGAACGGCAGCGGCAGCTGGAGCGGCACGTCCTTCCGCTTCAACGGCGAAGCCAGTGCCGCACCCGGCCGCGAAGACGCGCTTTCCAATTTGTTGAACATCATCGGACGGCGCGTCAACGCACGTTCGATCATCACCCTGGGTTGACCCTCATGATGAAGCCACTGTTTTCGACCGGCACCGTCGCACTCGCCGTGCGCGTGCTGATCGCCGCCACGTTCCTGCAAGGCGCGCCCGCCGCGTTCGCGCAGACCGGCGACGCGCCGCGCCGCGGCGAGCCGATCACGCTGAACTTCGCCAATGCCGACATCGAGGCCGTGGCCCGCACCATGGCGGTGGTCACGGGCCGCGACGTGGTGGTCGACCCGCGCGTCAAGGGCACGATGAACCTGGTCACCGACCGCGCGATCCAGCCGGCCGCCGCCTTCAACCAGTTCGCCTCGGCACTGCGCCTGCAGGGCTTCGCGGTGGTCGAGGCCGACGGCCTCTACAAGGTGGTGCCCGAGGCCGACGCCAAGCTGCAGAGCAGCACCGTCAACACCTCCATCAGCGCCACCGCGTCGAGCGGCAGCAACCAGATCGTCACGCAGATCTTCCGCCTCAACTACGAGTCGCCGAACAACCTGCTGCCGGTGCTGCGCCCGCTGATTCCGCCGAACAACACCATCAACGTGAACCCGGGCAACAACTCGCTCGTGATCACCGACTACGCCGACAACATGCGCCGGCTGGCGCGCATCATCGCCTCGCTCGACGTGCCGAACGCGTCCGACATCGAAGTCATCCAGCTCAAGCACTCGGTCGCCACCGACATGGTGCCGCTGGTGCAGCGCCTGGTCGACGGCGGCAGTGCCGCCGCCCCGGGCGGCGCAGCACCCGGGGCGACGGATGCCTCGTTCCGCACCACGCTGCTGGCCGATCCGCGCAGCAACTCATTGATCCTGCGCGCGGCCAATCCGGCGCGCGTGGCGCTGGTGCGCACGCTGGTCGACAAGCTCGACCGCGCGCCCAGCGAAAGCAGCAACGGCGCGGCCGGCAACAT